>NZ_JAMYNH010000018.1:0-106111 GCF_040318975.1 Mesorhizobium sp. M0983 | reverse complement strand
ATCCGCCCACCCCCTATATAAACACCTTCTTGTTGTTCGTCTGCGTTTTTTGTTTATATTAGACCGCGGTAACCCCTTCCCCCTTTTAAAATTTGCCGGCGGGGGCGCGGGGTTACTGGGCGGCGCCCTTCGTGTATCGGAACGCCCAGTGTTTCGGGGCGCCACCGAAGCGCGTCACACGCATGATGACGAGGACCAGATGACGGTGAAGCCCCTCTACCGACGTGTCTTGCTGAAAGCGTCGGGCGAAGCGTTGATGGGCGAACAGCATTTCGGCATCGACGTATCGGTGGTCGACCGCATCGCCGCCGACATTGCCGAGGCCCGCGCACTGGGCATCGAGGTCGGTGTCGTCATCGGCGGCGGCAACATCTTTCGCGGCGTCGCGGTTGCATCAAAAGGCGGAGACCGCGTCACCGGCGACCATATGGGCATGCTTGCCACGGTCATCAATTCGCTGGCGCTACGCACCTCGCTCAACAAGATCGGCGTCGACGCCGTGGTGTTGTCGGCGATCGCCATGCCCGAGCTGTGCGAAAGTTTTTCGCAGCGTCAGGCAACCGCCTACATGAACCAGGGCAAGGTCGTCATCTTCGCCGGTGGCACCGGCAATCCGTTTTTCACTACCGATTCGGCTGCAGCCCTTCGCGCCGCCGAGATCGGCGCCGATGCTTTGTTCAAGGGCACTCAGGTCGATGGCGTCTATTCGGCTGATCCCAAGAAGGACCCGAACGCGACACGCTTCGAGCGCATCAGCCATAGCGACGTCATAAAACGCGGGCTTTCGATCATGGATACCGCGGCGATTGCACTTGCGCGCGAAAACAACATTCCGATAATCGTCTATTCGATCCACGAGAAGGGTGGTTTCGGTGATATCCTGCGTGGCGGCGGCCGTTGCACGGTTGTCGCCGACGATTAATCCGGACCGTGAACCCGAAAGAGGGACCAGTTCGCGGATTGAGGCTCGAACAGGGTTTTACCCTCAAGGCAGTGAACCCGGGCTAAACGGGTCGAGGAGACGATGATGAGTGGCGAATACGACGATCTCAAACGGCGCATGGACGGGGCGATCGCCGCGTTCAAGCATGATCTGGCTTCGCTGCGCACCGGCCGCGCCTCGAGCAGCCTGCTCGACGCCATCCAGGTGCAGGCCTACGGCACCGCCATGCCGATCAACCAGGTGGCAACCGTGTCGGTGCCGGAGCCGCGCATGATCTCGGTTTCGGTCTGGGACAAGTCGATGGTCAGTGCCGTCGACCGCGCCATCCGTGAATCCAATCTCGGCTTCAATCCAATCGTAGACGGCACCAATCTCAGGATCCCGTTGCCTGAACTCAACGAGCAGCGCCGCAAGGAGCTTGTCAAGATCTCGCACGGCTATGCCGAGAATGCCCGCGTCGCTGTGCGTCACGTTCGCCGGGACGGCATGGACTTTCTGAAAAAGGCGGAAAAGGACGGCGACATCAGCGAGGACGACCACCGCAAACGGGCCGACCAGGTTCAGAAACTAACCGACGAGACAATCAGCACCATCGACCACCTGCTTTCCGACAAGGAAGCGGAAATCATGCAGGTCTAGGGTCTGGCCACGGCTGGCCCGGAAGCGAGAACATGGCAACGCCCGCGCATGTCGCGATCATCATGGACGGAAACGGACGCTGGGCCAAGGCGCGCGGCTTGCCGCGGCTCGCCGGTCACCGCGCCGGCGTCGAAGCGCTGCGCAAGACGGTGCGCGCCGCCCCTAACCTGGGCATCTCCTTCCTGACCGTCTACGCTTTCTCGTCGGAAAACTGGTCACGGCCGAAATCCGAAGTCAGCGACCTCATGGGCCTGCTGAAGCTTTTCATCCGACGCGATCTCGCCGAGTTGCACCAGAGCGGCGTCCGAATCAGGGTCATCGGTGACAGGGCAGGGCTGCAGCCCGACATAAGAGGCCTGCTCGAGGAAGCCGAAACGCTCACTCTCCGCAACGAGGCGCTGACGCTGGTCATCGCCTTCAATTATGGCGGGCGCGACGAGATCGTCCGCACAGCGCGCAAGCTCGCCGCGGCGGTGGCGCGTGGCGAGATCGACAGCGAAGCGATCACGGCAGAGTCCTTCGCCAACTCGCTCGATACAGAGGGCATTCCGGACCCGGAACTGGTTATCCGCACCAGCGGCGAGCTTCGGCTGTCGAATTTCCTGTTATGGCAGGCCGCCTACAGCGAACTTGTTTTTTTGCCTTGCTACTGGCCCGACTTCAGTCGCGAGCACCTGTCCGATGCACTGCGCGATTTCGCCGGCCGCGAGCGCCGCTTCGGCGGACTTGCCGCCCAAGACGTCGCCTCGGGCTGAGGGATGAGCAACCTTCAGCTCCGCGTCATTTCGGCCGTCGTGCTTGCCATCGTTACGCTCGGCCTGACCTGGCTTGGCGGACTGCCCTTCCGGTTGCTTTGCGCTGCCATGGCGGCGGTGATCTTCTACGAGTGGACGCGGATGAGCCGCCCCGTTGCGCCGGCAGGTGCTAATGCTACGGCAGGTTTCCGCTTTCTGCCCGAGGCGCTGATCGTGGTCTTTATCGGTGCCCTCATCGCCGGCCTGCCTGCGTCTTTGCTGCTGCCGCTCGTCGCGGCTCTGGTTGCTGTCGCTGCCATCGCGGCGTCGATGCGCAAGGCAGGACCGTGGGAAGCATCCGGCCTTGCCTATGCGGCGGTTTCCGGCCTGTCGCTGGCCTTCTTGCGCGACGGCGACCGTTCCGGGCTGCTGGCCATCCTCTTTCTGTTCGCCGTGGTTTGGGCGACCGATATTTTTGCATATTTCGTCGGCCGCTCCGTCGGTGGTCCAAGGCTGGCGCCGTCGATCTCGCCGGGCAAGACGCGGAGCGGGGCGCTCGGCGGGGCGATCGGCGGCGTGGTGGCCGGGCTGCTTCTGGCCGCCGTAGCCGGAACGGGCAACGTTGTCGTGCTTGGCGTGATCGCACTGGTGCTTTCGATCGTCGCGCAAGCCGGCGACCTGTTCGAATCATGGATCAAGCGACGCCACGGCCGTAAGGACTCCGGCGCGCTAATACCCGGCCATGGCGGCATCATGGATCGGGTCGACGGGCTTGTCGCGGCGGCTTTCGCCCTATACGTCATCGGCTGGATTTCCGCGACCGCCGACCATCCCGCACAGGGACTGTTCCCGGTTTGAGCGGCATCCGACGGCGGGCTGGCGCGGGTTGCGCCATGGATTCGCCTGGATTGATGTCACAGTCGCAGCGTGACCTGCGCCGTGGATGAATTTGAGGGCATGAATTGAACGAGATTCTTCACGCGGTTTTCAGCACAGAGGGCTTTGTCCTCGGCACGCTGGTGCCTTTCCTGTTCGTGCTGACCGTGGTCGTTTTCGTCCACGAAATGGGCCACTACCTCGTCGGCCGCTGGTGCGGTATCGGCGCAAAGGCCTTTTCGATCGGTTTTGGTCCTGAAATCATCGGCTTCAACGACAGCCGCGGCACGCGCTGGAAGCTTTGCGCCATACCGCTCGGCGGCTACGTCAAGTTCGTCGGCGACATGAACGCGACGTCGAGCCAGCCCAGCTCGGAGGAGATCGAGGCGCTGAGCGACGAAGAACGCAAGGTCGCCTTCCACACGCAGCCGATCTGGAAGCGCGCGGCGACAGTGGTGGCGGGGCCGCTGTTCAACTTCCTGCTGACGATCGCTGTCTTTTCCGTGCTTTTTTCTGTCCATGGCCGTCCCGTGCTGGAGCCGATGGTGGCTGAGGTTACCGTCGGCAGTCCGGCGGCGGCGGCCGGCATCATGCCCGGCGACCGATTCGTCAGCGTCGACGGCAGCAAGGTCGAGACCTTTGCCGACGTCCAGCGTCTGGTCTCCGGCCGTGCCGGCGACAGCATCACCTTCGTCATGCTACGCGGCGGCAAGGAAATCACCGTCACGGCGACGCCGCGCTTGATGGAACAACAGGACGCACTGGGCAACAAGGTCCAGGTGGCCGTGATCGGCGTCGTCAACAACAAGGAACTCGGCCAGCCACGGCTGATCACCTACAGTCCGGCCGGGGCGGTCGGGGCAGCGGTCCAGGAAACCGGACACGTCATTCAGCGCACCGGCCAGTTCCTGCAACGTTTCGTTGTCGGTCGCGAGGACAAGTGCCAGCTGGGCGGCCCTATCAAGATCGCCAAGATGTCGGGTCAGGCGGCAAAGCTCGGCTTTGAATGGCTCGTACAGCTTGTTGCATTCCTGTCAGTCGGGATCGGGATTCTCAACCTTTTGCCGATTCCCCCCCTCGACGGAGGGCATCTTCTGTTCTACGGCGTGGAGGCTGTCATCCGGCGGCCGGTGTCCGAACGGATGATGGAAATGGCTTACCGAAGCGGCCTCATATTGGTGCTCGGCTTCATGGGCTTTGTTTTCTGGAACGATCTGTTTGGGTGCTGAAATCATGAAGGAATTTGGCTTCGGCACGAGCAATGTTGAGACGCCGTTTACCATGCGTGGGGATATGCGTGACGCGAAAGCCACGCCACAGGGTTAAGTAAATACAAATTAACCAGAAGCCTTGCGTGTAGGGAAAATCCGGTTAATACGGTAGGGGAATTACCGCACGTCCGGTTTTCTCGCCGTGGGGACTTCGAGAAAAGGTACAAAAGCCCGATGAAGGCAGCATCCAAGTTTCTGAGCGCCGCGTCCGCGGTGGCTATGTCCGCCGCTCTGGTTGTACCAGGCGCGCTCGCAGTGCAGTTCGTTGCCACATCGGCCGCCGAGGCGGCTGTCGTCTCCAGAGTCGAAGTCACCGGCAATCAGCGTGTCGACGCGGACACCATCCGCAATTACGTGACGATCAAGCCGGGCAAGGCGTTTTCCAGCTCCGACATCGACGATGCGGTCAAGGCGCTGTTCGGCACCGGGCTGTTTTCGGACGTGCAGATCAACCAAGTCGGATCGACGCTGGTCATCAAGGTTTCCGAATACCAGGTCGTCAACCAGGTGCTGTTCCAGGGCAACAAGAAGCTCAAGGACAACGCGCTTGAAGCTGCGGTGCAATTGAAGCCGCGCAGCACCTTCTCGCAACAGCAACTCGACACCGACGTTGAGGCGGTCAAGGCCGCTTACAGGCGTATCGGCCGCGACGACGCCGCCGTGACCACCCAGATCATGGATCTCGGCGACAACCGCGTGAACGTGGTCTTCAACATCAACGAAGGCGGCCGCACCCAGATCGCAGCGATCAATTTCGTCGGCAACAGCGCCTATTCGAGCCGCCGTCTGTCGGACATCATCTCCACCAAGCGCTCGTCCTTCCTTTCCTTCGTGCTGCGCGACGACGTCTATGACGAGGACAAGCTGCGGGCCGACCAAGAGCTGTTGCGCCGCTTCTATTACAATCACGGCTATGCCGACTTCCAGGTCGTCTCGGCTGTCGGCGAACTCGACGACACCACCAACAAATACACCGTCACCATCACGGTGCAGGAGGGCGAGCGTTATACGTTCGGCGATGTCAGTGTCGAAAGCACAATCCCCGAGGTCGACAGCAAGTCGCTTGAATCGGTAGTCCAGACCCACAAGGGCGATGTCTATAACGCCAAGGACGTCGAGGACACGATCATCGCGCTGACCGAGAAAGTCGCCGGTTCGGGCTATGCCTTCGCCCAGGTGACGCCGCGCGGCGATCGCAACTTCGAAAACCACACGATCTCGGTTGTGTATACAATCGACCAGGGCACCAAGGCCTATATCGAGCGCATCGAGATCCGCGGAAACGATCGAACGCGCGACTACGTCATTCGCCGCGAATTCGATGTCAGCGAAGGCGATGCGTTCAACCAGGTTCTCATCCAGCGCGCGAAGAGGCGGCTGGAAGCGCTCGATTATTTTGAGAAAGTCGAGATTTCCACCGTTCCGGGCTCTGAGCCGGACCAGGTCGTGTTGGTGGTCGACGTAGTCGAGAAGTCGACCGGTGAATTCTCGATCGGTGCCGGCTATTCGACTGGTGGCGAAACGTCAGGTCCGTCCGTCGAAGGTTCTATCAGTGAGCGCAATTTCCTCGGTCGCGGCCAATTCATCAAGGTGGCGGCGGGCGGCGGCAAGAACTCGCGCGACTACAGCTTCTCTTTCACCGAACCTTATTTCCTTGGGCGGCGCATCGCGGCCGGCTTCGACATCTACAAGCAGAGCCGAAACTACGACCATTACGACAGCGATACGACGGGCGCGACAGTGCGTTTCGGTCTGCCGATCACCGACAACATCACGACGCAGCTCGCGTACAATATCGCGCAAGAGAAGTACGAGTTCGACGAAGACTGCGACCCAATGGCCGGTTGCAACGTCTCCCAGGCGATCCAAAACGGAGTTAACGAGAGCCCATGGCTCAAGTCGTCGGTCAGCCTCGGCCTGATCTACAACACCATCGACGACATGAAGAACCCGCATGACGGGCTTTATGCCAATGTCAACACCGAAGTGGCCGGCGTCGGCGGCGACGCCAAGTTCATCAAGGTCACGGCGCGCGGCAGCATCTATCAGACGTTGTCCGAACAATTGGATCTGGTAGGCCTCATTTCCGGCGGCGCCGGCCATGTCCAGGGATATGGCGGCGGCGATCTACGTGTCTTCGACCATTTCCAGAGCAGCGACCGTATGATCCGCGGCTTCGAATATGGTGGCATCGGTCCGGTTGCCTTGGACAACCGCAACGACCATCTCGGCGGAACCACTTATTTCAACGCCTCGGCCGAAGCCCAGTTCCCGCTGCCGGTTATCCCGGAAAGCTTCGGCCTCCGCGGGGCAGTGTTTGCCGATGCGGCAACGCTCTACGGCAGCAAGATTGCAAGTGGCCTCGTCGATCAGTCGACAACCGGAATGGAATGGCGCGCTTCTGTCGGTGTCGGCCTGATGTGGGCATCGCCCTTCGGTCCGATCCGCATCGACTATGCGATCCCGGTCAAGAAGGAAAAGACCGACGACGTGCAGGAATTCAACTTCGGTATATCGACCCGCTTCTGATGTGCGGGTAACGATGCTTCCGGCTCGTTTGGATCCGGATGGGCGGTGACCCGACACTACAGCGCAGCGCGTCCTATTGGACACGCAAAGGATGTTGTAGCACTTTGTTTTTGCGCATGATCCTTTCCGAGGATCGACTTCCGATTTCCGGGGTCATGCGCTAGCTGGATATTGCTTCTGGAATGACCGATCCGGTGTTCTTCGCGCCCTCACGCCGGTATACGGCCGGCGAAGTCGCGAATCTGACCGGCTCGACGCTTGTCGATTCCGGTCTCTCCGATGTATCGATCGAGGCTCTGGCGCCCGCCAACGAAGGCGGCGAGAACGCGCTTGTCTTCGTCGATGGGAGGCGCAATTTCGCGCTGATGCAGTCACTGCGGGCGGCAGCGGTTCTCTGCCCCGCCGAATTTGCCGGCAAGGCGCCGGCGGGCATTGCGGTGCTGGTGCATCCGCGCCCGCAGCAGGCTTTCGCAATGGTCGGGCGCCTGCTTTTCCCGGCGGCTGCAACGCCTGGACCGATGACCGGCGAAACCGGTATCTCGCCGCACGCCCATGTCGATCCGACCGCCCATGTCGAGGCCGGTGCGATCATCGAAGCAGGCGCGGTCATCGGGCCGCGCGCTGCCATCGGCAGCGGAACCGTCATTGCCCCGCATGCGGTTATCGGTCCTTCCTCTCAGATCGGCCGCGACGGCTATGTCGGTCCAGGTGCAAGCGTGCAATATGCGTTGATCGGCAATCGCGTCATCATCCATGGCGGTGCCAGGATCGGCCAGGATGGCTTCGGTTTCGTTGCCGGCGCCAAGGGTCCGGAGCGGGTTCCGCAGATCGGCCGCGTCATCATTCAGGACGACGTCGAGATCGGCTCGAATACGACCGTCGATCGCGGCGCCATGTCCGACACGATCATCGGCCAGGGCACCAAGATCGACAATCTGGTGCAGATCGCCCACAACGTTCGCATCGGCCGCAATTGCATTATAGCCGGGCTTTCGGGTATTTCCGGTTCCGTGACGGTAGGCGACAACGTCACCATGGGTGGCGGCGTCGGCCTTGCGGATCATTTGACCATCGGGTCCGGGGCCAAGCTTGCCGCAAGAAGCGGGTTTATGAGCAATGTGCCTGCAGGTGAGATTTGGGGAGGATATCCGGCGCAGCCGATGGCGGAAGCCATGCGCGAGATAGCGGCCTTGCGCAGACTTGCACGGACGCGCAAACAGGGTGAGGGGGGAAATGGCTGAGATCGCAGCGGCGACGCTCGAAGCGGTTGACATAATGCGGCTGATGAAGCTCCTGCCGCACCGCTATCCGTTCTTGATGATCGACCGCATTGTCGACATAGATGGCGACGAATCCGCCATCGGCATCAAGAACGTCACCATAAACGAGCCGCATTTCCAAGGTCATTTCCCCGACCAGCCGGTCATGCCCGGCGTGCTCATCATCGAGGCGATGGCGCAGACGGCCGGCGCCATCTGCATCCGCAGCCTCGGTACGGAAAAGCCGTCGCTGGTTTATTTCCTGACCATCGACAACGCCAAGTTCCGCAAGCCGGTCGTTCCAGGCGACCAATTGAAAATTCATGTGAAGAAAATCAAGAAACGCGGCAATCTTCTCAAATTCGCCTGCGAGGCCCTCGTCGATGGCACCAAGGCGGCGGAAGCCGAGATCTCGGCAATGATGGTCGCAAGCGGCTGACAAACGAATGCTAATGAAAATCCAGACAGTCATCCATCCATCGTCGGTCATCGAGGCAGGCGCCCAAATCGGCGAAGGCGCCCGCATCGGACCCTTCTGCTACGTCGGCCCCGACGCCGTGATCGGCGACCGTGTCGAACTGGTCAGCCATGTGTCGGTGATGGGCGCGACCACCATCGGTGCATCGACCAAGGTCTATCCGATGGCGATACTGGGCGGGCCGCCGCAGAACACCAAGCACAAGGGCGGCCGTACCACGCTGGTGATCGGCGAGAACTGCGCGATCCGCGAAGGCGTCACCATGCATCTCGGCACCGATTCCAGCCGCGGCGAAACGACGATCGGCGACAACGGCAATTTCCTCGCCTATGCCCACATTGCACATGACTGCGTGGTCGGCAGGAACGCCACCTTCGCCAATCAAGCGACGTTAGGCGGGCATTGCGAAGTCGGTGACAATGTCTACATCGGCGGCCTTACCGCGGTTCATCAGTTTGTCCGCATCGGCGATAACGCCTTTCTCGGCGGTTGCTCGGCGATCGTCGGCGACGTCATTCCCTACGCCATCGCCGTTGGCAACCGTGCCAGCCTTCGCGGCCTCAACATCATTGGCCTGAAGCGCGCCGGCCTGCCGCGTTCCGAGATCCACTTGCTGCGCAAAGCCTACAACACGATCTTCGATCGCTCTCGGACCGTCGGCGAAAACATCGAGTTCGCCAAGGCGGAATTCGCCTCGTCGCCGAGCGCCATGAAGATCGTCGATTTCATCGCTGGCCGCGGCAAGCGGCACTATGCCGTGCCGTCGCTCAAAGGTGGCGACGGCGACGATACCGATGATGAAGACTGAGGGCAGATGACGAAGATTGAGGCTGCCGGAAAGGGCCTTGATCTCGCGCCAGATGCCAAGGTCGGCATCATCGCCGGCGGCGGCAGTCTCCCGGTCGAAATTGCCCGAGCGCTCGCCCGGCAAGGCAAACCTCCCTTCGTCGTCATGGCGGCGGGCGAGGTCGACCGCATAGTCGATTTCGAGCCCTATGAGCAGGCAAGCTTGAGGCTGGAGGACGTCGGCTCGCTGCTGCCGATGCTCAAGCGGCATCACGTTACGCATCTGGTGACCGCGGGACATATTACGCGCCGCCCCAGGCTGAGCGCCATGCGCCTCAATTTGGGCCTGCTCGCCTGGCTACCCAGCCTTCTCGTCGGTGTAACCCGGGGGGACGATACGGTGCTGAAACTGTTCGTGCGCAGGATCGAGCGCAGCGGCATCAAGGTTGTCGGCGCTCACGAGATCGTGCCGGAACTGGTCGCCGCTGAAGGCCCGCTGACCAAGATGGCGCCACGCAAATCCGACTGGCGCGACATCGAGGCGGCGCACGCTGCAGCAAAAGCTATCGGCGCGCTGGATATTGGCCAGGCGGCTGTTGCGGTTGGTGGCCGCGCCATCGCGCTGGAAGGCGTCGAGGGCACAGACGGGCTGCTCGAGCGGACAAAACAATTGCGCGGGCACGGCAGGCTGGCTGGCAGGAGCCGTGGTGTTTTGGTCAAATGCGCCAAGCCCGGTCAGGAACTGCGTGCCGATCTGCCCTCCATTGGCCCGCTGACCGTCGAGGCGGCGCATGCCGCCGGACTGGCCGGCATTGCCGTCGAAGCCGGCCGCTCGCTGGTGCTCGAAGGTCCTGCCACCATCGGGCGTGCCAATGCACTCGGCCTGTTCGTGATCGGCCTGCCTGCTGCGGAGCCGGCGCATGGCGAATGAGCAGCCGTTGAAGATAGCCGTCGTCGCCGGCGAGGAGTCCGGCGACCTGCTTGGCGCCGACCTCGTGCAGGCGTTAAAGCGCATGACCGGGCGCGAAGTTCGGCTCGTAGGCATCGGCGGCCGCCATTTGCAGGCGCTCGGTTTGGCGCCATTGTTCGACGGCAGCGAGATCGCGCTGATGGGGCTTAGCGCTATCCTGCGCGACCTGCCGCGCCTGATGCGGCGGATCGGCCAGACGGCAAACGCGATTGTCGATGAAAAGCCCGACTGCCTTATCACCATCGACAGTCCGGATTTCTCGCTGCGCGTCGCCAAGAAGGTGCGCGCCGCCGATCCGACGATCCCGATCGTCCACTATGTCTGCCCGAGCGTATGGGCTTGGCGGCCGGGCAGGGCGGCGGCGATGAAGCCATATGTCGATCACATTCTTTGTATCCTGCCGTTCGAGGTGAAGGAACTCGCTCGCCTGGGCGGGCCGCCCGGCACCTATGTCGGGCATCGCCTTGCACACGATCCGGGCATAGTCAGTGCCGCCAGGGCGCAGGCGCAGCCGCGTGACCTCTCCGCCGACCGTGTGAAAACGTTGCTTGTATTGCCCGGTTCGCGTCGCGGCGAGGTGCGGCGCCTGGTCGGGCCGTTCGGCGAAACGGTATCGATCCTGCGGGCGCGCGGGCACCGCTTGCGCTTGCTGTTGCCGACGGTGCCGCACGTCGCCGACCTGGTCAGGACCTCGGTCGCGAGCTGGAACGAGAAGCCGGAGATCATCCTTGATGCCGAACGCAAATGGCAGACCTTCGGCAAGGCCGATGCGGCGCTGATCGCGTCGGGGACGGTATCGCTGGAACTGGCACTGGCGGGCGTGCCGATGATCTCCTGCTACCGGCTCGATCCGGTCATGCGCATGGCGCAGGGACTGATCAAAGTTTGGAGCGCAGCCTTGCCCAATCTCATCGCCGACCGGCCGGTCGTGCCGGAACACTACAACCAATATGTGCGTCCGCATTATCTGGCGCGCCAGCTGGAGGCGCTATTCTCCGATACCGCCTACCGCGCCTGGCAGAAGGACGGTTTTGCCGACATCGCCGGGCGTATGGCAACCGACAAGCCGTCAGGCGAGATGGCGGCGGGGGTGGTGATGGGCATGGTGAGGAAGTGAGCGAGTAGTGAGTAGCGAATAGGAAATGGTGCTGGCCGTAACAGCCAAGCTGCTTCAGCTACTACTCGCTACTCGCTACTCGCTACTCGCTACTCGCTACTCGCTACTCGCTACTCGCTACTCGCTACCTTCACCGCTTCGCGATCGGCACGTAATCCCGTTCCGGCGCACCGGTATAAAGCTGGCGCGGACGGCCGATCTTCTGGTGCGGGTCCTCGATCATCTCTTTCCACTGCGCGATCCAGCCGACGGTGCGGGCAACCGCGAACAGCACGGTGAACATGGTAGTGGGGAAGCCCAGCGCCTTCAGCGTGATGCCGGAATAGAAATCGACGTTGGGGTAGAGCTTCTTCTCGATGAAATAGGAATCGGTCAGCGCGATCTTTTCCAGCTCCATGGCGATGTCGAGCAGCGGATCGTCCTTGATGCCGAGCTCGCCCAGGACTTCGTGCGCGGTCTTCTGCATGATCTTGGCGCGCGGATCGTAGTTCTTATAAACGCGGTGGCCAAAGCCCATCAATCGGAACGGATCGTTCTTATCCTTGGCGCGCGCAATGAATTCCGGGATGTGATCGACATGGCCGATCTCGCCCAACATGTTCAGGGCTGCCTCGTTGGCTCCGCCATGTGCAGGACCCCACAGGCAGGCGATGCCGGCAGCGATACAGGCAAAGGGATTGGCGCCCGACGAGCCGGCGAGGCGGACGGTCGAGGTCGAGGCGTTCTGCTCGTGGTCGGCGTGCAGGATGAAGATGCGCTCCATCGCGCGCGCCAGCACCGGATTGATCTTGTATTCCTCGCAAGGCACGGCGAAGCACATATGCAGGAAGTTGGCTGCGAAATTCAGTTCGTTCTTCGGATAAATGAACGGCTGGCCGATGTGGTATTTATACGCCATCGCCGCGATCGTCGGCATCTTGGCGATCAGCCGCATCGAGGCGACCATGCGCTGATAAGGGTCCGAGATATCGGTGGAATCGTGATAGAAGGCGGACAGCGCGCCGACCACGCCGCACATCACCGCCATCGGATGGGCATCGCGGCGAAAGCCGGTGAAGAAGCGCGACATCTGCTCATGCACCATGGTGTGGCGCGTCACCCGGTAGTCGAAATCGTCCTTCTGCGCCTTGGTCGGTAGTTCTCCGTAGAGCAAGAGATAGCAGACTTCGAGGAAGTCGCCGTGCTCGGCCAGCTGGTCGATCGGGTAGCCGCGGTGCAAGAGAATACCGGCATCGCCATCGATGAAGGTGATTTCCGATTCGCAGCTCGCCGTCGACGTAAAACCGGGATCGTAGGTAAATACGCCGGTGGTGCTGTAGAGCGAACCGATGTCGATGACATCAGGTCCTACCGAACCACTTCGTATCTTGAATTCATGGGTTTTGCCGTCGAGTTCCAGTTTTGCCGTCGACGCCTGGGTTTTGCCGCCAAATTCCATCTTTGTCGCAGGTTCGGTCATAGCAAACTCCTTTTTGTTTCCTCAGGCCGGCAACGGCAAAACATTGAACCCAACACGTCAAAAGCATCGGAATACGCACATTTGCGCCCGCAATTGAATCTGCGCGCCAGATTAGGCCAAGACCCAATGTTGCACTGCGAAACACACCTTTCAATGCCAATCTTCTTGGGCCAGTTTCCTAATCGATTTGATCGGCAATCCGCGCCAGGCCTTCCTCGCGGCCAAGCACGGCCAGCACATCGAAGACGCCGGGCGAGGTGCTTTTGCCGGTGAGCGCGGCGCGCAGAGGTTGGGCCACGGCGCCGAGTTTGTGGCCGCCGGCCTGCGCATAGTCGCGGATCGCGGCTTCCGCCGAGGCGGCAGACCAGTCCGAAATCGTGGCCAGTGCCGCATGAGCGCCCCGCAGGATCGCGCGCGCCTCACCGCTGAGCAGCGCCGCCGCCTTCTCGTCGACCGGCATCGGCCGCTCGACGAACAGGAATGCAGCCCCTTCAACAAGTTCGACCAGCGTCTTGGCGCGCTCCTTCAGGCCTGGCAAAGCGGCAAGCAATTGCGCCTTGCGTCTGTCGTCGAGGCTAGCTGCGATCGCCGGACCGCCGTCGAGATAGGGCAGAGTGGCGATGAAGATGTCGAGCAGCGCCGCGTCGTTCATGCGGCGCATGTGCACGCCGTTCAGCGCCTCGAGCTTGGCGAAGTCGAAACGGGCGGCGCCCTTGTTGACGTCGCCAATGTCGAACCATGCGATCATGTTGGCGATCGACATGATCTCATCGTCGCCGTGGCTCCAGCCAAGCCTCGCCAGATAATTGAGCAGCGCCTCCGGCAGGTAGCCCATGGCGCGATAGGCCTCGACGCCGAGCGCACCGTGCCGTTTCGACAGCTTGGCGCCGTCGGCACCGTGGATCAGCGGGATATGCGACATCGACGGCACCTCCCACCCCATGGCATGGTAGATCACCGTCTGGCGGGCGGCGTTGGTCAAATGGTCGTCGCCGCGGATGATGTGGGTGACGCCCATGTCGTGATCGTCGACGACGACGGCATGCATGTAGGTCGGGTTGCCGTCCGAGCGCAGAATAATGAAATCGTCGAGATCCTTGTTGGGAAAGCGCACGTCGCCCTGGACGCGGTCATGCACAACCGTCTCGCCGTCTGTCGGCGCCTTGATGCGGATCGCCCCCTTGGCGCCGGCCGGCGCCTCGGAGGGGTCGCGGTCGCGCCAGCGGCCGTCATAGCGGGGAGGCAGCCCCTTGGCTCGTGCGCTCTCGCGCATTGCCTCCAACTCGGCAGGCGTCGCGTAACAATAATAGGCCTTGCCCATGCGAACGAGTTCCTCGGCCACCTCGCGATGGCGCGGCGCACGCTCGAACTGCGACACCGGCTCACCGTCCCATGTCAGGCCAAGCCAGGAAAGCCCGTCGAGGATGGCCGCGGTTGCCGCATCGGTGGAACGCTCGCGGTCGGTGTCCTCGATGCGCAGCAGCATCGTGCCGGCTGTGTGCTTGGCATACAGCCAGTTGAACAGCGCCGTGCGCGCCCCGCCAATATGCAGATAGCCGGTGGGCGAGGGGGCAAAACGGGTGACGACCTTGTCGGGCATGGAACTCTCAGGCAGGCGAAGGAAGTGGGTTTGCGGACTTTCGCGCGTTGCGCGTTCATGTAGCATAGGAGGTCGAGGGCGCAAGGGGCAGACCCGATGGCTGTGCGAGGCCGTGGTGCGGGCGAGGGCGAGGACGTTGGCAGCGGCGTCAGCGAACGCTTGCTGTTTGCCGCGCCCGTGCCTGTCCTGCCGGCACCCGCATTGCTGCCGGTTCCACGCTTTGATGCCCCGTCGCTGCCGGCGAGCGACCCAGCAACGGTTCTCGTGCCCGCGGCCGAGCCCATCGTGCGCCTACGCCGGCGTTTCCGCCTCCCGTCACCGTCCCGTATCCGCAACGGCGTAACCTCGGCGGTCGGCCTGGAGCTCGACCGTGGGGTTGCCTTCCTGCTGGTGCCGGTGTTCCTCGCATGCGGGGTGATCGTATATTTTGCGCTGGCGGTGGAGCCGGCCTTTCCACAGCCGATCGCAATCGTCGCCTTGGCAGCCCTCTGTGCCGTCGCCTCGCGGTCGTGGCCCAGAACCCGCCTGTGCTTCATGGCGGCGTTGCTCTGCGCGCTTGGCGTGCTTGCCGCCAAGGTCGAGACCTGGCGTGTCGGAACGCATATGCTCGGTTCCGAAATCTCAACGCGCCTCACGGGTCGCGTCGTATCGTTCGAGCCCATGGCGAGCGGCCGCATCAGGCTGACGATCGATGTGATCTCAACCGCCAGGCCGACACTGCGCTACATGCCGGAACGGGTCCGCGTTTCGGCGATGAAAATACCGGCTGAGCTGACCGCCGGTTCCGAGATCGCCGGCTATGTGCGGCTGCTGCCGCCGACCGGGCCGGTGCGGCCCGACAGCTATGATTTCTCCTTCGACAGCTATTTCGCCGGTATCGGCGGCAGCGGCTTTTTTCTCGGCAATCCGAAAGTCGTGTCGTCGGGCAGCATGCCGCTTGCCGCGCGGCTTTCTTCCTCGATCGAAGACGCGCGCGAATCCATCGCCGACCATATCCGCAGCCGCATCGGCGGCGCCGAGGGCGAGATTGCTGCTGCGCTGATCGTCGGCGTGCGCGCCGGCATTCCCGAGGAGATCAACGAAGCGATGCGGCGTACAGGCATCTATCACATCATCTCCATCTCGGGGCTGCATATGGCGTTGGTCGCCGGCACCATCATGGCGCTGCTACGCGGCACCTTTGCGTTGTTTCCCGATTTCTCATCGCGACGGCCGGTCAAGAAATATGCCGCGGCCGCCGCGCTTTTTTCGATTGCGGCCTACCTCGTCTTTTCCGGCATTGTGGTGGCGGCCGAACGCAGCTTCATCATGCTGGCGGTGATGCTTATCGCCGTGCTGTTCGACCGGGCCGCGCTCACCATGCGCAACCTGGCGATCTCGGCCATCGCGGTCATTCTGGTGTCGCCGCACGAGGTGGTCGGTCCGAGCTTCCAGATGTCCTTCGCCGCGACGGCGGCCCTTGTCGGCGCCTATGCAGGCTGGTCCGATTACCGCGCCGGCGGGGCCACCACGCCGCCGCCCCGGCGGTCGCCGCTACGCTTTGCCACTAGAAAGGTACTGCTGGGCATGGGCGGCCTGGCGATGACCTCGATCATTGCAGGGAGCGCCACGGCGCTTTTCGCCATATGGCATTTCCAGCGCGTGGCGCCGCTCAGCCTGTTCGCCAATCTGGCCATCATGCCTATCATCTCACTGGTCGTCATGCCCTTCGCCGTCCTCAGTGCGCTGGCGATGCCGTTCGGCGCGGATGGGCCTTTCCTCTACGTGATGGGCAAGGGGCTGACGGCGATGATCGCCCTGTCCGGGTGGATCTCCGAGCGCTCGCCGATCGATGCGGTCGGGCTGATTTCGCTGAGATCTGTCCTTTTGGTGACGATCGCCCTCGTCATTGCCAGCATGGCGACGACCTGGTTGCGGCTCGTGGCCCTTCCTTTTGCGCTCGCCGGCTTGCTAACGACAACGCAGACGCGCGTACCCGATGTATTGATCTCGGAGGACGCACGGCTCGTCGCGCTGCCGATCGGCAGCGGTGAACTCGCGGTCAACCGGGCACGCCCGAATGAGTTCACCATCGACAACTGGAAACGCGCGCTCACATCAGAGGCTATCGTCGCGCCGGAAACACCTGGAAAGAACGATCCGCAATTCGACATTGCCGATCCGGCCGACTTACCGCCGGGCATGCCGTTCATTTGCACGGACGGTCTCTGCCTTGCCAGGCATCCATCCGGCGCGATCATCGCGCTAGCCAATGACCGCGATACTGCACGGCCAGCCTGCGCCTTTGCCAGCTTGATCGTCATCGACGACGCCACCGCCCATAATCCCTGCTACTACGACCGGCTGGTCCTCGTCGTCACCAAACGGCAACTGGCGCGCGCGGGAAGTGCGGCCGTCTATTTCGATCCACAAGCGGCAACACGCGCCGAAATCCGCTTCGCCGTCGAAAAATCATACCGGCCCTGGCACGTGCAGCGGAAATTTTCCCGCGCGGCGCGGGGCATGCCGCCATACCGCAGAGCCGACAAGCCAAAAGCCGGCGCCAAGGGCGCAGCTCAGTAGCGGCGGATCAGCCCAACGAGCTTGCCCTGCACCTTGACCCTGTCTGGTCCGAAGATGCGCGTCTCGTAGGCCGGATTGGCGGCTTCCAGGGCGATCGAGGCGCCCTTGCGGCGGAACCGCTTCAGCGTCGCTTCTTCCTCGTCGACCAGTGCCACCACGATCTCACCGGGGCTCGCCGTATCGGCATTGCGGATGATCACCGTGTCGCCGTCGAAAATGCCAGCCTCGATCATCGAATCGCCTTTGACCTCCAGCGCATAATGCTCGCCGCCCATGATCATGTCCGGCGGCACCGAGATCGAATGCGTCTGGTGCTGGATGGCATCGATCGGCACACCGGCGGCGATGCGGCCCATCACCGGGATCGACACGGCGGCGACGACATCGTCGTCATTGCCGGCTGCAGGCATGCGCGACGATGTCGGCTTGCCCTGCCGAGGACCTTGCCCAAGACTGCCCTGGATGACGCTCGGCGAGAACTTGCGTGCCGCATTTAGGCCGGGGGCGATCGAATCGGGCAGGCGCAGCACCTCCAGTGCACGGGCCCGGTTGGGCAAACGGCGAATGAAGCCGCGCTCCTCCAGCGCCGTAATCAGCCGGTGGATTCCCGATTTGGAAGCCAGGTCGAGCGCTTCCTTCATCTCGTCGAAGGAGGGCGGGATACCGCTTTCCTTCAGCCTTTCGTGGATGAACATAAGCAGTTCGTGTTGTTTGCGTGTCAGCATAGCGACCCCCAACAGAATCAGAAAACAAACCCAGAACAAACACTATCTGTTCCAGTTGTGTTCCGCAACTGTTTAAAGTTTAATGAATGTGTTAGGGCTCGGGAAACGATACCACTCACCAAACCGGAACGCTGCATTTTCACCGCCGCGGGCGTCATCGCCTTGATTCTGCTTTCGTTTGCGGCCTCTGGGTTCCCAGAAGGCGGCACTGGTATCGGCCGTCAGCCGGCAAAGGGCACGGAATTGAAGCCGTATCGACTGTGCGGTTTGGTCAATGCACCGTGAACGAAACGAACTCAAAACGCCAACCTTGGGTTGGCTTGGCTCCTGGTTTCCACCGCGTGGTCAGGCAACTTGTCGCCGGTGGAGCCTTGCTGCGCGATACCAGGTAATGGAGAACCGCTCGTGACCGATGGATGCCGTCGATGCGTGTCCGGCGTTGCGGTGAATCTTGGGGGAGCAGACAAATCATGACAGGAATTCGCGATCTCGTTGCCATAAGGGCGATGGATGCTGCAGATCCGCTGCGCGCGATGCGCGACCGCTTTGTGCTGCCGCAAGGAGTGATCTATCTCGACGGCAATTCGCTAGGGGCCGCTTCGCGTGCAGCTTTCGATGAATTGAGCAAGGCAGCGACCGAAGAATGGGCGCATGATCTCATCCGCGCCTGGAACACGGCCGGCTGGTTCAACATGCCGCTCGAACTCGGCGACCAGCTCGGGCGCCTGATCGGTGCCGCGGCCGGCCAGACGGTGGTCTGCGACACGACATCGGTCAACATCTACAAGCTGCTGCACGCCGCCATGGCCATGCGGCCGGAGCGGCAGGTCATCGTCGCCGAGGGCGACAGTTTTCCGACAGACCTCTACATGGCTGAGGGTGTGGTTTCGACGCGAAAAGATACGCTGCTGTGCCTCTCGGGGGTCGACGCGCCGAGCATCGAAGAGCTGATCGACGAACGCACCGCCGTGGTGCTGGTCAACCACGTCAACTACAAGTCGGGCGAACTGCGCGACATGCCGGCGCTGACGCGCAGGGCCCAGGAAGCCGGGGCGATGATCGTCTGGGATCTCTGCCACACCGCCGGTGCGATGCCAGTCGAGCTCGACACGGCAAACGCCGATTTTGCCGTTGGCTGCACCTACAAATATCTGAATGGCGGACCGGGCGCGCCTGCCTTCATCTATGCGGCTGAGCGGCATCTTGCCGACATCCAGCAGCCGCTCACCGGCTGGTGGGGCCATGCACGGCCCTTCGCCTTCGAGCCAGGCTATGCGGCCGGCACCGGCATCCGCCGGTTTCTGTGCGGCACCCAGCCGGTCCTGTCGATGCGCACGCTGAAGGGCGCGCTCGACATCTGGAACGATGTCGACATGACGGCGGTGCGCAAGAAGAGCATCGCGCTGGCTGATCTGTTCATCGAGCTCGTCGAGGCAAAGTGCGGCACTTACGGGCTAACGCTCGAAAGCACGCGCGACGGGGAAAAACGCGGCAGCCAGATTTCATTCATGCACGAGCATGGCTACCAGATCATGCGCGCGCTGATCGAACGTGGCGTGATCGGCGATTTTCGCGCGCCATCGACCATGCGCTTCGGCTTCACCCCGCTCTATGTCGGCTATGCCGATGTCTGGCAGGCCGTCGAAGTGCTTGAGGACATCCTGCGCACCGGTGCGTGGAAGGATGCGCGCTTCGCCATCAAGGCGGCTGTCACTTGAGATTGATGCGAGAGCTGGAATCGTGAGGCTGGCGACGACGCCCCGCGCGATGCTCACGCTCGTTGCAAGGCCATATTGCCAGGGGAGGGCGCAGGGTGTTCGAACGTCACATTGCCGATTGGGACAACGCCTATGCCAACGGCGCCAACATAGCCGGCAGCGATCGCTGGCCGGCGGCCTGGGTCGAGCCCGCGCGGGTTTTTCGCGACGTGCTTTCGACCGAGGGCCGGGCGCGGCTCGACATGGCCTATGGCCATGGCCCACGCAACCGGCTCGATCTTTTCCTGCCGGCCACCAAGCCCAAGGGGCTCGTGGTGTTCGTCCATGGCGGCTACTGGATGGCATTCGACAAGAGTTTCTGGTCGCATCTTGCCGCTGGCGCTGTTGATCGCGGCTATGCCGTGGCGATGCCGTCCTACACGCTCTGTCCGCAGATGCGCATTGGCGGCATCGTCAAGGAAGTCGGCGCGGCGATCGGCAAGGCGGCGGGGATGGTCGCAGGGCCGCTGATGCTGACCGGACACTCGGCCGGTGGCCATCTTGTTAGCCGGATGGTTACGACGACGACGCCGCTGGCGCCCGAAATTGTCCGGCGCATTCGCCATGTCGTATCGATCTCGGGTGTGCACGATTTGCGCCCGATCATGCGCACCGGCATGAACGAGACGCTGGCGATCGATGAGGCCGAGGCGCAGGCCGAAAGCCCGGTGCTGCTGCGCCCGATGGACAAGGCCCGCCTGACCTGCTGGGCCGGCGGCGGCGAGCGCGCCGAATTCCTGCGCCAGAGCGCGTTGCTGGCCAACATCTGGATCGGCCTGGGTGCCGCGACCAGTTCGGTGGTCGAGCCTGACCGGCATCATTTCAACATCATCGACGGTTTGGCCGATCCAGACCATCCGCTGACCCGGACCTTGATCTCGGAGTGAGGCAGGTTCAGCGTAGCATCAGCACGTCGCAAGCGGCGCCCGCCGCCGCGGCGGGCGTGAACGGCGCACGGACGATCAGCCCGTTGGCATCGGCCAGCATTTTCAGCATCGAGGAATCCTGGATGCTGAACGGCGTCGCCACGAGCGTGCCGGCGTCAGCGCTGACAACAGCCCGCACATAATCCTGCCTGAGATCGTTGGCCGGCATGGCAGCGCCGAGCCGTGCCTCACGCATATCCTGCTGAAAGGCGCGGCCGCCGAGCCGCGCCAGCAGCGGCTTCAGGAAGAGCTGGGTGCAGACCAGGCTCGCCACCGGATTGCCGGGCAAGCCGATGCAGCGAATGTCGCCCAGCCGCCCGAACATCAGCGGCTTGCCCGGCCGCATGGCGATCTTCCAGAAATCGAGAGTCATGCCTTGCCCGGTCAGCACGTCATGGACGAAATCGTGGTCACCGACCGAGGCACCGCCCAGCGTGACGATGACGTTCGCGCCAGCCTTCACGGCCTTTTCCACCAGCGCAGCGATCGCCTCCCTGCGGTCCGGCGCGATGCCAAGGTCGAGCACTCGCGCACGGACCGACTGTGCGGCGGCGGCGACACCATAGGCGTTGGAGGAGATGATCTGGTCGGGGCCAAGCTCGCTGCCCGGCGGCAGCAATTCGTCGCCGGTGGCGATGATGGCGACCAACGGCCTTTTGACCACGCCGACCTCAGGGTGGTTGGCCGATGCCGCCAGCGACAAGGCCGCCGGGTCGAGCAGGCGGCCTTTGTGCAGCAGGACGTCGCCTTTGGCGAAATCGAGCCCGAGGCGGCGGATGTTTCGCCCCTGCACCGTCGGCTCCGTCACTTCGACGACACCGCGGCCGAGATCGCGGACGTTCTCCTGGATGACGATGGTGTCGGCGCCTTCGGGAAGCGGCGCGCCGGTGAAGATACGGACGGCCTGCCCCTGCTGCACCGTCCCGGCAAAGCCGCTTCCGGCCGGCGCCATGCCGACCACCGAAAGCTTTGCTGGTAAGGACGCGATATCAGCCGCCCGCACGGCATAGCCGTCCATGGCGGAGGCGTTGAACGGCGGCTGAGTGCGGAGCGCCACAACCGGCTCCGCCAGCACGCGGTCGGCGGCATCCAGCAGCGCGACGCGTTCGCCCTGCAGTGCAGCTGCGCCGTCCAACAGGCGCTCGAGCGCCTCAGCAACTGGGACCAGCGCCATCAGCGGCCTGCCTCGGTGACCCCATCTTCGGTGATCTTGTAGTCGCCGGATTTGCCGCCGGTCTTTTCAACCAGCCTGATACCGGAGATGACCATGGCGCGGTCGACCGCCTTGGCCATGTCGTAGATGGTCAGGCAAGCGACCGAGACGGCGCTCAGGGCCTCCATCTCAACGCCGGTTTTGCCCGTGACGCGGGTCAATGCTGTGACCTTCAGGCCGGGCAAAGCTGCGTCCGGCTCGATATCGACAGATATCCTGGTCAGCAGCAGTGGATGGCAGAGCGGGATCAGTTCATGCGTCTTCTTGGCCGCCATGATGCCGGCGATACGCGCGGTACCGAGCACGTCGCCCTTCTTGGCATCGCCGGCGAGGATCATGTCCAGGGTCTCGGGCCGCATCGACACGAAGCCCTCCGCGACTGCCGTGCGCACCGTCTCAGCCTTGTCGCCGACATCGACCATGTTGGCTTCGCCGCGCGCGCCAAGATGGGTGAGGGCGGCCGCCATCCTCAGATCGCCTCTGCCGGCGCCTTGCCCGTCAAAAGCAGGCGCGTTGCAGCGGCCACGTCCTGTTGACGCATCAGGCTCTCACCGACCAGAAAAGTGGCGATGCCGCTCCGCTCCAGCCGGCGGCAATCGTCATGCGAAAAGATACCGCTCTCGCTGACCAGAAGGCGGTCGGCGGGCACCATCGCGACCAGCCGTTCCGAGGTCTCGAGGCTGGTTTCGAAGGTCCGGAGATTGCGGTTGTTGATACCGATCAGCCGCGACGACAGCTGCAGCGCGCGTTCCATCTCAGCCTCGTCATGCACTTCGACCAGCGCGTCCATGCCGAGCCCGAAAGCTGTCGCTTCGAGTTCTCTTGCCAACGCGTCGTCGACGCTGGCCATGATGATCAGTATGGCATCGGCGCCCCATGCCCTGGCCTCGTAGACCTGATAGGGATCGAACAGGAAATCCTTGCGCAAGGCAGGCAACTCGACGGCAGCGCGCGCATCGCTGAGGAACGCGGGCGCCCCCTGGAAAGAGGGTGCGTCGGTCAGCACCGAAAGACAGGCGGCACCGCCTTCCGCATAGGCCCTGGCCAGCGCCGGCGGATCGAAATCGGCGCGGATCAGGCCTTTGGATGGGCTAGCCTTCTTGATTTCGGCAATCAGCGCGAACCTGCCGGATTGGCGCTTTGCTTCAAGGGCGGAAAGAAAGCCGCGCGGCGCTTCGGCGTCCGTTGCCCGTGCCTTGATCTCGGCAAACGGCACTTGCGCCTTGGCCGCCGCGATCTCGTCGCGCTTGTAAGCCTCGATCTTGCGCAGGATGTCGGACATAGTTCTAACCGTTCGAAATCTCGACCAGCCTGTCGAGCACTTTCAGCGCGCGGCCGCTGTCGATGGCCTGCGCCGCCGTCACCATGCCGTCGGCAAGTGTCGTCGCCTTGCCGGCCACCACCAGCCCGGCGCCGGCATTCATCAGCACCGTGTCGCGAAAGGCGCCGGCGGCGCCGCCCAGCATGTCGCGCAGTGCCTGGGCATTGTGGGCGGCGTCGCCGCCGCGCAACTCGTCCTTGGTGTGACGCTTCAGCCCGACCGCTTCCGGGGTCAGCACAAAGCTGCGGATCTCGCCGCCGGCCAATTCGGCGACCTGCGTCTCGCCGGTGGTGGTGATCTCGTCATAACCGTCGCCATGGACGACCCAGGCATGGTCGGCACCAAGCTCCTTCAACGTTTCTGCCACCGGCATGATCCATTCGGGCAGGAACACGCCGACCATCTGCCGTCTGACACTGGCCGGATTGGAAAGCGGACCCAGCAGGTTGAAGATGGTGCGGGTGCCGAGCTCGACCCGGGTCGGGCCGACATGCTTCATCGCCGGGTGGTGCGCCGGCGCGAACATGAAGCCAACTCCGGCCTCGTGGATGCAGCGGCCGATCGTCTCCGGAGGGATGTCGATCTTGACGCCCAACGCGATCAGAACATCGGCGGCGCCGGTCAGCGAGGACAGTCCGCGATTGCCGTGCTTGGCGACGGGCACGCCGCTGCCGGCGATGACGAAGGCGGATGCGGTCGAAATGTTGACGCTGTGCGAATTGTCGCCGCCGGTGCCGACAATGTCGATGGCGCCCTCGGGGGCTTCGACGCGCAGCATCTTGGCGCGCATGGTGGCGACGGCGCCGGCGATCTCGCTGACGGTCTCACCGCGCACCCGCAATGCCATCAGGAAGCCGCCGATCTGGCCGGGGGTGGCGTCACCGGACATGATGATGTCGAAGGCCTCGCGCGCCTCCTCGAAGGAAAGAGCGCTACCGGCGGCGACCTTGGCGATGTGGATCTTCAGCGCGCTCATCTGGCCAGGGCTTGGGTTACGGCCGTCTGATCGATGCGGACGTCATATTGCGTCTGCAACTGCGCCACCAACTGGTCGAGCAGGTCGTCGGACATACCGGAGGTGAAGGATTTCTGCGCGTCCTGGGGTACTGAGTTGGCGTCGGCCCCGGCGGGCTCGAATACCTCGGCAACCTTGAACAGGATCTGTCCGTCGCCCGTGGGCGAGGGGATCAACCCGGTGCCGCCTTCGCCGACGCCGAACATCGCGGCGGCCCCTTCCTTGCCGAAATCGACGTCGTCAGCATCGCGCTTGACGCCGCGCTTGGTCTGCTTTTCGAGCTTGAGCTCACCGGCGATCACCTCGAGCGTGGCGCCGGCCTTGAGACGCTTCTCGAGCTCTTGTGCCTTTGCGGTAAGCCGTTTGGTAGTCTCCGCCGCGGTCCAGTCGGCCACGACCTTCTGGCGGACTTCGTCCAGCGTGCGGTCGCGGGCCGGCGTGATCGCGCTCACGTCGTAGAAGACGAAGCCGTTATCGGCGGTGGTGAGGCCTTCATTGTCGGTTCCGGGTTCGGATTCGAACACCGCCTTGATGAGCGCCGGCGATTCCGGCAGGTCTTTGACGATGCTTTCATCCGGCCTTCGGCCGGTGCGGTCGATGGCGTCGATGGTAACGACCTTCAGCTTCAATTTGGCAGCTGCCTCAGCGAGCGAACTGCCGGAGGCGCGCGTATCCTCGTAATTGTCGTGCACGTCCAGCAAGATGCGGCTTGCCTCGCCCAGTGCCAGATCCTTGCGGATCTGCTCGGACACTTCGGCCAGCGGCTTCACCACTTCGGGCTTGACCTCGGTGACGCGCAGCAGAACGGGGCCAAAGGCGCCCTGTACGACCGGGCTGACTTCATTGGCGTTGAGCTTGAAGGCAGCATCGGCAACCGCCTTGTCAGCGATCTTGTCCTTGGCCAGCGTGCCGAGCAGGGTGTCGGCCGGCGTCTTGCCTTCGGCGGCGACGATCTTGTCGAAGGTCGCGCCGGTCCTGAGCGAATCGAGCGCCGCCTTGGCAGCATCAGGCGTCTTGAACACAAGCTGCTCGATGGTGCGCATCTCGGGCGTGGTGTAGCGCGCCTTGTTCTTGTTGTAGTCGTCGCTGACCTGTTGATCGGTCACTGCGCTCAAATCCATGATGTCTTCCGGTTCGAGCCTGACATAGGAGAACTTACGGTATTCGGGCGCGGCGTAGGTTTTCTTGTTCTCCCCGAAATAGGCCGAAAGCACGCTGTCGGACGGCGCTTCTATCGGTTCGACCAGCGATTTCGGCAAGGTCAGGTAGTCGATTGTGCGATCTTCGCCGCGATAGAGCGCGACCGCCTTGAAGAATGTATCCGGGGCTTTGAGGCCATCCGAAACCGCCTCGACGATCTGCTGGCGGACCGCCACCTGGGCGCGGTTTTTCAGATAGTCCTCCGGCCGCATGCCGATCTGCCGGAGCAGGTACTCGAAGGTTCGCCTGTCGAAGGTTCCGCCAGGCCCTTTGAACGCCGGGTCTTCGCGGGTCAGTTCGGCCAGCCGGTCCTTGGACAGGCCGAGGCCGAGCTTGCGGGCCTGCTCGTCGAGGACGGCGCCCGAGACGAGTTGCGCCAGCACCTGGTTGTCGATGCCGAGCGCCGTCGCCTGCTCACGGCTGATGCGCTGGCCGAATTGCTGCGACATTACGCTGAGCTGGCGATCGTAGGCGAGGCGGTATTCGTTGATCGAGACCTTGGTGCCTCCGGCCGTAATCACGGCGTCATGGCCGGCAAGACCGCCCATCAGCCGCCCCGAGATGCCCCAGACGGCGAAGCTCAACACCAACAATGACAGCAGCAGTTTCGCGACCCAGGTCCCCGCCGCGCTTCTCAACATACCAAGCATGAGTACTTCCGATTTTTGCGCATTTCGCATGCGCCGAGTCTGAAACAAGCGCAATAGCGCCCTTCCTGCTCACTGTCGATTGCTTTGTGGCCTGATTTTGATAGTGAGAGCCAGCTGGAAATTGCCCGGAGAAACAAATCCCATGACGCCTGGAATCCGCCCGCTCGTCGCCGGCAACTGGAAAATGAACGGGACCAGCGCCTCGCTCAACGAGCTCAGGATGATCGGCAACGGCTTCATGAGCGGGCTCGACGCCGAGACCGAAGCCGTGGTCTGCGTGCCGGCGACCTTGCTTGCGCACGCCGCCGAGATTCTGTCGCGCACGCCGGTCCGGGCCGGTGGTGAGGATTGCCACACCGAGGAAAGCGGCGCCTATACCGGCTGTATTTCGGCGGAGATGCTGAAGGATGCAGGCGCCAGCCATGTCATCGTCGGCCATTCCGAATGCCGTGCTGATCGCAAGGAGAACGATGCCATAGTGCAGGCCAAGGCCTCCGCCGCATGGCGCGCCGGGCTGGTGGCTATCATCTGCATTGGTGAGACAAGAGCCGAACGCGAAGCAGGAGCCACGCTTGACGTGCTGTCGCGCCAGGTTGCGGGCTCGGTACCGCCAAACGCCACGGCGTCCAACAGCGTCATTGCCTATGAGCCGGTATGGGCGATCGGCACCGGCTTGACCCCGACCGCCGCCGACGTCGCCGAGGCGCATGCGCATATCCGTGAAGAACTGGCGCGGAAGCTTGGCAATACGGCGGCCAAGATGCGCATTCTCTACGGCGGCTCGGTCAAGCCGTCCAACGCCGTCGAGTTGCTCGGCGTCAGGAATGTCGACGGCGCGCTGGTCGGCGGCGCCAGCCTGAAGGCAGCGGACTTCCTCGGCATCGCGGAAGCCTATCGAAACATCGCTTGATACCGGGACTGCTTGCTGGATTTGAGCGGACGGCCGGCGCCGGAATCGTTGCAAAGGACGCATTGCTTCCCATATTCCGGCCACGGGCTTGGAAATGCCGTCAAAGCATTGTATTGAGCCGCCTCCAAATCAGCGGCCGCACAAGGCCTTGCCAGGATAAATTATGGAAACCGTACTGATCGTCGTCCACCTCATGGTCGTGCTCGCGCTTGTCGGCGTGGTGCTGCTGCAGCGCTCCGAAGGCGGCGGTCTCGGCATCGGCGGCGGATCGGGCTTCATGACCGCGCGTGGCGCCGCCAATGCGCTGACGCGGGCGACAGCGATCCTGGCCGCGGCTTTCTTCGTCACTTCGCTGACACTGTCGATCGTCGCGCGCTATGGCGAGAAGCCGATCGACATTCTCGATCGCGTCCCGGCGACCTCGGACGGCGCAGGCAGGGGCGTACTCAACCAATTGCCCGGCACCACGACGCCGCCTTCAGGCAACACGGCGCCGACCCCGCCGTCCGGCAATGGCGCGGCAACGACGCCTCCGGCAACAGCTCCGGCGACGCCGCCAGCGACAAACGGCGCCACCGCGCCGGCCACGCCGCAGGTCCCCAACCAGTAATCGGGCATCTGATGCCGCGATCTGTTGTCGTTTGAACACAGTCGCGGCAAATGCCGCACAATCACGAAGATTCGACCGCGCCCTACGCTTGAGGCGCTTCCGGCTAATCGATTATACATTGCGCGCGGCATTTTCGGCGTCCTTGGGGGGCGCCGGGCGACGCCGTGGGCAACAAGCATTGAACGATCGGATCTTCCCCATGCAGCTTCGCAGCTTCATTTTTGCCGGCCTTTGTGCCGTGCTCAGCCTAGGTGCGCCCGCTTACGCGGCTATGCCGACGGCAAATTCGGCTCATAAAGCCGCGACAACAACTGACGTCGTCAACGTCGCTGCCAAAAGCGATGCGGCGCAATTGAAGCTTCTCAAGAAGAAGAAAGATCCGACGCCGGACGACCTTGCGCAGATCCGCAAGATCGAAGCCAAGATCGCAGCCGACAAGGAAGCCGCTCGCGCCAAGGCACTCGAAGCCAGGAAGCTGGCGATGCGCGAGGCGGCGAAAGCCAAGGCCGATGCGGAACGGCAGGCATTCCTTGCCAAGAAGAGCCAGCCGGTCGCGGCGGTCAAGGTGGCTGATGCCAAGCCGGCCAAGAAGAAGACCGTCAACATCATCGAACCGATTGCACCCATCGCGCCGATCCAGTCGGCCGAGCCGATCCCGGCCGAGGCCATGAACGTTGCGCTGACCGGCAACAATGGCGAATTGCGCAGCGAACCGGTCGGGCAGAAGCCGCAAAGCGTCGGGCTGTTCGCGGGACTGTTCGGCGGCACATCCTCTTCATCGATGTCGCTGCTTCCTGAGACGCGCGCGCTCGACGCCGCGCTCGAAAGGAAGCAGGCCAAGCGCCAGTTCAAGGTCAAGCCGGAATTCGTGCCGCAGGAGGTCGAATTCACCGGCTACAACCCCGGCACCATCGTCATCGATACCAGCGCCCGCCGTCTCTACCTCGTCGAATCATTGTCAACCGCCCGCCGTTATGCCATTGCGGTCGGCCGCGAAGGCCTGCAGTTCAAGGGGACGGTTGCCGTCGGCGACAAGCAGGAATGGCCGCGCTGGATTCCGACGCTGGATATGCAAAAGCGTGAACCCAAGCATTATGGGCAGTACAAGGACGGTATGCCCGGCGGCGGCGACAACCCGCTCGGTGCGCGCGCCATCTATCTTTACGACGGCAAGAAGGACACCCATCTGCGCATCCACGGCACCATTGCGCCGCAGTCGATCGGAACCAGCGCCTCCAATGGCTGCTTCCGCATGATCAACGAGCACGTCATGGACCTCTACCGCCGGGTGAAAGTAGGCACCAAGGTAGTCATCATCTGACGCTTTACAGATCGTGCCAAAAGGGCCGGCCTCGCCGGCCCTTTTGTTTTGATACGTCCATGACCAGAGCGCCTTCTTGGGAAAAAGCCTTCGCGGCGGTTTTTTCTCTGGCGGAATCAATTCGGCCGCGTTAAGCGATGACTCCCATGGCGCGATATGTATTCATCACAGGCGGCGTGGTTTCCTCACTTGGAAAAGGCATTGCTGCAGCGGCCCTTGGGGCTCTCTTGCAGGCGCGAGGCTATCGCGCACGCATCAAAAAGCTCGATCCCTATCTCAATGTCGATCCCGGCACGATGTCGCCCTACCAGCACGGCGAAGTCTTCGTGACCGATGATGGGGCCGAGACCGATCTCGATCTTGGCCACTATGAACGCTTCACCGGCCGCTCGGCCAACCAGCAGGACAACATCACCACCGGCCGCATCTACAAGAACATCATCGAGCGTGAGCGGCGCGGCGACTATCTCGGCGCCACCGTGCAGGTCATTCCGCACGTCACCGACGAGATCAAGAACTTCGTCCTCAACGGCAATGACGACTACGATTTCGTTCTGTGCGAGATCGGTGGCACCGTCGGCGACATCGAGGCGATGCCGTTCCTGGAGGCGATCCGCCAGCTCGGTAACGACCTGCCGCGCAACAACGCCGTCTACGTCCACCTGACCTTGATGCCTTACATTCCGACGGCGGGCGAACTGAAGACCAAGCCGACACAGCATTCGGTCAAGGAGTTGCGCGGCATCGGCATTGCGCCTGATATCCTGCTGGTCCGCGCCGACCGGCCGATCCCCAAGGAAGAGCGCAGAAAACTGTCGCTGTTCTGCAACGTGCGAGAAAGCGCCGTCATCCAGGCGCTCGACGTGCCGCATATCTACGACGTGCCGATGGCCTATCACAATGAAGGGCTGGATTCGGAAGTGCTGGCCGCCTTCGGCATCGATCCGGCGCCGAAGCCGCGCATGGAACGATGGCAAGCGGTGTCCAACCGCATCCACAATCCGGAAGGCGAGGTGACTATCGCCGTCGTCGGAAAATATACCGGCCTCAAGGATGCCTACAAATCGCTGATCGAGGCGCTGTCGCATGGCGGCCTCGCCAACCGGGTCAAGGTCAAGCTCGACTGGATCGAAAGCGAGATATTCGAGAAGGAAGACCCGGCGCCGTGGCTGGAAAAGGTCCATGGCATTCTCGTCCCCGGCGGTTTTGGCGAGCGCGGCTCGGAGGGCAAGATCCTGGCGGCGAAGTTCGCGCGCGAGCGCAAGGTGCCGTATTTCGGCATCTGCTTCGGCATGCAGATGGCCTGCATCGAGGCGGCTCGTTCGCTGGCCGGCGTCGAGCACGCATCATCGACCGAGTTCGGTCCAACCGAGGAGCCGGTCGTCGGCTTGATGACCGAATGGCTGAAGGGCAACATGCTGGAAAAGCGCAGGGAAACCGGCGACCTCGGCGGCACCATGCGGCTCGGTGCCTACCAGGCCGACCTCGCCAAGGGATCGAAGATCGCCGAGATCTATGGCGATACGCAGATTTCCGAACGCCATCGCCACCGCTATGAGGTCAATGTCGACTACAAGGAGCGGCTCGAGGATTGCGGCCTGGTGTTTGCCGGCATGTCGCCGGATGGCGTGCTGCCGGAAACGGTCGAATATCCCGACCATCCCTGGTTCATCGGCGTGCAGTATCATCCCGAGTTGAAAAGCCGGCCGCTCGATCCGCACCCGCTGTTTGCCAGCTTCATCGAGGCGGCGGTAGAGCAGTCGCGGCTGGTCTAGATTAGCCGCCGATGCGAACTTACGTCGCGCTGCTCTACAGCATCATCCTGGGCGAGGGGCGGCGGGTCGTCATGTCCGATCTCAAGGCGATGGCCGAAGGCCTGGGCCTGAACAACCCGCGCACACTGGTGGCGACCGGCAATCTGGTCTTCGAGGCGCAGGAGACAGAACTCGCGGCGTTGGAGCAGCGGCTGGAGGCGGCGTTCGCAAAGACTTTTGGCCGCCATGTCGACATCATCGTGCGCCGCGCCGACGGCTGGCTGAGGCTGGCGGCCGGCAATCCGTTCCCAGCCGAATCGGCTAAAGCCGCGGACCAGGTGGCGGTGCGCGTGATGCGGGCGCCTGTTTCCCCCGATGCGGTCTCTGCGCTGCAGGCCTATATCGGCAGGAATGAAAAGCTGCAGGCGGTCGGCGGCGACATCTGGATCGTCTTTTCGCGCGAGACGCCGAGTTCGCGGCTGCTTGCGGCGGTGAGCCACAAACGCCTCGGCATCGGCACGTCGCGCAACTGGAACACCGTGCGCCGCCTGGCCGAGATGGTCGCAGAATGAACGGGGCGGCTTGCGCCGCCCCGAATCCGTTTAGGCCTTGGCCATCTTGGCCCAGGCGCCGAGTGCCATCGTACGCAGCACGTAATAGATGACGCCGGCAATTGCCACGCCGAAAAACCAGCCATAGACGCCCCACCAGGACGGCAGCAGGCCGGTGAAGTTGGGCAGGATCGACGAGAAGACCGCGCCAATACCGGCGGCGATGAAGGCATTGACATGCCAGCCGCCCTGGAAGCGGAATTCGCCATTCTCCCTGTAGAGCGCCTCGACATCGACCTCGCCCTTCCGGATCAGGTAGTAGTCGACCATCATCACGCCGAAGATCGGCCCCATCGTCGCGCCAATGATGTTGACGAAGGAGGCGGCACTGCCTTCCCAGGGCGCGAAGGGATAGAGCACCAGCGCGATCAGCGCCGCGATGTAGCCGCCCTTCTTGAAGTCGATCTGACGTGGAAAGACGTTGGAGAAGTCGAAGGCCGGCGACACGAAGTTTGCCACCACATTGATGCCAAGCGTCGCTACGGCAAAGGTCAGGGCCGCGAGCGCCGCCAGGAACCAGCTGTCGAATTTCGCCGAGATCTGGTCAGGATGCAGCAGCACCTCGCCATAGACGTCGAAGGCGGCGATCGTGGTGACGCCGGCGACCAGCGAGAACAGGATGAGATTGACCGGCAGGCCCCAGATGTTGCCCTTGCGCAGCGATGCCTTGTCCGGCGCATAACGGGCGAAATCGCAGAAGTTGAGGTAGAGCGCTGAGAAATAGGTCACCCAGATCGCCGCCACAGCAAACAGCGAGGTCCAGGAGCCCGGCGTGCCCGGCACGCCCGCGTCCTTGGTCTTTTCCAGCAGCACATCCATCGGGATGTCGCTGGTGAAGGCGAAGGTGCCTGCCTTGATGCAAAGATAGATCGCCAGGATCAGCATCATCACCCACACCGCCGGTCCGGCCCAATCCTGGAAGCGGCGCACCGTTTCCATGCCCCTCTGGATGATCAGGAGCTGCAGCGCCCAGATGACGGCGAAGCAGATCACCTCGAGCCCGGAGTGGCCGAGGAAATGTGTGCTCTGGTTGAAGTCGGCGAACCATTGCGAGCGGATCAGCAGGGCTACGATCGCGCCGGAGGCCGCCGCCGTCTGCGCGCCGTACCAGAAGCAGGCGACGATGGCACGCACCAGCGCCGGTATGTTGGCGCCCCAGATGCCGAAGGAGGCGCGCGCCAGGACCGGGTAGGGCACCCCGGTCTTCACGCCGGCATAGCCGACCATGTTCATCAACGCATAGATGATCAGCGAACCGATACCGATGGCGATGATGAAGTTGACGAAGCCGCCGCAGAACAGGAACAGGCTGGCAGCGAGATAGTAGCCCCACAGGCTGTGGACGTCCGACGTCCAGACGTTGAAGATCGAGAACGGTCCCCAGTTTCGAACCTTCGCCGGAGCGAGATCCTCATTGTACAGGTCCGGTGATGCGCCTTGTATGGTCATAGAGATGTCCTCCCCTTGTTACCGCACGCGCCTCCACGCGTGGCACGCAGGTTAAGCCTGACGCAGGGGAACCGGCAAGCAGACGATCTGCCGGCTTTGGGCTTAAAGATATTCAATGAGAAACGCGCTTATCGACCGGACGCTGCCGTGGCTGCGATATTGAGCTTCGCCCTTGATTCGGTCTCTGCCTTGTTGTCGGCCGGTCGAGCACCGGAGACCGGCGAGACTTCGAAATTGGCCCCGAGCCAGGCTATTGCGCCGGTCACGCCATCGAGGACATAGGTTGCGGCCGTCGGTCCGTTCGGCTTCACGCGGATCGAGATGCCGCCAATTTCGTTGATGGCCTCGAAACCGTGTTCGTCCGATGTGTCGTCTCCGAGGAATATCGGCCGCCGGCCGACAAAGGGCGGAATGTCCATGAAACGCCGGATGGCAGCACCTTTGACGGCTTCCAGAGGCATGAGCTCGACGCCGGCGTTTCCGGGAAGCACCCGATAACCCTTCGGAAGCCGGGCCAATGCCTGTTCGATCAACTGGATTGCCGGCGCAAGCAGTTGCGGCGCTGCTCTTGTATGGACGGCAAGGACCGGACCCTTGCGCTCGACATAGACCTTGCCGCTGCCCAATTCGGCCTCGATCTCGTCGGCAAGGGCGGCGATGTCGGCAGGCGCGTCGGCGGCATCGATCGGACCCGTCGGCGTCAGCCGGTGCTCCAGCCCATAGAGGCCGGCGATCCTCAGCTTCAGCGGGTGGAACAGCTTGTCCACAGCGGGGATCGAGCGGCCGGTGATGAAGGCGACCGCACCATCCAGCCGCTGCTCGATGTGCCCAAGCAGATTGCGCAATTCCTCGCCGACCGACACCGCGTCGGGATGGGCAGCGTGTTCCAGCAGGGTTCCGTCGATGTCAAGGAAGAGCGCCCATTGCCCTTCTGGCAGGTCCGGCGCCGGCGGTTGTTCAAAGCTTTTCACGACGCTGCCTTCCGTGCCCGCTCGAACATCGAGATGACGTTGTTGGTGTTCGACGGCGGGCGCTCGCCAGTTCCGGTCACCCTGTCGAGATCGCCGCGTTTGCGCAGGCGCGCGGCATCCAGCAACATGCTGCCGGCCCAGCGGTAGACATTATTGTCGCGGACCATCTCGCGCATCGGCCGCAAACGCTCGCGCTGCTCTTCCGGCGTCATCGTCAGCGCCTGCAACAGCGCCTCGCTCATCATGGCTGCATCGTAGGGGTTGACGATCAGTGCCTCCAGCAATTCGCGCGAGGCGCCGGCGAAGGTGCTGAGCAAAAGCACGCCCTGTTCGTCGTCGCGCGCCGCGACGAATTCCTTGGCGACAAGGTTCATGCCGTCATGCAGGCTGGTGACCATGCAGATGTCGGCGGCGCGATAGACCTCGTAGACCTGCTCCTGCCGATGATGTTCGGCGACCATCAGGATAGGGCTGTATGTCTCGCTGCCATAGCGCCGGTTGAGCTCCTCGGCACAGCGGCGGCATTCGTCATGGAGTTGCTGGTAGGCCGGCAATGTCCCCCGGCTCGGCGCCGCGATCTGCAGGAAAACCACCTTGCCTATCCATTCGGGATATCTGGTGAACAATTCGTCCAAGGCATGGAAGCGATCGAGAATGCCTTTCGTGTAGTCGAGGCGCTCGACGCCAACGCATAGTTTGGTCTCCGCAGACAGGCCGAATCTATCGCGGACACGGGCGCGGCACTCCTCGACAGACGGCAAACTTGCCAGCAATTGGGCCGGCCATTCTATGGAAATGGGATAGGCGTGGACCAACGTGGTCTGTCCGCCATAGGAGATCGCCGCGTCGGCCCGTTCTATGCGGCTCTCCAGAAAGCGGTCGACACTTTCGGTGAAGTTGTTGGCATGGAACTGGGTATGAAAGCCGATGATCGAACTGCCGAGCAATCCCTCCAGGATCCGCTCACGCCACGGACAGATGCTGAACACTTCCGAATTGGGCCAGGGGATGTGCCAGAAGGTGATGATGATGGCGTCCGGCAGGCGCTGGCGGATCATGCGCGGCAGCAGCGCGAAGTGGTAGTCCTGCACCAGCACGATCGGCCGCTCGTTGCGTGCTTCGGCAACCACCGTATCGGCGAACTTGCGGTTGACGGCCTCGTAGGCGTCCCAGTCCGAGGCGCGAAAGATCGGGCGGGTGAAGGCGATATGGCAAAGCGGCCATAGGCCCTCATTGGCGAAGCCCAGATAATAGCCCTGATATTCCTCCTCCGTCAGCCAGACCCTGCGCAGCGTGTAGGACGGATTGCCTGGCGGCACTTGCACCCGGTCGTCCTTGTCGACCGTGAGACGGTCTGCCGTTCCGCCGCCATAGGCGATCCAGGTTCCGGCACAGGCGCGAGTGATGGGCTCGAGTGCCGAAACCAGCCCGCTGGCCGGCACCAGAAGTTGGACCCCGTCATCCTTGATGTTGTGGATGTAAGGTTCGCGGTTGGACACGACGATGACCTGTGCGTCCGGCAGGTCGTCGGCCAGGATCTTACGCAATGTGTCGGGCGACCATGTGACCAGCGCCGCGTCGGCCGACTGGCCGTTCTTTTCGAACTCGCGCAGCACCTTGCGTGCCGCTTCCGATGCGACATCCTCGCTCGGCGTGTATGCGGCCGCCGTTGCGCGGCCGCGGCGCTGGCGGGATATCGATAGGAGAATGGCAAAAGCGGAAAAGCCAAAACTTGCAATCAGCAAAACCCAGAGCAGGTCTACAGTATAATCTGACATGGAATGTGATCTCGCCTCCGGCCGCCGATAGCCGTTTTTATTGGTTTTTCTGGTTCGCTGCCGTGCGACAACAACAGTTCCCACGCCGCCCGTTTTTGCAACGCACAAAGAGGCTATCGGTTCCGGACGATTGCGGTGCCGCGCGTCGTTTTCGATGCGCCGCTGCGAGGCGGCGTCAGGTGCGCACGATGAGCGGTACCATCCCCTCATACCGATCGGCGAGAAAGGCGACGACCCGATCGCCGACACGCTGGAATGTGAGGTCGACCACCGCCGAGCCGACACCCAGATGCCGCAGTGTCAGCGTGTCGATGCCGATCGGCAGCCTCGGGCGGGTGACCCGGATTTCACCGTCCCAGCCATCGATTTCCAGGCCAAGGCAGGCCTGCATCAACATGAAGGCCGATCCCGCCGACCAGGCCTGCGGCAGGCACGCGACGGGATAGGCGATCGGCGCTTCGCCCGGCGACCTGGTAAAACCGCAGAACAGTTCCGGCAGCCGCATGTTGAAATGGACAGCCGACTCGAACGTGCCGCTCATCAGCCGCACCACGCTGTCGCGTACGCCATAACGTGCCAGGCCGGCACCGCACATGGCAGTGTCGTGCGGCCAGATCGAACCGTTGTGGTAAGACATGGGATTGAAGAATATCGCATCGTCGGCCAGCGTCCTGACGCCCCAACCCGAGTGGAACGACGCCGAGAGCAGCTGATCGGCGACCAACTGCGCCCGTTCCGGCTCGGGCAGCCCGACATAGAGGAGATGGCCGGCATTCGACGTCCGTACCTTGCAGACCTCGCCGGCACCGTCGATCGCCATGGCGTAGAAATTGAGATCGTCCATCCAGAAATGGCGTTCGACCGCGGTGCGCGTGGTTTCGGCGCGTTCGTCCCAATGATCGGCCTTGTCGTCCTCGCCACGGCGGCGGGCGAGCGCTGCCAGCCCACGGAACGCGGCAAAGACATAGCCTTGCACCTCCACCAGGGCGATCGGCCCCTTGGGCATGCGGCCATCGGCATGGAAGACCGAATCGAAGCTGTCTTTCCAGCCCTGGTTGGCGAGGCCGGACTCGGCGCCGCGCTGATAGGTAACGAACCCGGTCGCGCGGCTTATCTCTTCGGTCCATTCGGCCGCAGCACAGAGCGATGGCCACAGGCTGTCGATGAACGCCATGTCGCCGGTACGATCCGCATAGGCACAAGCGAGATGAATGTAGAGCGGCGTGGTGTCGACACCGCCGTAATAGCGGCCAAACGGGAGCTCCCGCAGTGCCGCCATCTCGCCCTTGCGGGTCTCGTGCATGATCTTGCCCGGCTGCGAATCGCTGAACGGCGACGTTTCGGTTGCCTGATGCTGGGCGAGAAAGGCGAGCACGCCGCGCGCCAGCCCGGGATTCAACCACAGCATCTGCAGTGCGGAGATCACCCCGTCGCGGCCAAACGCCGTCGAGAACCAGGGTATGCCGGCATAGGGGTAAGGTCCGGTTGCAAGCTCGGTGGTCAGCAACGCCACGTCCGCGCGCGCGCGCTCGATCCAGTCGTTGAAGACGCGGCCAGAGCTGTGCACCGTCGCGCCGTGGCGGCGTTTGGCGCGCATGCCGAAGCGAGCGCGGGCGGCGGCAGCCCGAAAACGGTCGCGGTCGGGTGTCTCCGCCACTTCCGGGCCGACTTCGATATAGAGGACCTCGCTGCTGCGCTTAGTCACCGCAATCAGGAAATCCGCACGGTTGGTGGTCAAATTGTCCGGGGCTTGCGAGAACGAGATCGCCGACAGGCGCACAAGCTGGTCCAGCCCGTCATATCGAAGCACCACGGACGTCGGACTGGTCTCGGCGGCATGGGCTATCCCGCGCTTGGGCCGGGTCGAGCCGCGCACCTCGAACATGTCACGGAAATCTGCTGCGAAATGCAAGGAAACCCGAATGGCCGACGATTCCTGGCTGTAGTTGGAAAGGGTGATGCGCTCGAACAGCCGGTCCTGCCAAAGCAGCCTGACGCGTTCTATGTGGATCGCGCCCTGCGGAATATCCCGGCCACCGACACTCTGAATCGGCAGATTGGTCAGGTTCGAGGTGAAAAGCACATTGTCCTGGCTGAGCGATGCGCCGAGCAGCGACATTTGCCGGCCACCGACCGTCAACCGAAATTCCGAAAGCACACGCGTGTCGTCTCGGAAAAAGCCGTCGCCGGCGCCGCGGATGTCGCCATAGGCGTCGGCCACCGCGAAGCAGTCGCCTTGCTTGAGGGCGAACAGCCGGTGCGGCTCCCGAGGCGCGACCTCGTCGAGAGAGGCAAGGGCTACGGCGGGATCAAGCTTACGCTCGTCGAGTTGATTCATTCGTCACAAACTCTGTCGTTTCGTTCTCAACTTCCACAATGACGCCGATCAGGACGCTCTCGCTTCACCGGGAGCACCGATCAGGTGCGCATAGGCTGCCACATAGTCGTGGGCCATTCTCGTGGCAGAAAAACGGTTCTCGAATACGGCTCTCACCTGACGCCTGTCGAGGCGTAGCAATTCCGGTATCGAGGCGACCGCAGCGTCGACTGTATCGACAAGGAAACCGGTCACGCCGTGGTCGATGATCTCCGGCAGGGCACCGCAATTCCAGGCGATTACCGGCGTGCCGCAGGCCATCGCCTCTATCGCGGCAAGGCCGAACGGCTCCGGCCAATCGATCGGAAACAGCAGGCCGGCCGCCTTGCCGAGGAATTCCGCCTTTCTGTCCTCTTCGATCTCGCCGATATAATCGACACGGTCGCCGTCGATCAGCGGCTCGACCGTGTCGTGGAAAAACGCGCGGTCGTCATCGCCAATCTTTGCCGCAAGCTTCAGTTTCAGCCCGGAGCGCAAGGCGATCTCGATGGCACGATCGGGGCGCTTGTCGCGCGACAGCCGGCCCAGGAAGGCCAGATACGGCTCGTCCGCATCCGTCTCGAAAGTCGGCTCGTAGATATCGATCGGCAGCCCGTGATGGATGGTCGCCAGCCAATTGGCCTTGGCGAGTCCGGCTCTCTGGCTGCGGGAAATCGAGATCATCGGAAAGCGCGGAAAACGTTCGTAGGCCGGCGCCAGATCGACATAGTCGAGCCTGCCATGCGGTGTTGTCACCGTCCGGTCGGGCATGTGTTCGAAGAAAGGAAAATGCAGGAAGTGGCTGAGATGGAAGTGGATGACGTCGAACTGCTGCGCACGGTTCCTCACCTCGGCAAGCATAGAGAGATGTGCCGCGGTTTCGGATTTGTGGGGGCGCGGATCGAGACGCAGCGCACGCTCGCGACACGCCACCAATTTCGCCGACGTTTTGGTATCGCCGCTGGCGAACAGGGTCACGTCATGGCCAAGCTCGACCAATCCTTCGGTCAGATAGGAGACGATGCGCTCCGTCCCTCCATAGAACCGGGGTGGCACGGATTCATGGAGCGGCGCCACATGGGCTAATCTCATGTTTTGGCATTTCCCTCAAAAAGACTGCTCGTGGGATCGAAATGCATCAGTCGCGCTAACGTTCCCGTACAACGGCAAGATGTCGCGCAATTGGGACTGCCGGAGCTTGCCGTCCAGCCAACATTTTTCATGGCAAGCCTCTTTTGCCGGGAACCAAAGGGCCAGTTCGCGAGTTTAGTGGGGTTCGATCGCACGCATCCGGTCGACGGGGAGGAAATGATGGACCGCTTGCAATTCTTTTCGCCCGTGCGGATTTTGCGCGGACAGGGACAGCCTGTGGAGGAAATCGACAGCGTTGCCGAAGCGATGGCATTCCTGCGAAAATGGCCGGCCGGGCGGCGCGGGCCGGTTTACCAATGTGCGGTGAATTGCTGTGCTGCGGCCATGGCCGGCCGGATGTCGGCCGAGGAAGCGAGAAAGGCTTTTGCCGGCTTCGCCCGGATCACCCGCCTGCTCGAGGGCGATAGGCCGTTGCCGGTGAGCGGCGAGGATCGGCATCGCGCGGATGCGCTGCGACGATAGCGCCAGCTGCCGCTAACCCTCAAAACAAGATATCATTCAGCCGGAACGCCCGATCGGCGACCGACTCGCTTTCGCGAACAGTCGTTTGAACTGGGCTACAGCACCGTTCTCGGCGATGTAATCGCAATAGGCGGCATAATCGGGGTCGCGTGACAGATGGCGTTCCTCGGTGATGGCGCGAAGTGCATAGACGGCGTTGAGCCCGAGCAGGATGGCGGAGTGCCGCAGCGCTTCAGCGGGTCCCGTGGCGGTGAGGAAAGGGACGGAGACCAGCCACCAGGAGAGGTTTTTCGAAACATAGGCGGGGTGCTTGATCCAGCGATACGGTCCGCAGGTGATGATTCCGCGGTTGGTGAGATTGGAAAATCTCAGGCCAAAGCTCACGGTGGACCAGACAAAAATCAAGACGCAGAAGACGATCGCCGATCCCCAGAAAACCTGGAGCGCCGGTGTGGGCATCACCGCCGTCCAGTTGACGCCCGTTTCGTAATTCAGGTAGGCATGGGTGGCGGCATTCATGGGTTCATAACAGGCAAGACAAACCAGCCAGCCGAACACAGTGGGCTCGACGGTGCGGATATGGTTGTCGAGGACGCGCAGCGTGAAAATGTAGCCGACGACCGCGACAAGGACATCCACCATGAACAGGAGATCGATTGCAAAAGCGTGCCAGCGCATGATGTCGAATTGATACGGTTGTTCCAGTCCGGCCAGGATCGAACCTAGCGCGGAGCACAGATAGACGAACATCAGCGGCAGGAAGAAGCCTTTGACGATCCAGCCCCGCACATGCTGGCGTATCTGCTCAGTCCTTTGCGGCACGGCGCCGCCGAGGACGAATGCACCGATTTCGGCATATGAATCTTCCGGATCGGTTTGCCGGCGATCGACATAAGCAACATAAAACGGCGCGGCGACGAGCAGCGCCGGCAAGGTGTCGTAGAGAGCTGCCCAGTAGGGGGCGTAAAACTCACGCCGGTATTCCGGCAATATCCAGTAGACTGCGGCAATCGTCGTGAGCGTGACGATGAAGCCGATGAGTTTGCGCATGACGCGCTCGACTTCAAGCGCTCGCATCGGCTTTGCCTGCAATCCCGTTGAACGCCTTCGAAACGTCTGGAAATAGGCCGTGTCGACCGCGATCATCGCTGCCGCGGTAGCTGCAATGACAGTCATGGCCTGCAAATGCACAGGCCAGCTTCTGTCGACGAGCACCCCGACGGCCAGCGCAAGACCAAGCAGTCCTGCAAGGCCGGTGAGGGGCGCGGTCGCGGATTTCGGTTGGAGCGTCAAGCTACTACTCCCGTTGTCGTGAGGGTTTGATCGTCGTGGGCGGCCGGCGCGGGTCACGTGGTGTGCCCACCCGCCGCCGCTGGAGCCACTTGAGCAGCTGCTACACTCCACCGCTGCCGTTGGATCCGCCGCTGCTTGTTCCGTCATTGCCGCCGCTTGAACCACTGCTGCCACTCGAACCGCTGCTGCCGCTTGAACCACTGGTGCCGCTCGACCCGCTGCTGCCGCTTGAATCACTGGTGCCGCTCGAGCCGCTGCTGCCGCTTGAACCACCGCTGCCGCTTGAACCACTGGTGCCGCTCGAGCCGCTGCTGCCACTCGAACCACTGCTGCCACTCGAACCACTGCTGCCGCTTGAGCTGCTGGTGCCGCTCGAACCACTGCTGCCGCTTGAGCTGCTGGTGCCGCTCGAACCACTACTGCCGCCTGAACTGCTGGTGCCGCTCGAACCGCCGATGGGCCCCTTGTTGGCGTTGCGCGGGGAGGGATAGTTGTTAGCGCCCTCGCTTACATTTTCGCAGGTGCACTTGCGCTGATATTTGGTGCCGAAAGCACTGCGTTCATTGCTCGCCTTCTGGCAGACCACCCTATGGCAAATCAAAGTCGCTTCGGTTGTCTCGGGGGTAAGGCCTGTGATGACTATTGCGGTTGTCGTGGCCGCCATGCCCATGATTGTGAACCGGAGTAAATTCCGAAAATTTTGCATAGATACCTCGCTTTCTGACGCCTCGCTTCTCGGGCTTTCGCCCAAGCTTCCTCATTGTCGAGCGGGTGTTTGCAACAAGGCCGCATACGGATCGCTTACGCCTCAGCGGTCGGGCTCAGGGGCGGCGTAAAAACGTTGGACAAAGCGCAGACAATGGTGCCGCATTGCGGTATTTCGATCAGAAAAAGACCAAAGATGCGCTTTTCGGGGGAAACAGATAATGTCGAAACGGCTTAGACTGGTGTTGGGAACGGCCGGCGCAATTGCCGTCGCCATCGTCTGGGGGATCATCGCCACGTCGATGGGGCTGCCATCGATCCTGATAACCGTAGGAGCGGTCGCGATCGGCGCCGGCATCTACAGCTATCAAAGCCGGAGCTGATCCGGCATCCGGCGACGGCGGCTTAGCCAAAAAATCACACAGTCCCGGACTGCCCGCGGCAATGTTCAGTGTACGAAAATTACCAACGGCAGCGTCCTGTGGAACGTGTGGCCTCTCGAAGCTATTGTGGTGGCGGTCCGAGACACCCCCGCCTCGGGCCGTTGGCTCACCCAGCCGAGTGGTCCGCTGCTACCCAATGGCGGCGGACCGTTCACCCGCAAGACGGACCCCGGAAGACGGACATTGTGCCGAATCGAGGGAGAACCATGGTCGTTGACGAGATTGCAGCGCGGCGCCTGAAAATTCTGATCGAGCAATATATCGAGACCAGGAAGAGGCGCCACGATGAGGTTTCTACCGCAGCGGCTGAGATCGCCATCAGGGCTGTCATGCCGAATTGCCCGGTCTCCGGAAAAGCCTTGGACGACATGATTGCGGCATGTGCGTTCGAACATGGGCTGGGGGTGCTGTTCGATCGACCTGACGCATGAAGGCTAAAATTAGATAAACCGACCAACCGGAACCGGCATGCCGAGATATTTTTTTCACTTCCGAAACAATGACGGCCGCTTGACGGAAGATTTCGAGGGTCAGGAGTTGGACGGTTTGTCCGCGGCTCAGGATAACGCCATGGCTTCGGCCAAGGAAATCCTGGCCGAGGGCCTGCTCAGCGGCAGCCCGGTCCTGACAGGTCTTTCCTTCGAAATCTGCGACGAGAACCGGAAGCTGCTATTCCGATTTCCCTTCTCGGAAGCTGCCGAAAAGGCTGGCACTCGACCGTGATTGGCCAAAGGCCCGCAATGCGGGCGAGCTTTGTCGAGCCTGGCTGAAAAACCGCATGTCGCGGCAGGCGGTCGTTGGCGCAAATCAGCACCATAAGCAAATTAGTAGCATAGCTGCCGGCACAAAGCAAGAACAAACATGGCTTGCCTTGCCGACAGGGGAACTATTTATGCTCCCGTTTGTCGGCCCAGGGCTACCGTAGCGTTCCAGGATCTCGAGGGCAGGGGACTGACCAAGGCGAGCGCGGCGAGACTGATCCGCGATCGCGACGGCCTGATCTCCCTGGTCGCCGAGTTGGGCTCTCTGACGCTCCAGGCGCGACGAGGGCGCCTGACACTTTCGACGCACATCTGCTGCGGGCATTGCCCTGCTGTGCGCAAATATGTGATGAGGAGGTGCCGCGCCATCGTTGCGGCGCGCAGATTAAGCCGGGCAGTGTGCTAACTTCCGCTGGCAATCGACCAATTTCCGGACCGGCCTGGTACGTGACCGTGATCTTGAGTCGCAGTGCATGGGAGTTCCATTCCCGATCTTGGCTTATTACGTGCACCGGAAGCGCTTCGTTGCGGGATAAGGCCATGTCCTTCAGTCGGAACTCGACGTCATTTCGCGTCTGATGACGGCAGAGTTTCTCTCTGCCGTCATCAGAACACATACCGAATGCTGGAGGATACAGGTGAAATTGAGAGACGCGGCACTTGCTGTTTTTTCAAACAAACGCCGAGGCGTGGCTTGGTATAAGATCGCACAGAAGAAGGCGGACAGATACGGCTTCTATGTCTATTCCAGCCATATGGTCTGGAAGGACCAGCCATTTTTCCGCAAGGCACTGCAGCGGGTCAAAAACATCCGCGGGATTCCAGATCCGCGAGCTTTTGTCCTGCAAAGCTGCCTACGATCGATCGAGCGGATCGACGGCGATGTGGCCGAATGCGGCGTAAGGCAAGGCCGGTCGACGATATTCATGCTGATGAGCGATCTTCGGCCACGGCACTATCACCTTTTCGACTCGTTCGCCGGCCTCTCGGAACCGACCGCAGAGGATCGCAAGCGAAACGGCCAAACGCCGTGGAAGTCCGGCGATCTCAGCACTGACGAGAGGGTAGCCAGAGAGAATATTTCGGACTTCGGCAACACAACTTTTCATGTGGGATGGATACCGGAAACTTTTCCCAGCGTAGCCGACCGGCGTTTCGCCCTGGTCCATATTGACGTCGATCTATACGAGCCGACGCGTGACGCGCTTGCCTTCTTCTACGATCGGGTGTGCGCACATGGCATCATCATATGCGATGACTACGGCTCCGCGCTCTGTCCTGGAGCCCGAAAGGCCTTTGACCAATTCTTCGAAAACCGCCCGGAAGGCATTATCGAACTTCCAACGGGGCAGGCGATTGTCATAAAGGCAGGCTAGTCCTGAATGGTTGCGGCGGCTCTCCATCGGATGAAGCGAGGACGTCGCCGAAAGCCATGATGGAAATCGGCAGGGCACGGGTATCAATTCTCGCTTGATGGCACCTGAGACGGAGCAAAATAGGCATTGAAGAACTGCTCAACGATCTCGTCGAGGACTGAGTTCTTTACGTGCCGCAAGTCCTCTCTGTAGCTACGAGCAAGGCCCCCATAGGTGACAAGCTCGAACGAGGGAAGATAATGGACATTGTCCCGTTCCCGGCAGACTTGACCAAGCACGGCGCGAAGAACGGACTTGCCTTCAGTGCTCGCGGTGACGACATCCGCGTCCTGAAATGTGCGCGCCAATGCAACCGGTGAGACCGTGAGAATTATCGGCGCATCGGGTTTGCGTTCACGGACCATGTCCACGGCAGCCATCACGTTGGCGTAGTTTTCCTGAAAGCTGCTGACGTGAAGCGTTGTTTCCTGCATTCCGCCGCCGCCGAGATAGAGCGGCTTCTGCGCTGCTGCTTTGCCACTGGCCTTGTTGATGAAGACCTCGGTCATTCCAAAGGTGAATATGAATGCCGTGGCGGCATCGAAGCCAGCCCGCATCTCCCGGTTTACGCTCCCGATCACCTCTTTGAGAACTTCCGGAGATTTGGCGAAAATACCGCGCCGATACGGGTCCTGAAAGCTGGCCGAGCCCCAAGGGACGCGTTTCTTGACCTGCCACCAGTCGTCGTCTGCCTGATCCCACACGCCAAGCATTTGCTCGAGCTGGAGGCGAACAGTGAAAGTGTTGTAGAAGTTCATATGTTCCTGCCGAGGCAGCTCATCTACAATGGCCTCCGCGGGGTCGAAGCTGATATTTCCGTAGGACGGGACGCATGCGATGCGTCTGTTTGTCAACGCGCGTCGAATTTCCTGCGCAAAGCAACTCCCCATCGTGAAGAATATATCGTCAGAAGTTAATACGGGGTTTTTGCGTATAGTAATGGCGCCAGAGCTTACAAAGTCGCCATACTTCGCGTTCAATTTATCCGACGCCGTCAGACGGACGGGTTTGGCGTATCCGAGTCGATTGCGTATCCGAAGGTACCTTCGTTTAACTCGCTCCAGAAATGGCACAGTCGCTCCATAGTGGTCACAGCTGGCCCCAACCGCAATGCCGGACATGTAGTCCGCTTCGCGGCTAGCTGCAATCAGAAGGATTCAAGATTGACTATTCGAACGACGTCAGACCTCAGATGCGGTTCTTTTGGCGCATGTTGTCGCGGCGCAGTCTGGTCCCGCTTCACGCTTCATTGAGGCGTCTGTCGGGCTGTCCGCTGACCCCGACAGTTGTGCAGAAATCGCCTTTGGTGGATCGGCAACGCAACATGAGCCGCGCCCTTGGGACCGGGGGATCTCTCTCGCGCACGTCTGGCGTAACCCAAGCCAGACCGAGGGATTAGGGCCTACCAGAGAGGGTAATTGTCCTCCGGCTCAGCTTCCTCGTCAGCTTTTCCTCGTTTTTTTATGACCATCCGCACCAATGCTATTGCGGCTACAACCAGCAAAGCAGCGGATGTCCAAAAAAATATACTATTCATGGAAAACATTCATAGTTTTTCTCTCGTATACGTCAGTATATTAGAGGTTTCTCTTTGGAAAAGTTCAGAAGACCCTGTTCCATAATCGCGTTGGCAACAATCCTGGCAGCGGAATCCGCTCCCTTCTCGGTGAAATGCACCTCGTCGTAATAATTTCTATCCAAAGTCTCGCTGCGTTGGCAAAGGTAAGGCAACGATCCATGGAGATCAACGACCGAGGTGCCGGTTCGCTTGGCTATGTCTTCCACAATGCGTCTGTGTTCCCAAACCGCGTTTGCAGCGGGATCGTTTGGGTCTTCCTGCCGATAATTGGGGTTTACGAAGAGAACCGAGGCTCCGGCTGCCTTTGCGAGGACGACCAGTGCACTAAAGTTCGCACGAAACGCGTCTGGTGGATTGTGCGCAATGTGCTTCGAATTTCGACGTCCATCGCCTCGACGTCGAACAATGTTCCCGACATACGCGGTCGCCAGATTTTGCCGTCTTTTGAACCAACCCGAAAGCCCGCCACCTGACGGTGGCTCGAACCAGGAGCAGGAATACTGGTTGTAGTCTCGAGACAGTCCGTCCAGTCGGCGAGGATGAACATCATTGTGGGTATAGTAGTATACGATAAGATTAGGTGACAATGGTGCTACGTGGAAAAGAAGTCTCAAAACGTTCTCGACCGAGGTATATCCGCCAACTCCTGCGTTGACGATGTCAATTTCGACTCCCGGTTTCAGATCCCTCAGGTATTCGCCCAGCCGGTGCGGATAAGTACGGCTATCGTCTTCTATTCCGGTACAATAAGTAGACGATTCTCCCATACAGACAACTCTTAGACATTGCTCCGGCTTCGGCATGGCGGTTTCCGGGCCCCGGAAGCCCAGGCTATTGTGTCTCGATCTGCCGTTGCCCGAGTGCCACACAGGATTCAGCTCATATAAGGTATAGGGGTTTGGCCGAACCAAAGGTGTCGGGCAACCAGCCCATTTGGCAATCAAGCCTGGGAAACCGATCTGGAGCAGCGCCCTATCGCCTAGAAGCATAATGAGGCCTTTGCGCAAAGTGCGCCGCGCTCTCCAAAGTTGCTTTTTAACCACGTTCATCTCGACACCATGTAGCAACGCCTTTCGTGCGCGTGCTCAATCGGGCTCAAACTCACCGCGGTAGTCCATTGCGAGGGCGGAATCCTGCTTCGGCTTATGGAGAACGCAGTTACCAGCCACCAGCACGTCCAGATCCGTTCCCATGAAGCAGCGAAAAGCATCCGTCGGGGAACATACGATCGGCTCGCTGCGCACATTGAAACTGGTGTTCACCAAGACAGGACAGCCGGTAAGCGCTTCAAACCGGGTGATCAACGCGTGGTATAGCGGGTTGGTCTCGACGTGCACCGTCTGAATCCTGGCCGAATAGTCGACATGCGTGACGGCAGGAATCTCGGACCGACGGACGTTCAGCTTGTCTATTCCGAACATAGCGGCCTCGGATGCAGTCATCGCGCGGTGACGGCTCTGCTTAACCGGAGCAACGAGGAGCATATAAGGCGATTCACCCTCCAGATCGAACCAGTCCGACACATGTGCCGACAGGACTGAGGGGGCGAACGGACGAAAACTCTCGCGAAACTTGACCTTGAGATTGAGCGTCTTCTGCATATGGTCCGACCGCGGATCTGCAAGGATGGATCTGTTGCCAAGCGCCCGTGGTCCGAATTCCATCCTGCCCTGGAACCACCCCACCGCCTTGCCGTCGGCCAGCGCCGCAGCCGTGGCATCGATCAGTTGGTCGGTTGGCATGACTTCGAAAACGGCTTTGGCTCGGCTGAGTTGCGCTTCGATCTCGCTCTGACCGAATTCCGGACCGAGATAACTCCCTTTCATGGAATCTTGCTTGGCTATAACCCGCTCACCGCCGAGTTTAAGATGCCAGGCGGCGAGTGCGGCCCCAAGCGAGCCTCCGGCATCGCCGGCTGCGGGCTGAACCCAGATTCTCTTGAAGGCACCATCTCTGAGCACTTTGCCGTTCGCCACGCAGTTAAGCGCCACACCGCCGGCCATGCACAGATTGGGAATTGCAAAATCTCGTGCCAAGCTGCGGGTCAGCCGAAGAACGATCTCATCGGCGACGCCTTGGATGGACGCGGCAACGTCCATGTGAAAATCAGTTAACGGATCGGTATCAGGGCGCCTTACCGGCTGTCCGAAGAGGCTGGCGAACCGTGCGTTCGTCATTTTCAGTCCAGTGGCATACGCGAAATAGCTTTGGTCGAGACGGAAGGTTCCGTCCTCCTTCAGGTCGACCAGCTTTTCCAGGATCAGCGATTTGAACCGAGGCACACCATAGGGGGCCAGCCCCATCACCTTGTATTCGCCACTGTTTATCTTGAAGCCGAGATAATAACAGAACGCTGCGTATAGAAGCCCGAGCGAATGCGGAAACCGCAATTCCCGCACGACATCGAGAGTTGCGCCCCTGCCGATCGCAACTGTCGTGGTTGCTTTCTCGCCAACGCCGTCGAGAGTCAAAACCACAGCTTCGTTAAAGGGCGACGGGAAAAACGCGCTGGCCGCGTGGCTCACGTGGTGTTCGGAAAAAAGGATCCGGGATGGATCCTTGAAGCCGCGGTCGATTCTGCGGAGTTCGTCGAAAATGATCCTCTTCTGAAATAATTTTCCCGTCAGCCAAGCGGGCATCGCCTTTCGGAATGAATCGAATCCGCTAGGAGCGGCGTCGAGATAGGTTTCAAGCAGACGCGAAAATTTTAGCAGCGGCTTTTCATAGAATACGACGTAGTCCACATCCTTCAGCAAGACACCGCCGGTCTGCAAAACGGACCGAATGGCGTTTGAGGGGAAGCGTTCGTCGGCTTTTCGACGGGTGAACCGCTCCTCCTGGGCCGCCGAAATGATGGCGCCGTCGACGACGAGGGAGGCCGCGCTGTCGTGGTAGAAAGCCGATATGCCCAATATATTGGTCATAATTGTCTTCAAAACTGATTGGTCATCGAGTTCAAATCGTTCTTGGTTCTTCGTTCAATCCAAAATGTATCATTGGAATGCGTTCTTTGGAGCCGTCGGCAGATCACTCTGACCAACCGGCGTGCAAATCCGACGGGAAATACCACCCCAAAGAACGTCGATGCACACACCAAGTCGGAAAACCAACCATTGGTCGCAGCCCTCTTGGAGGGCACGTTGTGAATGTCAGACACTATTTTCGCCCACCACGAGAATGCACCCAAGCTATTGGCAAACGATTGAGCCGAAGGAACAAAGCTTGTCAAGGACGCGGCGTATCACCGAGCCGATTGAGCCCGTGCGGCAGCCTTGACGGTCGCCATTCAATGAGTCGGGTTCGGCATTGACTGCGGCTCCGAACGAAGCCACAGACATGGAATAGGATATGAACTATCGCGGATGCTCAAGCGGCGTCCCGAAATCGTGCGGGTCGGCAGAGAGCAGAGGCCCTCCGGTACCAACGCACATCGCATCGGGAAATGGAATGAGCGCAAAGAGACGAATTTCGGCGGTGCTGGCATACCCGCTGGTTAAGCGTCTGATCATCGAGAACCTGCCGCCGCACAAAACGCTGTATCTCGCCGGTTTGCTGTGTTCGATCGCCGTTGCGGCGACGACCGCCGCGTCGGCTTGGATCATGAGCACCATGGTCAATAGCATCTATGTGGAACGCAACGCTGCCGCCGCATGGGGTATCAGCGCCGTAATCATCGGCATTTTCCTGGTTAAGGGCATAGCCGCCTATTGCCAGACCATCACGACGGGAAAGATTCGCCGGGCTATCGTCTCGGACCTGCAAAACCGCCAGTTTTCTCGAATGGTGCGTTTCGACATCGGTCGTTTCGCCAATCAGCATCCGGCGAAATTCGTCTCCAAGATCATGTTCAACGCGCGCGCCGGGTCATCCGTTATTCTGACGCTCACGAGCAGCACCGTCTCCGATGTGCTGACGCTGATTGGCCTGGCAAGCGTCATGGTCAAGCAGGATCCGATGATGTCGCTGATATCCGTGGCGGTTCTGCCGCTGCTGTTCCTGTCGGTGGGCGCCATAACCAGGAAGCTCAAGGCGCTGGCAAGGGGCGAGACGGAGTTGGCTGCACTGGTCCAGTCGATCGGCACGGAAGCCGTCGAAGGTATCCGGACCATCAAGTCCTTTCAGCTCGAAGACAAGGCGGTCGCCAGCTTCGCAAAGGCCGTCGGCAAGATGGAAAGGCGCGGCATCCAGATAAACCGGACGTCAGCGTTGATGAGTCCGTTGATGGAGACCGGCGGCGGCGTGATCATCGGGCTGTTCGTCATTTATGCCAGTTGGCAGACCCTCGGCAACGGCAAGACCCCGGGCGAGTTCATGGCCTTCATAACCGCCTTTCTGCTTGCCTATGAGCCCGCCAAGCGGCTGGCCCGCGTCAATGTCGATATCCAGAAGCAGATGGTGGCGGTTGAGCAGATGTATGATTTGATCGATACGCCCGAGCAGCGACAACTCGCAACCGCCGGCGAGCGCCTCACCGATGTCGAGGGCGGTATCCGTTTTGAAGATGTGGCCTTCTCCTACGAAGGCAACAGCCCGGCGCTGCACGGCGTTTCCTTCGAGGTACGGCCCCGTGAGAAGCTGGCGATCGTCGGCCGCTCCGGCGCCGGCAAGACCACCATCGTCAATCTGATCCTGCGCCTCATTGAGCCGGACAAGGGCCGGATCCTCATCGACGGAAAGGACATTTCCAAGATCGGCCTCGCCGACGTTCGCGACAATATCGCACTGGTGTCACAGGATGTCTTCCTGTTCGAAGGCTCGATCCGCGACAACATCCGCGACGGACGCCCGGGCGCCACCGATCAGGAAATCGAGTCCGCGGCGGACCTCGCCCGGGTCACCAGCTTTTCCTCCAGCCTTGAAAACGGGCTCGACACTCTTGTCGGGCCGAGTGGCACCAACCTGTCGGGCGGGCAGAAACAACGCGTCGCCATCGCGCGCGCGCTGCTCAAGAATGCTCCGGTAATCGTCTATGATGAAGCAACGTCCGCGCTTGACGGCGAAAACGAACGGGCGGTCATGGAGGCTGCTTTCGACGATGCATTCGAGCGCACGGTGATCTGCATTGCGCACAGGCTTTCAACCATCAAGGCAGCCGATCGCATCCTGGTGTTTGACGCTGGCATTCTGGCGGACGCCGGGACTCATGACGAGCTTGCCAGGCGCAGCGAAATTTATCGCTCGATCTTTCACCTGGAGGCGTCCGGCCCGATCGTCGAGGGCAGCAAGCAGCTGCGGCAAAGCGTTTTGCGCTGACGGCGATGACCAGTTTTTATCACGGTTCCTATGTCAGGTATGTGATTGCTGGGATAGGCCTGCGATTGCGCCGATACACAAAGGCCGCGCGGACATTGTTTGCCGGCTCCAAGCCTCATTCCGTTCTTGAGCTGCAGGCCAAGGCCGACGCGCTGATCGCGTGCAGGGACTGGACAGGCCTTGAAGCAAGTATCAATGAAATGGCCATCATGGCTGACCGTTCCCGCAACGCCGAGCTGATGCAGAAGGCAGGACAGGCCTTCGAACGGCTGGGCAACTTCGCCCGGGCGGCCGAGCTACGGCTTACCGCTCGCCGGCTGCGGAAGGGGAAAAATGCCAACGAGTGGACCGGGGAGAACCTCGGTTCGGATACACTGCTGATCGATCTTGTGGAGGATGACCCGCGCAGCCTTGGCCGGGTTATCCGCCACGCGCGACTGGCCGGCGCCGCCGCTGCCTATGCGCAAAGTGCAACAATTCGGGCAGAGCCGCGGCTCATATCAATTCTGCAGCGAACGTTCCCGAAGGCGACCGTGGTCCCGGCGCAGCAGGATGTGATCGGCGACAAACATGCGACCTTCGAAGATCTCGCCTGGGTGTTCGGACGCGATGCCGAGAAACTTGCCGCCGACTTCGTGCCGCTGCGAGCAGATCCTGGGCTCGTCGAGACATTCCGCAAGCATTATCGCTCGATCACGGATCTGCCGCTGGTCGGCCTCTCCTGGGGTAGCAAATCCCACACCAAGGACGTGCCTGACTTCCCCGAATGGGCACGGTTCATCGCCCAGACACAAGCGACATTCGTTTCGCTTCAGTACGGACAGATCAAGCCGGCGCTGCGGCGCCTGCGCAATGGCAATGACGCGCGTCTTATCTATGACGACAGCGTTGACCAGATGGTCGATATGGACCGGTTCGCTGCACAGGTCGCAGCGCTCGATGCCGTCGTGACGATCAGCAACACGGCGGCTCATCTATCCGGAGCACTTGGTATTCCGACTATTTTCCTGATCGACGACAATTTTCAGACGGCGTGGCCAGTCATCGGCGATCGAACGCCTTGGTATCCGAAGGGCGTCGTCATTCGTAAGGAAGGGCGCGCGTGGTCGGTGGTGCTCGACGAGGTTGGTCAAAGACTCTCGTCGATCTTGACGACGCATTCCGACGCTGCCTGTTGAGGATCGCCGTGCCGAACAGACGATCCGTCCTTCAAAAAGCAAAAGCTGCGGACCTGCGCCCGCAAGCAGGCGCGGGCAAGCGGCTACAGACGCTTTTTGATCGAGCAAAGGAACTTCTTAAACGGCCCTCGCGTCATGCCGACGAAAGCGTCGAACGGCATATGAGGCTGATGGCGGAGAGCGTCGAGCGAAGCGACTGGAAGGCGGCCCGGGACCATGCGCTGGCACTCGGCCTGCTCGGTGAGCAGCTTGGCGATCGCGGGCTTGTCAAGAAAGCCGGGCGTGGGCTCAGACGTCTCGGCGGCGGAAACCGTGCCTGGCAGTTGATTGCGTCGAGCAAGCAAATGCCAGGCAGGCCCGAATGGGATGGCAGTGATCTTGCGGGTCGCAGGCTTGCCGTCGAGCGCCGCGAAGGCGACCTTGCGATTTTCCTTCAGTTCGCGTCGTTGCTTGGCCCGGTGGTCGCGGCTGCCGAGCGATGCATCGTCTCGGTCGAGCCGCGACTGGTGCCACTCTATCGCCGAACATATCCTGCGCTCGATCTCAGGCTGGAGGAACAGGGGGAGGTGGCGGCGGTGGACGCCGATGTCTTCGCCTGCTTCGAGACACTGGCGAAGCACTTCTGGCCGGATGAACCGGCAGCACGCGCGCCCTTCGTCCCGTTGGACCCGGACCGCCGATTGGTCGCCGAGTTGCGCAGCACCTACCTCGATCGCGGCCCCGGTCCTCTGATCGGCTTTGCCTGGGGAAGCCTGAACAAGGCCAAGGACCTGCCGGCCCTGGACGATTGGCGGGCGTTGCTCGGCAGCCTGCCGGGACGTTTCGTCAGCCTGCAATATGGCGATGTCGGGCCGGCGCTCTCCGAGTTCGAGCACTGGGTGCCGGGACGCATCATCCATGACGCTTCCGTCGACCAGTTGTCGGATATGGACCGCTTTGCCGCGCAAATCGCTGCGCTCGATGCCGTGGTGACGATCAGCAATACCGGCGCCAATCTGGCGGGGGCGCTTGGCGTCCCAACGGTCGTCATGCTCGACGACGGGTTTCGGCTGTCGTGGCCCGCCTTCGGCGAGACCGTGGCCACATATCCAAGCGTTCGACTGGTCAGAAAAGGCGGCCAGGCATGGGCGTCCGCAATGCAGGAAGCAGGTGGACGGATCAGGCAAATCATCAGTGGAGTTGCTGATGGCCGATAGCCGATTTCTTCTCCGGTTCCGCCGCGCTATCGCGCTTGCCGGCTACAAATACAAGGTTTGGTTCCGCAGTCATCGGCGGCAGCTTTTCCTTCGCTGGCGTGACGGCGATATTGCCGATCAGATGGCGGATTATCGGCGAAGCATCGAGGCGCGCGATTGGTCGGCCGCGCTGCCGAAAGCCCTGGCGCTAGCATCGATCGCGAAGTCGAGGGGCGAGGTACATCTGCTCGACGAGCTCGGCAAGGCGCTGATGCGGATGGGCGCTTACGGCCCGGCGGCCGAACTCAAGATCGCCCGGCGCCATATCGTTGAAGGCCGTGTCGAGCGTGAGTGGCTCGGCCAGGATGTCTCGGGCCAGGTACTGCTCGTCGACCTGATGGAGACCGAGAAGCAGGGGCTGGCCACCGCGATCCATCATGCGAGTTCCGTCGGCCGCGCGCTCGCCCGCGCCGCACGATTGATCGTGCTCGTCGAGCATCGGTTGGTGCCGTTGTTTCAGCGGACATTTCCCATTGCCGATGTGCGGGCTGTCGGTCCCGGGAACAAGGCCGCCTACGCCGAGGCGCAGGCCTTTGCCGGCGTCCAGCATCTGACTGCTGTGTTCGAAACCAATGAGGCGACGATCCGGGAGCATTTCGTCCCGCTTAAACCGGATCCGGCGCGGGTCGCTGAACTTCGCGCCCGCTACAGCGAGGACGGCCGGCCGCTGGTCGGCGTCGCATGGGGCAGCTCCAATCCCGGCAAGGACCTGCCGCCGCTGGCGGCGTGGCGTCCCCTGCTTGGCCGACAGGACCTTCGGTTCGTTTCGCTGCAATATGGCCGGACCGAGTCAGACCTGAAAATCTTGACCGATGGCGACCCGACACGTGTGTTGCACGACCCTACCGTGGATCAGCTTGTCGACATGGACATGTTCGCGGCGCAGGTTGCAGCGATGGACGCCGTCGTAACCATCAGCAACACCGGGGCCCACCTGGCGGGCGCCCTCGGCGTCCCGTCGGTCTTCATCCTTGGTGACGGCTTCAAACGTTCGTGGCCAGTGGAGGGCGACCGCACGCCCTACTATCCTTCGGCCGTGCTGGTCTCAAAGCGCGAACGGCCCTGGGCCGACGTGATGGACGAGGCGCGACACCACATGTGCTCACTCATCGCCTCTAGTTGACTCCGCCACGCCTGGCATCGCGAACGCACTAGGAAGGCCACAGCAGCCAAGTGGTCAAGGGCCTTTTTTTACGGCGAGAACGCTGTAAACTGCCGGCTGGCGGCTGGTTCAAGACTTGGAGGGCGATGCATATCTTTGGGTAGGTCGGGGAACAAGTCGGCTTCTCTTATCAGCGAAGACTTTGTGCAGCGGCTCCTCGCGGTGTACAGGCTTGTGCATCCAGGAAACCTGTTCAGGCGGGGGCGTATCTACGCTCGCGGCAGGGCAGAGACGAGGACGGTCTACTTCGTCCCACACAATCGCAACAATGTTCGTCTGCTGGCTGATGCGGCTCAACTTCTGGTCGACGGCGGCATTCAATGCGTATTCGCGCATATTGACGGATTGAAACGCGGCGGCGTCGCACGCCCTGAACTAAACGCCCGGGGAATGTCGCATATCAGCTTTGCTGAGCTCAAGCGGACGATCAGACCCTGCGACATGCTGGTGACTGGAAATGACTATGCACCGCAATTTTTTAGGCGGTTCATAGATTCTATCAACTTCGGAATGGTCCGTGTGGTCGGCCTCATCGGAGGTGCGAGACTGCTGCAGCCGCATCGATTTGTGAGAGCTGACTACATCCTGTCGATGGGACCGGCAGCGCTGCAGCAACGACGACAACCGACCTACATTGTCGGCTCCCCGGTAATTGAGCGTGCTGTCGAAAACGCGGGCGCCAGGCACGATGAAGGGCTTTTCGTGCTGGTGAACTTCAAGGGGGATATCGAAGACCTCGCAGACCGCCAATCGATTGAAGCGGTGGCAGCCGCATGTGCGAAACTCGGCCTTGCCCATGTCGTTAGTGTCCATCCTACGATGTTCGCAAAAGTCGACATGCCGAACAAATCGCCCGTAGACTTCGCACAACTGCTCCCGGACGCCCTGGCGCTAGTAACTCGCCCAAGCACCACGGTTTACGAAGCGATCGCCTGCGGCATTCCGGTGGTGCTCTTTCCGCTGGTTTCGCCGATGGTCGAGTTCGACAGTCCTATGGGCGCTTTCAAACCAACATGGTCGGAGCATCAACTCGTCGACGATATCCTTGCTGCGGTCAGGTCAAGACCGACCTATTTTGAGCAAAGCCGGGACTTCCTCAATGCCAATCTGTCGATTGATCCGAAGATGCCAGCTTCGCAACGGATCGCCAATGCTTTGATCGATATTTACAACCGCTGATTTTGCGCAATCAAAGTGCTCGCAATCGGAGGCCTAAGTTGAGATTGTTGTCCAACTTCTTTGCAAAAAGGCCGCCACTCCTTGTCGTCTCGTTTCCCAAGTCCGGGCGGACGTGGCTGCGCGTAATGCTTGACGATCTGGGCGTCAATGCGGCTTACACGCATGATGGTTCCGACCACAAGGAGCTGCGTGACATTGCACAGATCAGCACCGACAAATCACGCTACAAACGGCAGCGGATCCTATTTCTGACGCGAGACCCCCGCGACACTGTGGTGTCTGGATATTTTCAGGTTTGCAAACGCCATCAGCTGGGAGCAGGTCCGATAGGCGAATGTGTAAGGAGCCCCAAACACGGCGTCGAGAAGATTGCCCTTTTCAATCTGCAGTGGTTCGCAGCCGCAAGTTACATGCGAAAAATTGCGCTTCTGCGCTATGAAGATATGCAGCGGGATACAAACGACGCTTTGCGCAGTGTCGGAAACTTTGTGGGAAAGTCCTTCGACGAGTCCAACCTTGCTGATGTGGTCGTCAGTAGGTCGTTCAAACGAATGCAGCAATCTGAAATCTCAGGAGAACTGGGTGCGCGCTATGGCGGAAAATTGCGACCACGCAATCCTGACGACCCGGAAAGTTTCAAGGTTCGAAAAGGTAAGGTCGGTGGTTATTTGGACTACCTCAGCGTAGATGATGTAGCCTTCTGCGACAATGTACTTGCGCGGCTCGATTACTGGAAGCGGCTCGATGAGGCCTTCCTGCGGCATGGCATATCTTATATCGGCGACAGGGGCAGGTGTGAATTGATCCGATGCATCGGTTTGTCTGCGGATGCGGACATAGCGGCACGACGCCGATAGCTACGATTTTGCCTCATATGCCGATGGCTTTTTTGCCATCTAGGTTCTGCTCTCCGGTTCGAGAAGGCCGAGAAGCAGGTCTGGCTGGCCATAGCGATCCATCATGCGAGTTCTATCGGCCCGCGCGCTCGGCCCGGGCCGATCCCCAGATCACGGCCGCCTACGGCCCTGGGCCGAGGTGATGGACGAGGCGGAGAAGAACATGAGGCGCCTGCTCGAGGCCGCTCGAGCCTGACCGTACAAATCAGCAGGGCGGTTGAGCATCCAGGCAGTTTCCTATACTGGTCTGGCCCGGCTGGCGGAGCCGGCAAAAAGCTTTCGAACCGAAGATCTTCCTGCGGAGCCAATGATGTGCGGATTGTTCGGCGTCTATCGTGCCGAGGGCTTTTCGCCCGACGATATCCATCGTGCCGACCAGGCCCGCGACACGCTTGTGCACCGCGGCCCGAATTATGGCGGCGCACGTGTCACCAGCGATCTCTATCACGGGTTTCGGCGCCTCAGCATTATCGACCTCTCGGCGGCAGGCAATCAGCCCATGGTCAGCGCCGACGGGAAGTTCGCGATCACGGTCAATGGTGAGATCTACAACTATCGCGAGCTCCGCGCCGATCTGATTGCCAAAGGCTGCGTATTCACCTCGCAGTCCGATTCCGAAGTTGTGCTGCATGGCTATCGGGTGTGGGGGCTCGAAGGGCTCTGCGAGAAGCTGGACGGCATGTATGCGGCCGTGATCCATGACGGGGAACGCCGCAAGCTGCATGCGATCCGCGACCGGCCGGGCATGAAGCCGTTCTTCTACTTCCATTCGGGACGCCGATTTGCCTGGGCGTCGGAACTGAAAGCGCTGCAGACCTGGCTCGGCGACGATCTGCCGCCGATCGACGAGACGGCTGTCCTGGACTATCTCGCATGCCGCTATATTCCAGCGCCCAAAAGCCTTTACCGCAATATCTTCAAACTTCCGGCCGCAAGTCGGCTGACATTCGATCTGGAAACCGGCCGCGTCCATGTCGGGCGTTACTGGACCATGCCTACCGAACTCCGCTCGGACAATGACGACCGCCTGGCCGACGGGCTGCGGGACCGCATGCAGGCGAGCGTTGCCGCTCACATGGTGAGCGATGTGCCGGTCGGCTATTTTCTCAGTGGCGGCATAGACTCGGCGGTTGTCCTGTCGCATGCCGTTGCGGTGAACCCCACGGCAAAGGCGTTTTCGATCGGCTTCGAAGATCCGAGATTTGACGAGAGCGCGCAGGCGGCCAAGGTCGCGGCGCTGTTCGGCGCCGAACACGCGATCCGGATCCTGCAGCCGACAGAGCTCGATGACGTCTTCGACCGCACGCGGGAATGGTATGACGAGCCGCTTTCCGACAAGGCCGCCATCCCGGCGTTTCGTGTCTGCGAATTTGCCAGCCGCGACAGGACCGTCGTGCTGACGGGCGATGGCGGGGACGAGCTTTTCGGCGGCTATCGCTCATACAAGCGGTTTAGCGGCATTCGCAGGAAGCAACGTTTCGTCCCGTTCGGTTCACAGAGCGGGTGGCGCCTGAAGGACCGCAATTTGCGCCTGATCACCACGCGTGACCCGGTCGAGCTCTCCATCGCCATTGGCTCCGGCAGAACGAGATGGCAGCGCGACGTCTATCGCGAACGCCTTGCCATCGCTGCTGACTATGATGAACTCGCCCATCTCAGGGCGTGGTGGAAGCCGGAACTCGGACCGTTGCGCAGCCTGCAATATCTCGATTTTCATACCAGTCTGCCCAACAATATCCTGACCAAGGTCGATCGGTTGAGCATGTCGGTTTCGCTCGAAGCGCGTATCCCGTTCCTGTCGCGAACGATGATCGAATATGCGTTCAGCCTGCCGGAGTCGTTTCTTTACAAGGATGGCCAGCTTAAGGGCGGGCTTAAATACGCATATCGCAATGTTTTGCCGGCAAGCACGCTCAAACGTAAGAAGCAGGGATTTGGTCTTCCACAAAGCTGGAAGCGAACGGCCGTGGCTTCGCAATCCGAGGAAAGCTATCAGGAGGCGGTATTGTCCGGTTTCCTGAAAGGCGCCAAGTTTTCGAATGCCTCCGCATAGCCACCCTCAAGGCTGCCAGCATTTCTTTTTTGCCGTGACGGAGCGGGGTCGGGCCATGGGAGCACTGCCGACATGGTGATGCGGACCGGATTCATATGCGGCTGCGGTCATAGCGGCACGACGTTGATCGCGACGATCCTCGCAGCCCATCCCGACGTCTACCTGCCGTTCCAGGAAACCAATGTCTTCTTCAAATGGACGCCGCTGGCGATGTTTCGCTATTGGAAGCTGAAGCGCGCGGCGCGCGGTGCCGGAAAGACCTTGCTGCTTGAAAAAACGCCGCGGCATATCCGTCGCGTCGGCCGTATTCGCCGCCTCGTGCCCGGGGCGCGTTTCGTGATGCCGGTGCGGGACGGGCGCGACGTCGTGGCGTCATTGGCCAAGCGTCTTGGCGATCCAAGGGAGGCGCTCGACCGCTGGATCGGCGACAATGCGCTCGTTCTCGCCGAACAAGGACAGCCGGATGTACTGATCTATCGCTACGAGGATTTGGTCGAGGATCCGGCCAAGATCGTCGAGCGCATCTGCGGCTTTCTCAACCTGCCCTTCAGCCCGGACCTGCTCGACTATCACAGGAAGCCGCAGCAATGGTTCAAGCCGGCCGAAGTCGAACTTGAGAAGCAACATACTGCACTCCGCAACCAGCAGGTCAATCAGCCGATCTATGACGGGCGCGGACGATGGAAGACCGACCTTGGTCAGCAGGAATTGGCGGAGCTTACCGAGGGCCGTGGGAAGCCCCTGATGCAGGCTTTCGGGTACCTTTGAGCGATACGCCCGATATTTTCACTCTGGAAGCGCGCGCGGATAGCCAAACTGATCGAAGTCGCGCTCATATGCGCGATAGATGGAATCCGCCAGTTCTGGCGTGAAGTAGTCGGCAAGCCTGCGACGCGAGGAGGTGTGCAGGGGCGGCATCGCCGCGCGCCGCATATCGTCGCCTGCACCGACATGATCGAGAACCCGTTCGAAATCCTTTGCGAAAGTCTCGGTCTTGCCGATGAGGTCGAACGCAACTCCTGGAACTTCGACAATGTCGCTTTGCCTCTGCCAATGTTTGTCGATGCGCCATGTGGACGTCTTGCAGGCAAAGGCGACGAAATCTGCAAAGGACAGGCTCTTGTCAGCGCCGACAGGCAGCGCCGGATCGGCCCGTTCGCGGTGGGCCAGATAGACCTCGACCCTGCCATAGCCAGGCACAAGGGGACGGTCGCGATATTGGTCGGCCCAGCACGACAACAGCCTGGTGTAGGGATTGCGAACGAAGGTAAATCGCAAGGCTTCAGCACTTGTCGCCATGTGGTGGAACTGCACGATGCCATGGCGAGGCGCCTGCAACCGTGACGCCTTTCGGTTGTGGACCTTCCAGTTCTGGTCGCTGCGCCACCCCGACACGGTGTCGTTGCCGATCATGGCTGCAAGGTTGCTTCGAATGCGGCTGCTGGCCGCCTTCGGCGTTGCCAGGTACAGGATCTTGAGTTGCGGGACCACGTCGATCAAGTCGTCCGGCAGGTATGCGGTTGCCACGGCCCTGCGGTAGAAGGCGAGGGCTTCCGGATGCGCCCAGGCAAGAAACGGCTCCCTGACTACGTCGCGAAGGCTTTGCAGCCGTGGCCGCAACGAGCGCTCGAGGCGACGGAATGCGCCGAGCTGGGGTTTGCCCGGCACGACATTATCGGGCGAAACATGGCTGGTCGTCATCGGCAAAAACCCTCGCCTTGAAATCAGTCTACCTGTCGTGGCATAGGCCTGTAAGCAGGCAGACTGTCTTTACCGCATTGCCCTATCCAAGGCTGGCTTACGGCGCTTAATAGACTGCGAAGAAACTCCCGCCAAGTTCGAAAGCTCAATTGAGGTGGATAGAGGCATCGCGCGTCGCACGGGCTTGTCACAGCACGACCAACGCTTCCGGCCCTGGTGCAGGACAATGATCGCCTTTTGTGCTGCGATGTTTTTCCGGGGGTGGGAAGGCGTTAGACAACGCAAATGTTCCGCCAAATTTTTTACATTCAATCTCTAACTTGGCAGCGTCGACAGACTTACGCTATACGCCGCGGTGGGCACGGTAAACGGGGGACGAAACCACTCACGGATCGAGCTCGAATGTGCTGAAACGATTTCGGAAAATCAAAACAAAGGTTGGCCGAACGGTCGCCAAAAGGACCATACCGGCTTCTCCGTTTTACAAGCGATACCCGTATGGCGGCAAATTGACGATACTGACCGCCGATCGGCAAGGATTGTTTGATCCCGATCACGGATTTTTCTACAATCGCATTGCGAAGTCGGCCAACTCTACGGTCACAATAAACTTGGCCCAGCTTAAATTTCGCGAAAAGTTCCAGCTCGCCGGCGCGAAGAAACAATTGCTGCAGAGCGACACCCTGTTGCGTCCGTCGCAATTGACCGTCGATCAGGTTGATTCGATTTCGAACGTGTTCGCGTTCACGTTTGTGCGGAATCCCTACAGCCGCGTGCTGTCGGCCTATTTGGATAAGGTCGCGACGGGAAAGAAAAACATCGGTAAGCGCGGCAATATCCCGACTTTCTGTGAATTTTGTGATCTCCTGGAAGATGGCTGGCTGTACGCGGACCTCCATTGGGCTCCGCAGACATCGTCGCTTGTCATGCCCACGTCCGAGTTTGATTTTATCGGTCGTGTCGAAAATTTCGCCGAGGACTTCCAAAAGGTGTGGGATCGGATCAGTGGCGGCAGGCAAATCAGCAACACCATCCACCGCAGCCAAAGCCGAACGGATGCGACGAGCAAGGCCGACGATTACTATGATAAGAGATCGCGCGGGATCGTCTCTAGCCTCTATGCCGAGGATTTTGAGGCTTTCGGCTACTGACGGCAATGCGCGGCTTCTGCTCGGCGGCGCACAGTCTACCTCAGGAAAACGACACTCCAGTCGATCATGTGCAAATCTTCACGGCGTAGCGAGGTCAAATGGCTCTGTCTCAGCATGATCGGCAGGTCCAAGCCGAACCGACAGTGCCGATCCTGTTCGTGCGCCAGCGTTATGCGCCTTTCGGTGGAGGCGAGATCATGCTGGAAAACATCATGGCCGCGTTCGCGGCGCGTCAGCGGCCGGTGGCCGTGCTCTCCGGCGACTGGCCGCGTAATGAAGGGATAGAGTTCATCCATTGCGCCGGCCGCCGCTTTCCGCGTTCGCTGCGGGCGACGTCCTTTGCTCAAGCCGCCTGCCGCAAGATCGCCGAGATGCCACGGGCGCTGGTGCAGAGCAACGATCGCCTCCCGTGCTGCGATGTCTTCCGGGCCGGGGAGGGCGTTCATGCCGCCTATCTTGCCGAGCGGCGGCGTTTCCAGACGCGGCTTGGCAGGGCGGCAATGGCGCTGAGCCCTTTTCACCGCCAGACGCTGCGCCTCGAGCGCGCAACCTATGCCAGCCCACGGCTCAAAGCTGTCATTGCGATTTCGAAAATGGTCGCAGACGACATTGTCCGTCACTACGATTATCCGGCGGAAAATGTGCACCATATCCCCAACGGCGTGGACCTCGACCGCTTCAATCCGCAACTGCGCCAACAGCATCGGACCGCGGTCCGCGCGCGGCTCGACGTCGACGATAACAGGTCGGTCGTCCTGTTTGTCGGCTCGGGCTTTGCGCGAAAGGGGCTTCTTGCACTGATGAGGGCTGTCGCCAGGCTCGATGGCGAGCCGGAATTGTGGGTCGTCGGCCACGATTCGCGCGCCAACGCCTTCAGGCAGACTGGTGACAGGCTGGGTCTCGGCGCAAGGCTCAAGATGCTGGGGCCGCAAAAGGACATGTTGCCGTGGTACGGCGCGGCCGATATTGCCGTGCTGCCTTCCATCTATGATCCTTTCGGCACGGTGGTGATCGAGGCCATGGCCAGCGGCTTGCCCGCTGTGGTAAGCACCGGCTGCGGAGCGCGCGAGCTTGTCGAGCGGTTCGAGCCGACGCTTGTTTGCGACGCGGCCAGCGAAAGCGACCTCGCTGCAGGGCTCGCGCACGCGCTGCAGTTGTCGTTACGATTTGAGACCGCGACCCGGGTGAGAGCGGCGGCCGAGGATTATGATTTCAACCTCATGATAACGCGAATGATGGCGCTGTATGAAAGCCTTGATCTGAAATGATTTTCGACTTTGTTGGATTAGGTTAGTACCCTCAGTGCGCTAACAGGCCGGGAGCCGATGCTGCAGATACATTCGAATGACAGCGGCAGCTTTGATGCCGGAACCTTCTGACCGTGCCGGTGCTCTCGGTCGTTATCATCACCCGCAATGAGGAGGCGTCCATCGCGCGCTGCCTTCGTTCGGTGGATTTTGCCGACGAAATCGTCGTTCTAGACAATGACAGCAGCGACAGAACCAGGGACATTGTCGGTGATCTCGGAGCCAAGGTTTTGATGACCCTTGATTGGCCCGGTTTCGGCGCGCAAAAAAACCGTGCGCTTGCCGCGGCAACGGGGGATTGGATCCTTTCGCTGGATGCCGATGAGTGGGTGGAGGCGCCGCTCGGTGCGGAAATCAGAGCCGCAATCGCCGACCCAAAAGGCTATGACGGCTTCGAAATACCGAGAAGATCGCGCTTTTGCGGGCATATTGTCCGCCATGGCGGCTGGTCACCCGATCTGGTGCTCAGGCTATTTCGTCACCGCTCCGGGCGCTTCAGCGACGATACCGTGCACGAGAAAGTAGTGGTGAACGGGAAGGTCGGGCGATTGTCCCAGCCGATCGAGCACGACTCCATCGCCGACCTGGCGGATGCCCACGACAAGATTGGCCGGTACGCCGAAGCGTCCGCCGCGCGGCTGCTTGCCGAGGGCAAAAAAAGCTCGATAGGCAAGGCGGTTTTGCGCTCTGTCTGGGCTTATATGCGCAGCTATGTTTTCCGGCTGGGATTTCTGGACGGTTCCACTGGGGCGATGGTTGCCGCTTATTCCGCCAGCTACACCTATCAGAAATGGGCGCGTGTGGCATTGGGGAGCGAGGCCAATTCCACCCGAACCAGCAAGACCGAGGCCAGGACAAATCTGTGAGAAACCGGCTTGGGCGACCGCCATTGTTGCCGAGCCATCGCCAACTAGTTAGTGTACGACCGTTAAAATCGAAAGCCAGGGTAGTGAATATGACTGATGCGTTTAGGGTATTTATCGGATGGGACAGCCGTGAGCCGATCGCGTACGACGTCGCGCGCCACTCGCTGCTCAAACATGCGTCGGCGCCTGTCTCCGTCATTCCGATCAAGCAGGACGAGATGCGTAGCCGCGGGCTGTACTGGCGGGAAAAAGACCCGCTCGCCTCAACGGAGTTCACCTACACGCGCTTTCTGACGCCCTTTCTCGCCGGCTACACGGGTTGGGCCCTGTTTTGCGATTGCGATTTCCTGTGGCTCGGTGACGTCGCAGGCCTGCTGAAATATACGGACTCGGACAAGGCGGTCTATTGCGTCCAGCATGACTATACGCCGAAGGCCACGACCAAGATGGATGGCGTGGTCCAGACATCCTATCCTCGGAAAAACTGGTCGTCGTTGATGCTGTTCAATTGCGCGCATCCCTCGGTCAAATCGCTCACGCCAGAGGTCGTGAACCAGGAAAGTGGCGCCTATCTTCACCGAATGCAGTGGGTTGCCGACGAAGATCTGGGCTCATTGCCGGTAGAGTGGAATTGGCTCGAAGGCTGGAACGAAAAGCCTGCTGTCGGCACACCTAAGGCGGTCCACTATACGAGCGGCGGCCCGTGGTTTGCCGAGTGGCAGAATGTCGACTATGCCGATTTGTGGATAGCAGAACGCGACGAATTCCTGGCTTCAGATCAAGCACAATCTTCTCAGAGCGCAGTTCGATAAGCGCCATCGTGTTTGGCAGGTGAGCGCTTCCGAAGTGGAATCGATTTCGTGTCGCGAAGAGCGCAGCAACCAGCCGTCAGACGCTGGGCGTCGACAACAATGCGTGGTGCCGCCTTGGGGCGGGACCGGGGGCGGATTGTGCCTAAATCTGGCGGTTCCGGCCGGATAAGATGCCGCACCAGGTAAGGATCAGCTCGCGGCAATATGATCGGTCTGGGGTCCGTCAGCTCTTTCATCGGCCTAGCCGGCACGCGAAAGTCGACCATGCCGTCATTGCGAAGACGCCTCGATCGTTTTTTGGAAAACCGCGGGCCTAAAATACCGCGGCTGCAGCTGAACCATGTCGAGCGCCTGGCGCTGGTCCGTCGCCATGGTGATTTTTCCCTTGCCTATTCGGCCGCCGTGCAGAAGGGGCTTCATTACTTCGGCGATGCCCAGGGCTACATCGCTTACGGCAGCAAAACGCGACATCATTTCGCGCTCGGTGATCCAATGGCTGCCCCGGCCGATCGGCGCGACTATATCAAACGTTTCGTCGAGGTTGCAGGCAGCCCGTGGTTCGTGCAGATCGGCGAACAGACGGCGCGCGTGCTTGCCGGGCTTGGCTATCAGGTCAACCGCCTTGGCGTCGACACCAGGCTTGTCCTGCCCGGCCACGACTTTTCCGGAAGGCGCAATGAGACAGTGCGCTATTCCGAACGTTGGCTCTTGAGGAAGGGGTTTTCCTTTGCGGAGGACAACGGGACCGTTTTCCTCGACGAGATTGCCAGGCTCTCCCAGAACTGGCGGGCAGACCGCATCGTCAAGCGCTGGGAGATGAGGTTTCTCAACAGGCCCTTTGCCGATCACCTTGGCATCGACATGCGCCGCTTCGTCCTGCACGGTCCGGATGGAGAGCTCGTTGCCTTGCTGGATTTCGATCCGCTGTTCAGTGACGGCAAGGTCATGGGCTACACCACCTCGTTCAAGCGCAAGCACATCGATGCCTCAGCGCATGCCGAGATCGGCCTGACCAAATTTGCGGTCGACCGCTTTCGCAACGAAGGTGTTTCCGTCGTTACCCTCGGCCTGTCGCCGCTGGTCGAAATCGGACCCAGCGGGTTTGTCGAAAGCGATTTCTGGCGGTGCGCTTTCCAGCGCGCCTATGAATCGCCGTGGGTCAATCGCACCCGCTTCAACCTGCAGGGGCAGGCGGCCTTCAAGCGCCGGTTCCACGGTGTCGAAGAGCCGACCTATCTCGCCTTTCGCAAGGGGACCTTTTTCGAGGCGCTTTCTCTGCTCCGGCTGATCAGGGCCGTCTAGTGCCTGGTGGATGGGGCTCGTCGTCTCCCAGTATGTCGACCTCACACCGGCCAGGCTTGGTTGTTTAGGTGGGAAAGGAAGGCCGCGGCGGGATGCAAAAGACCGGCCGCGAAGCGCCGGACGGTTCTTGCTGTCGTCCCCAGTCCCGCCGGGGCACTTTTGGTAGCCCGAGAACGGCTCCGCATCAGCGCCAAGGGGTCGGATTCACGGTTGCTGCAGCGTACCGCCAGGAATAACGAGGGTACCTTGGCCTGGCCTTGAGTATCTGAAGCCTATGAAGAACAAAGCGACGATGATCAAACAAATGACGATGACCGCGACGACGCTGCCAGGACGGTGTCCGGTATCTGGCGGTTGGACCATTGCCTTCCCGCATGGCTATCGCCGTTGACCTTCTTCATTCTCCAGCCGAGCATGACGACTGTCAATGGATGCAGGAGTTGCCCCCGCCGTCTGTTGCGCAAAATGTTTTCCCGTGGGTTAGTGGCGGCGCGTTGAGTTGGCCAAATGATCGATCAACCTCTCCCCGTTCACGGGAGAGGGTATCGTCCTTCGACGAACTCGCGAGGCAGGTGGGCGGCGCGGACTCAACCAATATTACGGGAAGACCGCCGCGTATTCGCTGCGGAAATCCCCGATGACGTCGTCGACCGTCATGTCGGGGTCGCCCTGGAATGTGTACATCGTATTCCACACCGAGTTCAGCCAGTCGGTGTCGGATATGTTGAAAGGATTCTGGACGCTGAAGCCGGGCTTTTTCAGCGAGTCGAGGACGAGCTGGTTGCAGGCGTCGAGCTTGTCGGTCGGAACGTCCAGGCGCACCGGGCTCGATCCCTTGATGGAAGCGAACTCGGCGTTGATCTTGGGGTCGACGACGGTACCGGCGAAGTCGAGCTCTGCCTTGAGCACGTCATCGGGCTGGCCGCCGAGGATGCCGAACGCATCCACCGTCACCGATAGCGCCTTGGTGCCGGGAATGTTGATGCAGCCGAAATCCTCGCCGAGCACCTTCTTGTTGGCCTTCCACTGACCCTTCATCCAGTCGCCATGGATCTGCATGAGCGTCTTGCCCGAAATGACCGTGCTGGTCGTCTCGTTCCATTGCCGGTTCACCCAGCCCGCGTCGGCCTGGCTGGTGATCTTGCGGAACATGTCGATCGCGTCGCGCAGGCCTTTCTCGTCGAACACAGTCTTGTCAGGCGTTTCACCATAGAAGCGGTTGTATATGTCCGGGCCGGCGACGGCAGCGACCAGGGCATGAAAGAGATAGCCGGCCTGAAACGTGTTGCCGCCCACTCCGATGAAGGTGAAGCCGGCCTGCTGGACCTTTTTCATGTCGGCGAACATATCGTCGAGCGAGGCCCATTTGGTCGGGTCGACGCCGGCCTCGGCGGCGACCTTCTTGTTGTAGTAGATCATCCCGTCGATATGGACGCCGGTCGGGATTTTGCGGATCTCGCCGTCGACCTTGATTGACTTCAAAACCGTTTCGGGAAAATTCGGCGTCGCCCCGATCTTGTCGAAATAGGCGTCGAGCGGCTCGCCCAGTCCGCGTTTGGTCAGATCGCGATAAAGGCCAGGCTCGGAGTTGATGAACAAATTGGGTGGTGTGCCGGCGACGATCAGGCTGACCAGCGGGCTGGAGCCGGCCTGCTCGTGCGGCACGGCCATCTCGGTAATCTTATTACCTTTCGCTTCGAACGCCTTGACGATCGCGTTGAGCGCGCCGATCTCGCTCTCATTCGACCATGTATGGAACAGTTTGAGCTCGGTGGCGGCGGCGCTGGCGAACGGCGCGGCGCCGATCGCCAGCGCCAGTCCAAATGCGCCCAGCAGTCTCTTGGACGTCAGTCTTCTGGACATCGTTTCCTCCCTATTGATGTTAAATCCGACTCCGAGTTTCGGCGTCGAAAAGATTGAACCGGTCGGCCGGAAAGATCGCTCTGACGCTGGCGCCGTCCCGCAGCGCGCCGATCTGCGAATGGTCTACATGCACAGCCAGCAGCTCGTCGGCGGCCGCCAAGAAGGCGGTACCGTCGCTACCGGTCTTTTCGCTGTAGCGCAGCGGCAGGTCGAAGATGGCGGCCGGTTTGCCGCCATTCGGCCTGCCGATCGAGAAATGCTCCGGCCGCAAGCCGACCAGCACCTTCATGCCCGTGGCCGGCTGCCTGATGAAGGAATAGTCGGACAGGTCCATCTCGACGCCGGTCGACCGGTGGGTCGCGACGACGCGGTTGCCGGTGAGATCGATCGTCGTCTCGAAGACGTTCATCGGCTGCGAGCCGACAAAACGAGCGACGAAGAGGTTGGCCGGCCGCTCGTAGATCTCGTCCGGCGTGCCGATCTGCTGGATGACGCCGCCGTCCATTACAGCGATCCGCGTCGCCATAGTCATCGCTTCGACCTGGTCATGGGTAACGTAGACGACCGTCTTCTTGAGGTCGTGGTGGAGCTTCTTGATCTCCAGACGCATCTCGGTGCGCAGCTTGGCGTCGAGGTTGGACAACGGCTCGTCGAACAGGAACACGTCGACATTCTTCACCAGCGCGCGGCCGATGGCGACGCGCTGGCGCTGGCCGCCGGACAGTTGCGCCGGACGGCGGTCGAGCAGCGGTTCGATACGCAACAGCTGTGCGGCCCAGGCGACACGCCGCTCTATCTCGCCGCGGTCGAGCCGTTGCGCCGAGAGGCCGAACTTCAGGTTGCCGCGCACCGTTTTTGTCGGATAGAGCGCATAGGACTGGAACACCATGGCCAGGCCGCGGTCCTTGGGATCGAGATCGGTGACATCGCGGCCGCCGATGGTGATCGAGCCTGCGGTCACCTCCTGCAGGCCGGCAAGCAGGTTAAGCAATGTGGTCTTGCCGCAGCCGGACGGGCCGAGCAGCACCAGGAACTCGCCGTCATTGACGGTGAGGTCGAGATCCTCGAGCACGGTGACGCGCCCGAACTGCTTGACGATATTTTTGAATTCGACCTTCGGCACGGCTATCCCTTGATGGCTCCGGCGGTGATGCCCTGGACGAAGAATTTGCCGAGCCCGAAATAGACCACCAGCGGCGGGATGGCCGTCAGCAAAGCTGCGGCCATGTCGACATTGTAGTGGACCTCGCCGCGCTCCGTGATGACGGTGTTGGCCAGGATGACGGTCATCGGTTGGGCGCCCATGCCGCCAAAGGTGAGCCCGATCAGGAAGTCGTTCCAGACGCTGGTGATCATCAGGATCAGCACGACGATCATGATGTTGCCGGACATCGGCAGGATGATCTCGGCGAAGATGCGCCAGAAGCTACCGGAATCCATGATCGCCGCGTTGATGATCTCGGGCGGCACGTCCTTGTAGAAATTGCGGAAGATCAACGTCAGCAGCGGCATCGCCAGCACGGCGTGGATGACGGCGATCGCCCAAATGGTGCCGTAGATGCCGAGCGAGGCGGTCAGGGCGACCAACGGGATCATGATGATCTGGAACGGCACAAAGACGCACATGAACAATACGAACAGAAAGGGGCCAGCCCAGCGGACGTTCCACAGAGCCAGCGCGTAGCCGGTGACCGACGCCAGGGCGATCGACAGGAACAGGCTCGGGAACAGAATGGCGAGCGAGATGAAAAATCCGTGCCTGACACCCTCGCACGTCATGCCCGAGCAGACTTCTGCCCAGGCCTTCCACCAGCCTTCGAATGTCCAGGTGGTCGGCAGCGAAAAGACCTCGCCGAGCGCGATCTGGTCCATTGTCTTGAAAGAGGTGACGATCACCACGTAGAGCGGGATCGAAATGAAGGCCGCGCACATGGCGAGGAACACGAGGACGGCGATCGACGCTCCCTTGATGCGGCGGCGCCTACGGGGGTAGACGCGCCCGCCGATGCGCGCGGCCGCTGATGTCTCGTAAGCGGACACGGCATTCATACGGCGGCGGCCTGGCGACGGCGGACTTGCCAGGCGGTGACCAGCATCAGCGGCAGGAAGACGGCAGCCGTGATCAACAGCATGATGACTGCTGCGGCGGACGCGTAACCGATGTTGGAACGGGTCGAATAGGCGTTGATGACGAAATAGGCCGGCGTCCAGGTTGACGTACCGGGTCCGCCATTGGTCATGGCGAGCACGATGTCGTAGGTCTTGACCACGCCGAGCGACAGCAGGATCGCGCAGGTCAGGAACGTGAACTTCAGCATCGGAATGATGATCTCGACGTAGAGCCGCCAGAAGCTCACGCCGTCGAGCTTGGCGGCGCTCCAGATTTCCGTGTTGATCGACTTCAGGCCGGCCAGCATCAGCGCCATGTAGAAGCCGAGCCCGTGCCAGATCGAGGCGAGAATGATGCCGTAGATTGCCGTGGCCGGATCGGCCAGCCAGTTGAAATTAGCGCTTTCCCAGCCCAGCTGGTGCAGGAAGTTCTGGACACCGAGGGCCGGGTTGAACATCCAGCGCCAGACGATGCCGGTGACGATCAGCGACACCGCGAGCGGATAGAGAAAAATCGTCCGGAAGAAGCCTTCGCCGCGCTTTTCCTTCTCGATCATCGCGGCCAGGATGAAACCCAGCACGATGGCGAGCGCGCTGCCGATCGCCAGGACGACGACGTTCCGGAGCGAGGTCATCCAGACGCCGTCGCTGAAAAGCCGGTCATACTGGCGCGCCCAAACTGCGGGGTCGATCGCGTAGTCAGGGAAACGACGCGAACGCGTGAACGACATCCAGATCGTCCATCCGATGGCGCCGGCGAAGGCCACCAGGGTGACCGTGAGCGCAGGAATCAGCGCAAGCTGCGGCGAGACCTTGCTCCACCTGAGCGCCATTCGGGTTCCTCCCTCGAAGGCCTGCCTTAGCCGATCGCGGCCCTGGCAATTTTCATATTAGCGTTAAACCAATCATGACGATATCGCTCTGTCAACAGTAACAAGCAAATCGGGATCAAATGGCACCGGGCATTCGAGAAAACGACGCTGCAGCGCAGCAAACCCGCGCTTTGGCGGGTGAGAATTCATATTGACAAAGCGCGCGGCGGGGAGCAAAGGCGATATTAACGCTCATACGAAATTCGACCTATCGGAAGGAAAACGTCATGAAAGGGATCACCGGCTTCGGCCACGCCGCCATCAAGGTGAAGGACCTGGACGCCAGCCTCGCCTTCTATAGGGACAAGCTCGGCTTTCCCGAGATGCTGCGCCTTCACAATAAGGACGGCAGCACTTGGCTGGTGTATCTCAGGATCACGGAAGAGGTGTTCTTGGAGATATTTCCCGGTGCGGAAAACGATCGCGCTCCCGGCTGGAACGCCAACGGCGTCAATCACATGTGCCTGACGATCGACAATCTTGACAGCTTCTGCCCGGCGATCGAGGCCAACGGCATCAAGCTGACCGCACAGATCAAGGACGGGCTCGACGGCAACCGCCAGGCCTGGATCGAGGATCCTGACGGCAATCGCATCGAGCTGATGGAGATGCACGCCGATTGCCTTCAGTACAAGGGTCTGAAACGGTTGCGCGAAGAGGGATTGCTGCCGGCTTAAGTCCTCTCAGGCAACATGGCCAATGTGACGAGATCTTGCAGAGAACCCGTACCCGACTGAAGGACATCGCGGTGGCCACCGGCTACTCGGCGAACACCGTTTCGCTGGCGCTGCGCGGCAGTCTGCGAATTCCGGAGGAAACGCGCGACCGTATCCAGTCGGCCGCGCAGAGCCTGAACTATTTTCCGAACACCATCGCGCAGGCGCTGGTCAGCCGCGAGACGCGGACGATCGGGCTGGTGCTCACCGACATCATGAACCCGACGCTGACGCTGGTGTCGCGTTTCCTCGAGAGGGAGCTCGCCCAGCGTGGTTATTCCCTGATGCTGGCCGCCAGCGACCACGATTCCGCCAAGGAGTGGAGTGCGCTGAACGTGTTCCGCTCGCGGCAGGTCGACGGCATCCTCATCTATCCGACCAACCACGACCGGCTCGACCACATCCGCGCGGTGCGTCAGGTCGGATATCCCGCACTGGTGCTTGCCGATATTCCGGTTGCCGGCCTCGACGTGGTGGCGATCGACGACCGCAGCGGCGGCTACAAGGCGGTCCGGCACCTGATCGAGCGCGGCCATCGTCGCATCGCCATGCTCGACGCGGCGCAGCTGCTCGGCAACAGCGAAAAGCATGACGGCGCGTTTCGCGCCGTGACCGAGGCAGGGCTTCCCACCGATGCGCTCGTCGTGGTCAAGCCCGGCGGCCATTCGGCGACCGACGGTTTTCAGGCGATCGGCGAGGCAATGAAGCCGAAGCAGCGGCCGACGGCGCTGTTTGCCACGACCGATTCGCTCGCCATCGGAGCGTTGCGCTGGTGTCGCGAGCAGGGCGTCTCCGTGCCCGGCGAACTGGCGATCGTCGGCTATGACAACACCGAAGCGGCGGACTTCAGCTCGGTGCCGATCACATCGATCAACTATGCCGCCGCCGAGGTCAGCAGCCATGCGGTTGAGCGGATCCTGTCGATGATCGGCAAGCCGTTACCGACGCCGATCGTGACGCTGATCGATCCGGAACTGGTGATCCGCCAATCCACCTGAGGCACGGCGCGTTCGATCGTCAGACAAGACCAGCGTGGCAGCGCGATGCGCAGTGGCGGAGCGGACGTTGCTCACCCGTTTCATGCGCCCTACGTGTGCAGCGAAAAGTTTGATGTAGCTGAGAGGCTTTCAGTTGCTGCGGCAAAATCGTAAATTCGGTTACGTTTGGGTGGGCATCCTCGCCAAATTGGTCTGACAGAGACATTAAGAAGATAATGAAATGAATATGTTACGCCACAGACTTGCGGTGGCGCCGATGATGGATGGGGAAGATAGATAAATAAAATCAAATGTTTATGAGGGTTTGTGTGCAACAACTGCACACGAAAGTTCTCCTTCTCGTCCATATCCGTTCTTGCGACGGAGTATCCGACCGCACTCTTAGGACGCCTTTTGAATAGCTGCGCTGACTTATCTCGCGAGGGCCGTCGCCAGTGTATCCGCGATCTGCCGTCTGCCAGATGGCGGACGTCACACAAAGCTGATGCCACGCGGCGCTGCTGATGTCCTCGACACCAATGCCCGGCTACGCATGCGTATTGTGCGGGAGCCGTAACAGTGCCTGCGCTCGCTGCAATATCAAAAGATGCTCCGGCTTCAGGGAGGCCACACCCACCGCCCATTCGGTCGGCGGTGAAAGCGCGTCGTTGCAATGCAAGTGAAAAAAACTACCGGGCAATCAAAGCAGACATTTCTGGACTGTTTGTCGAGCGAGGCGGAGTTTGGCGCAACGCTTGAACTTCAGCCGGGACCGAAATGGCCTTACCGTCCGATCCAGATCACGACGCCCGCGAAACACTTCGACTGATCGGTCCCGATCCGCAGAACTGGGTGCCGGATCGGGAGGGCATCGACCACAATGTCTTCATCGTCGGTGGCGGGCAGACGGGCGCGACCTTCGCCTTCGCGCTGAGGCGCGCCGGCATCGGCAAGGTCACGGTCATCGACGCCGCATCGGACGAAGGCAAGGCCGGCATCTGGCTTACCCATGCGCGGATGAACCGGCTGCGGACGCCGAAAGGCCTGCCGGGACCAGAACTCGGTCTGCCAGGCTTGAGCTTTCAGTCATGGTATGAAGCCCGCCACGGTGCGGAAGCGTATGCCGGTTTCGACCGCATCGCGCGGACGGATTGGGCGAGTTACCTGAAATGGTATCGAGAGTTCCTCGGTATCGGCATCCGCTACGGCACGCGTCTCCTGCGCATCGAGCCGGCTGCCGGGCATTTCCGCCTCGATCTCGAAGCGGAAGGCAAACGATCGGTCGAAACAGCGCGCAAGATCATCCTGGCCAATGGCTTTGGCGGCAGCGGCGGTGCGGTGATACCGGATGTGTTCGCAGCTCTTCCCCCGGGTATCGTCGCGCACAGTTCGGCGGCAATCGATTTTGCCTCGCTCAAGGGCAAGGCGATCGCTGTCGTCGGTTCCGCGGCTTCGGCATTCGATGCAGCCGGGACGGCCCTTGAGGCCGGGGCAAAATCGGTGCGTCTCTTTGCCCGCCGCAACAGCATTGCCAGCGTGCCGATCAATCGCGTCCGCGGCTATCCCGGTGCCTATGACAACTATCCGCTGCTGCCGGATGCGGTGCGCTGGCGCCAGGCGCTGCGGTTTCGCGATGCCGGTTCGACGCCGCCACCCGATGCGGTGGAGCGGGTGGTGCGGCACCAGAATTTCCACCTGCACCTCGGCGCCCCATGGACGAAGGCCGGTGTCGACAGCGGTAAGGTCGTCACCGAGATCGCCGGTGAGACGTTTGCCTTCGACTTCGTCATCGCCGGTACCGGCTATTTCGCCGACCCGACACGCAAGCCCGAATTCGCCGATTTCGCCGCCTCTATCCGCCTGTGGCGCGACCAGTACGCGCCGCCCAAAGCAGAACGCGATAAATTCTTCGGCGCCCATCCCTATCTCGGTCTCGGTCATGAATTCCTTGAGAAGGCGCCGGGCGAGGCGCCGTTCCTGAAGGATGTCCATGTCTTCAATCCCGGCGGCTTCGTCAGCTTCGGCCTGCCGATCGGCGATATCCCGTCGATCAGGCGCGATGTGCCCGCCGTGGTTGCCCGCATCAGCCGCGATCTCTTCCTCGCCGATCTCGACAGCCATGAGGGCCGCATAACCGGCAGCCATCCGGCCGAATTCGGCGAAGAGGCCTATGCCTCTGCCGTTTGGCGGCCGGCGCAGACCATCGCGGCGGAATAGACGCATTTCAATGGACAAGTGCCGATGACCTTCAGCCCTGACCTTTCCGACCCGTTCGTCGCCACGGCGGTTGAGTTGCGCGAGATCTTCGATCGGGATGCGGTGGCGCGTGACAAGGCCGGCGGACGGCCGGTCGAACAGATCCGGCTGCTGAAGGAGAGCGGCTTGCCGTCGGCGCAGATTCCCAAGCGCTATGGCGGCAAGGGCGCATCCTGGCTGTCGGTGCTTCGCGTGGTGCGCGAATTCGCCCGCACCGATGGTTCGCTCGCCCATCTCTACGGCTACCATCATCTGCCGCTTAACGGCGTGTTGTTTCGCGGCACGCAGGCGCAAAAGGATCAGCTGCTAACGCGCTCAGCCCGGGAAAACTGGGTCTGGGGCAATTCCGGCAACGCCATGTCAAAGACCTCGACGGCCAAGCGCAACGGCAAGGGCTGGATCCTCAGCGGCTTTCGGCCTTTTTCTTCCGGTTCGCATATCGCCGACTATATCCAGGTCGCCTGGGAGGACGGTCAGGACCGGCTGGCAGCGGCGATCCCGGCCGATCGCGAAGGCATCGTCATCGAGGACGACTGGGATGGTGTCGGCCAGCGCCAGACGGGTTCCGGCAAGGTGACCTTCAAGGATGTGCATGTCTGCGACGACGAACTGATCGGCTCACCCGCGGCGCCGCTAACGCCGTTCCAGACGCTGACGTCACTTTTCCAGCAGGCGGTCCTGCTCAACCTGTTCGTCGGCAGTGCGCAGGGAGCACTGAGCGAAGGGCGCGACTATACGGTCTCGCAATCGCGCCCCTGGATCTATTCCGGCTACGAGAAGCACACGGACGACCCGTTCGTGCAGCGCAAATATGGCGATCTCTATATCCGAACGCTCGCCGCGGCCGAACTCGCCGATGTGGCGGCGAAAAGCGTCGATGCCGCCTATAGCCAAGGCGAGGCCTTGACCCTGGAGCAGCGCGGGCAGACGGCGATCGATCTCGCCACCGCCAATGTCTATGCCGGGCAAATCGGCCTCGATGCCTCGAGCGAGGTTTTCGAGGTGATGGGCGCCCGCTCGGCCACCAAGGCCAACGGCTTCGACAGGTTCTGGCGCAACGTGCGAACGCACACGCTGCACAATCCGGCCGAGTACAAGAAGCGCACCATTGGCACCTGGTTGCTGACCGGGGAATTCCCGGTCGGCGGATTGTATCGCTGAGGAGGCGGGAGACATGGCCAGGCGCAAGGACAAGCTCAAGCTTGGAGCGTTTCTGCTCTTCACCGGCCACCATGTCGCCGCTTGGCGTCATCCGGCGGCGGGCGAGGGAACCAGCCTCAGCGACTACATTGAACTTGCCAGGTTGGCGGAAGCGGCCAAGTTCGACACGATCTTCTTCGCCGACGGCGTCGCGGCGCGGCTGAAGGATCTGGAGGTCGCCAGCCGCAAGGCGCATAGCGGCGTCTATCCGTTCGAGCCGATCACGCTGCTGTCGGCGCTTTCGGCGGCGACCAGGAACATCGGCCTGATCGCCACGGCTTCGACCAGCTATTCCGATCCCTACAATCTGGCCCGCCAGTTCGCTTCGCTCGATCATTTGAGCGGCGGCCGTGCCGGCTGGAACCTGGTCACCTCTTCCGATCCGGAAGCGGCGTTCAATTTCGGCCACGAGGCGCATATCCAGCACGGCGACCGCTACGACCGGGCTGAAGAATTCGTCGATGTGGTGCTCGGCCTCTGGGACAGCTGGGAAGACGATGCCTTCTCGCGCGACAAAGCGAGTGGGCGCTATTTCGACAAGGACAAGCTGCACGTGCTGAACCACAAGGGCCAGCACTTCAAGGTGCGCGGTCCGCTGAACACGCCGCGAACGCCGCAAGGTCATCCGGTTGTGGTCCAGGCCGGGGCGTCCGGTCCGGGCAAGGAGCTGGCGGCTCGTACCGCGGAAGCGATTTTCGCCGCGCAGATCACGCTCGACGAAGCCACCGCATTCTATGCCGACGTCAAGGGCAGGCTCGGCAACTATGGCCGCTCGGAAGATGACCTGAAGGTGCTGCCTGGCATCTTCCCGGTCGTCGGCCGGACCGAAGCCGAGGCGCAGGAGAAGTTCGAACAGCTGCAGGACCTGATCCAGCCGGAAGTCGGCCTCGGCCTGGTGTCGGCGCTGGCTGGCGGCTTCGATCTCAGCAATACCCGCTCGACGGGCCCGTGCCGGATTTGCCCGAGACCAACGCCGGCAAGAGCCGGCAGGCTCTGGTGATCGACCTGGCACGGCGCGAGAATCTGACCATTCGGCAGCTCTATCTGCGCATCGCCGGCGCCCGTGGCCACTGGCAGGTGGTCGGCACGCCGCAACAGATCGCCGACACCATGGAAGAGCGGTTCGAGAATTACGGCGCCGACGGCTTCAACATCATGGCGCCGATCATGCCTGGCGGCTTGAAGGATTTCATCGAACTGGTGGTGCCGGAACTGCGCCGCCGCGGCCTGTTCCGTCAGGAGTATGAGGGCAGGACCTTGCGCGACAATCTCGGCCTGAAGCGGCCGGCAAATCGGTTTTCGCGGTCCGCCGCGGCAGCCGCGGAATAGGCAGACCATGGCGCGCGACAAGCTCTTTCTCATTCAGCCGGGTTTCTCCGACCCGAAACATCCAGGCCGGACATTCGTCTGTCCCTATTGCAACCAGGTCGAAGGGATGCTCGCCGCCTTTCCCGATCTCGCCGCCAGACTGGACGTCGAGCGCGTGCCGTTCGCGAGGCCGAGGGACAAGGTGATCGACGCGCTCGGCGAGCGGCATCAGTCCCTGCCGGTGCTCGTCATCGGCGGCGATCCGCCCACCGACCTGCCGACGGCCAAGGGCCAGGCCTTCGCCGACGACACCAAATGCATTCTTGCGCTTCTGGCCGAGCGCCACGGCTTCCCGCATCTGCATGAGTGACAGCATGACCTTCGATCCCGATACCTCCAATCCATGGATCGCCAAGGCGGTCGAGCTGCGCGACATCTTTGCCCGCGACGCGGTCGAGCGCGACCAGCTTGGTGGCAGGCCGAGCGAACAGATACGCCTGCTCAAGGAAAGCGGCCTGCTCACAATCGTCATCCCCAAGGAATTCGGCGGCGCCGGCGAACCCTATTCGACGGCGCTGAAGATCGGCCGCGAGTTCGCCAAGGTCGACGGCTCGATCGGCCACATCTACGGCTACCATTTCAGCGCATTGATCGCCGCCAGGCTCAATTCGGACGAGCCGCGTTCGGCCGATCTGCTGCGGCGTTCGGCTGCCGGCGACTGGTTCTGGGGCAACACCGGCAACAGCTTTTCCAAAACGCTGTTCGGTCGCAAGGATGGCGAGTGGACGATCGTCAATGGTTTCAAACCCTTCGCCTCCGGCTCGCATGTGGCCGATTATCTTTCGACCTCGTGGGAAGACGAGATCAGCGGCGAGAGGAAATTCGCGGCAATCCCCGCGGATCGCGACGGCATCAGCATTCTCGACGACTGGGACGGCATCGGCCAGACGCAGACCGGCAGCGGCAAGGTCGCCTACAAGGATGTCAGGATCCACGACAGCGAACTGGTGCGCGGCTGGGTCGACGCCTCGCTGCCGATCCGCACCATCGGCCCGCTGCAGCAGCAAAGCGTGTTGCTCAATGTCTTCATCGGCACGGCCCAGGGCGCGCTGCTGGCGGCGCGGGACTACACGCTCAACAGTTCGCGGCCGTGGATGTATTCCGGCGTCGAGCGCCATATCGACGATCCGTGGATCAAGCGGCAATATGGCGAGCTCTGGGTCAAGACGCGAGCGGCAACGGTGCTGGCCGATCGCGCGGCGGCGGCGATCGATCATGCGATCGCCCGCGGCAAGGCGCTGACCGAGCAAGAACGCGGCGAGGCGGCGGTTGCCGTCGCCGCGGCCAATGTGCTGGCAGGCGATGTCGCGCTCGAAGTCACGACCGAGATATTCGAGGTGATGGGTGCCCGCTCCGCAGTGCGCAAATACGGCTTCGACCGCTTCTGGCGCAACGCACGCATTCACACCTTGCACAACCCTGCCGAATACAAGACCCGCACCGTCGGCACCTGGTATCTGACCGGCGCTTATCCCGAGCCCGGCGTCTTTCGATGAGCGGCCGGCAGCTCCATCTCAACGTCAACATCCTGCATGCCGGCTTCTCGCCGGCGGCCTGGCGGATGGACGGCGTCGCCCCCTATGCCGCCTTCACCGTCGACCACTATGTGCAGGTGGCGAAGATCGCAGAGCGCGCCAAGCTCGACGCCGTATTCCTTGCCGACCAGGCGGCGATATCGGACCGCATCGACTATCGTCCGATCACGTCGCTGGAGCCGACCATCGTGCTGGCGACGGTAGCCGCCGCAACCGAGCGCATCGGGCTGATCGCCACCGCTTCAACCAGCTTCAACGAGCCGTATAACATCGCCAGACGCTTCGCGACCCTCGACCATGTCAGCGGCGGGCGCATCGGCTGGAACATCGTCACCACGGCCGATCCCGCCTCGGCCCGCAATTTCGGCCTCAGCGGTGCCATCGATCATGGCCGGCGCTACGAGCGGGCGGCGGAATTCGCTGACATCGTCAAGGCATTGTGGGACAGTTGGGAGGACGATGCCTTCATCGGCGACGTCGCCAGCGGGCGCTTCGTCGATGCCGCCAAGGTTCACGCCATCGACCACAAGGGCGCGCATTTTTCGGTGCATGGGCCGCACAATGTGCCGCGTTCGCCGCAAGGACATCCGGTGGTCGTCCAGGCCGGCGGTTCCGATGACGGCAAGGACCTCGCCGCACGCCACGCCGAAGCCGTCTTCTCGGCCTCTCAATCCCTCGAAGAAGCGCTTTCCTATGCACAAGAGCTGAAGACACGCGCCCAGATTTACGGCCGCACCGGCGGCGTGCCGCTCAACCTTGCCGGCCTGGCCACCATCATCGGCAGCACCGAGGGGGAAGCGGAGCGGCGGCAAGAAGAGCTGTGGGATCGCATCCCGCTCGACTACAGCCTTGGGCGGCTGTCCGGCGTGCTCGGCATCGATCGCGAGCGGCTGAAGCTCGACGAGAAGCTGCCAGAAGGGATTCAACTGCCCCCCAATGGCGGCCACACCTTCTTCAAGGCCACACTCGCGCTCGCGCGCAGCAACGATTTCACGGTTCGCCAGCTGATCCGGGCGCTGAACGGCAGCACCGGCCACCGCACCATCGTCGGCACGCCGGAGCAGATCGCCGACGATATCGAAAGATGGTTTGTCGCCGGCGCCGTCGACGGCTTCAACCTGATGCCGGACGTGCTGCCGACCGGACTGGAGGTCTTTGTCGATACGGTGGTGCCGATCCTGCGCCGGCGAGGCCTGTTCCGCACGGACTATGAAGGGCGCACGCTGCGAGACCATCTCGGCCTTGTCCGGCCCGAAAGTCGTTTTGCGCCGCAGCCGCACAAGGCGCCAGGGTTGCTCGGGGCCACCCATTGAACGATCATCAAACGACAACGGAGCTGAAAGTCCTGTCATCGACCTCCATGCCCGACAAAAATACAGGCCTGACAATGAGCGCTGATCCCGAATTTCTCTGGTACATACCGAACCAGGTCGATCCCGGTCACCGTGGCGAGCCGGCCGCCGTGGACCACAACAGCCTGGACACACTGACCAGCCACGCGAAGGCGCTTGAGGACCACGGCTGGAAGGGCGCGCTGATCGGTACCGGCTGGGGTCGGCCCGACACGTTTACCGTCGCGGCCGCACTCGCCGCCCGAACCACCTCCTTCGAGCCGCTCATCGCGATCCGCCCGGGTTACTGGCGGCCGGCGCACTTCGCATCAGCCGTAGCCACGCTCGATCAGCTGACTGCCGGTCGCGTGCGTATCAACATAGTGTCGGGCAAGGACAACCTCGCTGCGTATGGCGACAGCGAAGGCGACCAGATACATCGCTATGCCCGCACCAGAGAGTTCATGCGGCTGGTTCGCAAACTTTGGTCCGGAGAGAACGTGACCTTTGCCGGCGAGCACTTCCAGGTCACAGGGTCTACCGTCATGCCCCGCATCCCTGTCCGTTGCGATCGTCGCCATCCCAAGCTCTACTTCGGCGGTGCGTCGGAGGCGGCCGAGCGGGTGTCGGCCAGGGAGGCGGATGTGCAGCTCTTCTGGGGAGAGCCGCTCGACGGCGTCCGGGAGCGGATCGAGCGGCTCAAAGCCTTGAGCAGGGAACTCGACCGAGACCTCCCGCCTCTGGAATTCGGGTTGCGGGTTACCACGCTGGTCCGCGACACCACTGAGCAGGCCTGGGCGGACGCCGAGGCGAAGGTTGACGAGATGGCCAAGGGCAAGGGCGCCGGCTGGAACGATCACGGTCGGGCGGTAGCGGTGGGCCAGCGGCGTCTGCTCGATCTGCACGCGCGCGGCGAGGTCCTGGACGACAACCTCTACACTGCGCCGGGCAAATACGGCGGCGGCGGCGCCGGCACCACCTGGCTGGTCGGCTCGGCCGCCGACGTCGCCCGCGCGCTCGGCAGGTACCGGGATCTGGGCATCACGCACTTCGTGCTCTCGGACACACCGTATCTTTCCGAGATCAAGCGGCAGGGCGATCAGTTGCTTCCGCTTTTGCGCAATGGGGCCCAAGCCGCGCTTCTTGAACCGGCAAGTGCCGGCGAGTGAAGCGTGTGCAGGGAACGGTTTGGATGAAGAGAACGATTTTGGGTCCGGAAGGCCCGCATGTGAGTTCGATCTGCCTGGGATCAATGACCTGGGGTCGTCAGAACACCGAGGCCGAGGCGCACGCACAGCTTGATCGTGCGGTCGAGCGTGGCGTGAATTTCATCGACACAGCAGAGGTCTATCCTGTCAATCCGGTTCGAGAAGACTCCGTCGGTCGAACCGAAAGCTACATTGGAAGCTGGCTCGCGCCGAAAAGCCGCCGTGACGATTTGGTAATTGCCACCAAAGTGTCGGGTCTCGGCCAGGACGTCGTGCGCGGCGGCGCGAAGATCAACGCCGAGACGCTGCGGACCGCGGTTGAAAATTCACTGCGCCGGTTGAGGACGGACTACATCGATCTGTACCAACTCCACGTACCCAACCGAAGTCACTACCATTTTCGCCGGGTCTGGAGCTTCGATCCGTCCGGACAGGTGAAGGCTGAGACTGTGGCCGGCATGGCCGAATGCCTGGAAACGCTCGCCGCGCTTCGCAATGAAGGCAAGATCAGGCATTTCGGGCTGTCGAACGAAACGACATGGGGCATCGCGCAGTGGCTGCGCTTGGCCGATGACGATGTCGGTCCTCGCCCGCTGACGATCCAGAACGAATATTCGCTGCTCTGCCGCTACTACGATACGGACCTCGCGGAGCTTGCCGTGAACGAGGGGGTAACGCTGCTTGCCTATTCGCCTGCGGGAGCGGGTCTGCTCAGCGGCAAATACCGGCCCGACTACTCGCCCGAAGGATCGCGTCGCGCGCTCAATGGCGATCTCGGCGGCCGTTGCACGCCGAGGGTGTGGCCGGCGGTCGACGCCTATATTTCGATCGCCCGGGAGGCCGGCATCCACCCTGTGACGATGGCAGTCGCTTTCGTCCGGTCTCGCCCATTTCCCGTTGTCCCCATCGTCGGGGCGACCAGCGTGGAACAACTGGACCATGCGCTCGATGCAGCCTCGGTCGCACTGTCGCCGGACATACTGGCACGGATCGGCGAGGCGTACAGGGCGCATCCAATGCCATTCTGATGTGACCGGTGCCGCTTCAATCAATCGGCATGCCACGTGCCGGGTAGCCGAATAAGCCAGATTGGCAAATAGGGAAGACGATGTCACAGCCGGCCGCCTTCAGCATCCGCCCTTCCGACGCTGACCTACGCGGTGAAGCGGCGCTACGGCGGCGTTATCGAGCGCCGCAAAGCGCGCATACCGGAAACTGGAACGAAGCCCTCGAGGCGATCCTTTCGCATCGCTCGGTCCGCAACTATCTGGCCAGGCCGCTGCCTGAAGGCACGCTGGAACTGATCGTCGCTGCCGCCCAGTCCGCGCCAACTTCTTCCAATCTCCAGGCGTGGAGTGTCGTCGCCGTCGAGGATCCGGCGCGCAAGGCGCGGCTTGCCGGACTGGCGGCGATCAATCGCCATATCGAGCAGGCGCCGCTGCTGCTGATCTGGCTGGCCGATCTGTCGCGGCTGCGTACCATTGCCAAGGCAAATGGCCGGGCGGGCGAGGGGCTCGACTATCAGGAGAGTTTTCTGCTGGCCGTGATAGACGCCGCACTTGCAGCACAAAATGCCGTGGTGGCGATCGATGCGCTCGGGCTCGGCTCCTGCTACATCGGCGCCATGCGCAATCATCCGCAGGAGGTGGCGCGCGAACTCGGCCTGCCGCCGGAAACCGTCGCGATGTTCGGCTTGACCGTCGGCTGTCCCGATCTCCTGGCCGCGACTGACATCAAGCCCAGACTGCCACAGACAGTGGTTCTGCACCGTGAGCGCTACCAGTCAGCTCCGCATCCGGACGATCTCGCAGCCTACAACCAGACGCTTCGCACCTTCCAGCAGGAGCAGTCGATGCCTGAGGTCGACTGGACCGAGCTGATGTCGAACCGCATCGGCAGCACGGCGGCGCTGAAAGGCCGTGATCGCCTGGGCGAAGTGCTCAAAGCGCTGGGCTTCAAGCTAAAATAGGCGCGCGCGCCTGCTCGCGAGACCGAGGTGAGACTATTCCGCAGCGACGATGGCGATGCGGGCCGGCAGCGGCACTGGCGGCGTGAAGTCGAGAGCCCCAAGCCGCCGCGCCTCGGCCTTCAGCCAACCATGGAAGCGCTCGACCGTCGCCAGCTTCGCCTTGTGCGGCGTGGTCGCGAAATAATAGGAAAACTCGACCGGCTGCGGCGAGCCGAACGGACTGACCAGCCGCCCTGCGGCAAGGTCAGGCTCGGCCAGTCGGAATTTGCCGAGACCGATGCCCTTGCCGGCCACAGCGGCATCGAGCACCAGCGACGACTGGCTAAGCCGTATGCCACCTTCGACAAGCCGGCCAGACAGGCCATTGGATCGCAGCCAGCCCTTCCAGTCCGGGCAGCTAGGATCGCGTTCTGGTCCTTCCTCATGCAGGATCGGCGCGTTACGCAGCCCCTCCGGCCCGCGGTAGAGGCCGTGCGTACGGGCAAATTCCGGGCTGCAGACAGGCAGCACCGCTTCCGAAAACAGCCGTTCGGTGACGAGGCCGCTATAGGCGCCCGAGCCGTAGCGGATGACACAGTCGACGTCTTCGCTGGCAAAATCGGCAAGCCTGGTCGATGCATCGACCAGCACTTCGAGGCCGGGCACCGCATCGCGCAGCGCGTCGAGGCGCGGGATCAGCCATTTGCTGGCAAAAGAGGGCGCGACCGACACCTTGATCGGTGCATCTTCCTCGTCGCCGGAAATGCGTGCGACCGATTCGACAACGACGTCGAAAGCCTCGGTGAGACCAGGCATCAGCGCCTGGCCGGCCGAAGTCAGCAGAAGCTCGCCGCGGTTGCGCTGGAACAGTGGTTGCCCGAGGTGATCCTCGAGCAGGCGGATCTGCTGGCCGATAGCGGCGGGCGTGACGTGGAGCTCTTCCGCCGCCCGCGTAAAGCTCAAATGGCGGGCGGTTGCGACAAAAGCGCGAAGCGAGGTCAGCGGCGGAAGTCTCGCCAGCGTCGGTCGCAGCTTCCTTGTTTTCGCACGAATGAAATCAACCATGAGGCGCATTCAACACGTTCAGGCCCGGCGCGACGAGGGCGGGCTTTGCGCCAAAGCACGCAGGGGAAAATTTCGTTTGCCGCAGCGTCGCGCCAGCAGGAACGGAAATCTAAGAAATCGCAATGTCTACTATTCTTGTAGAATAAGGTCGGGATGCTGATTTGGGCGGCGACGAGCCTCGCCGGATCCAAAGCCGGGTCCTGGAATGAAACCGTCGTGCGAAGCGGCGCTTTCGGCAGACGATAGAAAATCATTCTTCCGGTTTTGCGGCGCCACGGGGATCATTGCGTCGAGGCGCCGAAATGCGTTCGGCCGCCGGATGCAATCCGTTTTCCGGAGCCCAAGACCATGTCTGTCAATCGTCGTCATTTCAACCAGCTGTTGCTGCTTGGCGGTGCGAGCTTCGCATTGCCCGGTCTTTCCTTTGCCGCCGAAGGCACGCCGGTCCAGGGCGGCACGCTCAACTGGGCCTACTATCCCGACCCCACGTCGCTGATTGCCATCAACACCTCTTCAGGCACCGGCCAGGCCATCGGTCCCAAGGTCAATGAAGGCCTGCTTGATTTCGCCTATGACCTCAGCCCGAAACCGCTGCTGGCGACCGAGTGGTCGATCAGCGATGACGGCCTGCGCTACACCTTCAAGCTGCGCCAGGGCGTCAGATGGCATGACGGCAAGGACTTCACCTCACAAGATGTTGCCTTCACCATCTTGCGGCTGAAGGAGGCGCATCCGCGCGGCCGCATCACCTACCAGAATGTCACGGCGGTTGAGACGCCCGATCCGCACACCGCCATCATCGTGCTGTCGAAACCGGCGCCCTATCTGATCACGGCGCTGAGCAGTTCGGAATCGCCGATCGTGCCGAAGCATGTCTACGAAACGTTCAAGCCGGCGGAACAGCCCAAGCTGGAGCAGACGATCGGCACCGGTCCCTTCGTGCTCAAGGAATGGGTGCCCGGCAGCCATCTGATCTTCGATCGCAACCCAGACTATTGGGACGCGCCGAGGCCCTATCTCGACCGTGTCGTCCTGCATGTCATCCTCGATCCGGCTGCGCGCTCGGCGGCTCTTGAAACCGGTGAGATCGACATCGGCGCCAATCCCGTGCCGCTGGCCGATATCGAGCGGCTGAAGGCAAACCCCGCTCTGGTCGTCGACACCAACACCTACGCCTATTCTGGCCCGCAGCAGCAATTGTTCTTCAACTATGAAAATGAAATCCTGACCAAGCGCGAGGTGCGCCTGGCCATTGCCCATGCGATCGACCTGCAGAAGCTGGTCGACATCGCGCTCTACGGCTACGCCCAGGTATCGCCAAGCCCAATCAGCACCGCACTGCCCAAATGGTACGACCCGAGCATCAAGGCGCGTGAGCCCGACCCCAAACTAGCGGAGAAACTGCTCGACGATGCCGGCTATAAGCGCGGCGCAGACGGCAAGCGCTTCAAGCTCCGGCTCGCCTACAACGCGTTCCTGCCGGCGTCCTATGCCGACTTCATCAAGCAGTCGCTGGCAGCGGTCGGTATCGATGCCGAGATACTGAAGCTCGATCTGTCGACGTTCCTGAAGACGGTTTACACCGACCGCGCCTGGGATTTGGTCATCGAATCGCTGTCGAACACCTTCGATCCGACGCTCGGCGTGCAGCGCGCCTACTGGTCGAAGAACTTCAAGATCGGCCTCGTTTTCTCCAACGCCAGCCACTATGCAAACCCCGAGGTCGACCAGATCCTTGAAGCCGCCGCGATCGAGCCTGACGAGACCAAGCGGCGCGAGCTCTGGTACAAATTCCAGCACATCATCCATGACGACGTGGTGTCGGTCGATCTCGTCGCCGCCGGCGCCCAGATCGTCGCCAACAAGAAGGTCCGGGATTTCGCGCCCGGCGCCCAGGGCATCAACAACAGCTTCGCGCAGATCTGGCTCGCGCCAAACGCATAAGCATTTGGATCTCCTTTTTCTGGGATTGGCGCGTGAAGCCGCCGATCCGACTTTTCTCCATGAAAGACAAATCGCGCAAACGCGGAGTACCGACCATGACCATCAACCGACGCCTATTCAATCAGTTCCTGCTGCTGGCCGGCGCGAGTACCGCGCTTCCCGCCGGGGCCTTCGCGCAAGACGCAAAGCCGGTGGCCGGCGGCACGCTCAACTTCGTCTACTATCCCGAGCCCAACCAGATCGTTTCCATCAACACCAGCGCCGGCGGGCCGGCCACCATCGGCCCGAAGATTTTCGACGGCCTACTCGCTTACGACTACGACCTCAATCCAAGGCCGCAACTGGCCACCGAATGGTCGATCAGCGACGACGGGCTCGAATATGTCTTCAAGCTGCGCGAGGGGGTGAAATTCAGCGATGGCCACGACCTGACATCGCAGGACGTGGCCTTTTCGATCTCGCGGCTGCGCGAAGCCCATCCGCGCGGGCGCATCACCTTCCAGAATGTCACCGACATCGACACGTCGGACCCGCATGTCGTGAAGATCAAATTGTCGAAACCGTCCGCCGCGCTGATCTCTGGCCTGGCCGCGACGGAATCGCCTGTCGTGCCCAAGCACATCTACGAGAAGCTGAAGCCGGCCGACGATCCGTCTTTCGAGCAGATCATCGGCAGCGGACCGTTCGTGCTGAAGGAATGGGTGAAGGGCAGCCACATCATCGTCGAAAAGAATCCGACCTATTGGGATGCGCCCAAACCCTATCTCGACCGGATCATCTTCCGCTTCATCACCGATCCCGGCGCGCGTGCCGCAGCGCTGGAGACGGGCGAGGTCGACATCGGGCCGAACCCGGTGGCGTTCGCCGATCTGGAGCGTTTCAAGGCGCTGCCGCAATTCGTCGTCGACAGCACGGTCTTCGCCTATAGCGGCCCGCTGCACCAGCTGATCATCAACCTCGAAAACCCGATCCTGAAGGAGAAGAAAGTCCGTCAGGCAATCGCGCACGCGATCGACCTCGACGCGGTGAATGCCATCGTGTTCTACGGCTATGGGCAGGTGTCGCCGACGCCGATCAGTGTCGTCAACAAGAAGTATTTCGATCCCGATGTGAAGGCCGCGACCGTCGATACGGCGCTGTCGGAAAAACTGCTCGACGAGGCGGGCTTCAAGCGGGGAGCGGACGGCATCCGCTTCAAGCTCAGGCTCACCAACAACCCGTATAACCCGTGGGGCTATGCCGACTTCCTCAAACAGGCGTTGGCGAAGATCGGCATCGACGCCGAGATCCAGAAATTCGACTTCGGCACCTATGTCAAAACCATCTACACCGACCGGACCTGGGACCTGTCGACGGAATCCTGCGGCAACATCTTTGACCCGAGCGCCGGCGCACAGCGGCTCTACTGGTCGAAGAACATCAAGATCGGGCTGCCGTTCTCGAACGGCGCGCACTACGAGAACCCTGAGGTCGACCGACTGCTGGAAGCCGCTTCCGTCGAGCTCGACGAAGCCAAACGCAAGCAGCTGTTCTTCAGGTTCCAGGAGATCATCGCCGACGAGTTGCCGATCATCAATTTGATCGCATCGCCGACCATCATCATCGCCCGCAAAACCGTCAAGAACTACGCGCCGGGTGCGGAAGGCCTGTCGGCCAGTTTCGCCGACGCCTATATCGATCCGAACGCCTGAACCAGCGGATGACCGAAAAGAAAAGGGCCGCATGTCGATGCGGCCCTTTTTCGTTTCTGTCATTTGTGGGGCTGCAATCTCAGGCCAGAGCACGCAGCCTTGGGCTGGCGCCGACCAGAAGGCCAGCCAGGGCGATGGCCTGCGCCAGCTGTTCACTGATGGAACTCGATTCCCAGGCAACGCCGCGCAGCGGATGGCCGACGGCAAACAGATTGCCGTGGGTCTTGCCGTTACCGGCAATCACTTGGCCGCCATGCGTCGCGTCGATGCCGAAGCCGGTCGCATGCGGCCTGACGATGCCGTTATCGAGCAGGCTTTGGACGAATGGATCGGCGACCCGCCGCCAGTCATGCTCCTGATGGCCGCGGCAGTTGACGACACCATCGAAACGCAGCCGTTCGACCGCGCCGCTATCGCGCCAGCGGATCTCAGCGGCAATGCCGTCGGCCTGCGGATGGAGTGCCAGCACCCGTCCAGCTCCACCCACCCATCGGCCTTGGCTTCGCGCCAGCGCAACGCGCTCAAAGCTCGGCGGCGCCGCCCGGTGCGCGGTGACGTCCCAGAAGGCGCGCAGATGGCGTGTGAACTTTAGACGCTCCCTGTCGGTAGCGCCTTGCCACAGAGCCAGGATCCATGGCCGGATCGTCAGCGGCAGTCCTTGCCAGTCCAGGCCGGTGGCTTCGATTGCCCGGCGTTCGGCCTTGACCAGTACGAGAAGCGCCCTGGTGGTTTTCGGCAACGGACGCTCGGCGAGAAAGTCGCGCCATGCCTCGGTGTTGCGCCGTGGCTCGACAATCTGTCCCCGCCGCGACACGACACGGTAGCTGCCCTCGAAGCCGCGCGCTTCCATGCTGGCGACGACGTCGACCATGCTCAGGCTGGACCCGATCAGCAGCAGTTCCTTGCTGCCGGCTAGCCGGTCGAGTGCCGCCGGATCCCAGGGATTGGCGACATGGCGGGGATCGCTGACGATGGCTGCTTCCGTGGCGGATGGCTCGCTCTGGAACACTCCGGTTGCCAGCACCGCCTCGTCGGCCGGCAATTGCTGGCCATCGCTGGTGCCGACGCAGACACCCGATGGACCGGTCAGCATGTCGATGGCGGACGCCTTGACGTGGCGCAGCGAGGAACGCCCGTCCGCTTCTCTGACGGCTCTCGTCAGTTCGGACTGGACATAGCTGCCGAATAGCCAACGCGGCGGGCTGGAGTCCGGGACATCTTCGGGCGGCGTCCAGCCATGCTCAGGCCCATTCGCCACGAGCCAGCGAACGAGGTGATCGGAATCGTCCGGATGCAGCGAGAAGATGCGCGCCGCGCCGTTGACCAGATGTTGTGGATCGACGGTGCTGTAGGCAACGCCGCGACCGAGCTCCGCCCGGCGCTCGATGATGGTGATCGCCAGTGGTTCGGTCGAACGGTCAAGCAGCTTGATCGCGGTAACCGCGCCGGCAAAGCCGCCGCCTACAATGATGATTGAACGAGGGATCGAACGCGGGGAGGAAGAAGTATGAAGCATCAAGGACCCTTACGACGCCGGCGGTCCGTGGCTCTAGCCCATCACCCCGGCAGCGACCATCGTGCTGTCCCATAACCCGATGTCAAAAAACAATAATTGCCAGCTGGCGAAAGGCATTCTTTCGCTCAGCGGGTCTGGCAGGCGTTAGAGATGAAAGGCCTTTGCGACCAGCCCGAGAAACGCCCCCGAAGAGCCCCAATGACTGAAGATCGAAAGATAAAGCTTGGAGCCTTCATCCGCGGCCCTGGACATCATGTCGCTGCCTGGCGCCATCCTGATGTCCCCGCCAATCCGGGCCTGAGCTTTCAGCACTACGCAGAGGCCGCGCGCACCGCCGAGCGCGGTCTCTTCGACATGGTCTTCCTTGCCGACAGCCTCAGTGCGCGCAATGGCGAGCAGCCGATCGAGACTTTCGAGCGCACCGGCCATGTCGTGCATTTCGAGCCGCTGACGCTGCTGTCGGCGCTCTCGACCATCACGCAACGGATCGGGCTGGTGGCCACCGCTTCGACCACCTATTGGGAACCTTTCCACCTGGCGCGGCTGTTTGCCTCGATCGACCACCTGAGCGGCGGCAGGACAGGCTGGAATGTCGTCACCTCGGCCGATGCGCCGGCGGCGGCGAATTTCAGCCGCGACCAGCATCCCGTTCATGCCGACCGCTATGACCGCGCCGAGGAGTTCGTCGCCGTGGCGCAGAAGCTGTGGGACAGCTGGGACGACGATGCTTTCGTCGCCGACAAGGCTTCGGGCATCGCCATCGACCGGCATGGCATCCATGCCCCTGACCATGCCGGCCGGCATTTCCGGGTCAAAGGGCCGCTCAACGTCGCCCGCCCGCCGCAAGGCCATCCCGTCATCGTCCAGGCGGGTTCTTCCGATGCCGGCCAGCATCTGGCGGCGCGGACGGCGGAAGTGGTCTTCACCGCCCATCCGACCATCCAATCGGCGCGCGGTTTTTATGCCGAGCTGAAAGGCCGGCTGGCGTCGTTTGGCCGCTCTGCCGATTCCCTGAAAATCATGCCCGGTGTCTTCCCGGTCGTCGCGCCGACGCGCGCGCAAGCCGAGGACAGGTTCGACGCCATCCAACGCCTGGTCGATCCCGTGGTCGGCGTCGCCCTGGTTTCCGGATTGCTCGGCGGCGTCGATCTTTCCGGCCATCCGCTCGACGGACCGTTGCCGGAACTGGGCAGTTCCGATGCGGTGAAGAGCCGCCTGAAAGTCGTCTCCGAATTGGCCTCGAGCCGGAACCTGACCATCCGGCAATTGTATCTCGCCGTTGCCGGCGCGCGCGGCCATTTCCAGATCGTCGGCACGCCAAAAGACGTGGCCGACATGATGGAGGAATGGTTCGTCGGCGGCGCGGCGGACGGATTCAACGTCATGCCGCCGATCCTGCCGACGGGCCTCACCGATTTCGTCGATCTCGTCATTCCGGAACTGCAGCGGCGCGGCCTGTTCCGGACCGCTTACGAGGGCGGGACGTTGCGCGAGAATCTCGGCCTTGCGCGTCCGGTCCGCGCGCCACCGAACACCAGGAAAGGAAAGCATCATGAGCGCGAGCACGATCGATTCGGAGACGTTTCGCCAATGGCTGGCCGATGGCGAGGAACTTGCGGTGCTGGATATCCGAGACAGCGCGATTGTCGGATATGCCTCGCCGCTGTTCGCCACCAATCTGCCCGCAGCACAGGTCGAGGCGGAGATCGACCGCTTCATCCCGCGCAAGGCGGTGCGCACCGTGCTGGCGGATGACGGCAGCGGCGTCGCCGAGCGGCTTGCTGAGCGATTTGCCGAGCGCGGCCGCAGCCAGGTGTTCGCACTGGCCGGCGGAATTCCGGAATGGACGAAGGACGATGTGGAAGGCTTGCCGACCTTCGACACGCCGGGCGTCGATTTTTCGCTGGCGATCCGCGACGAGAAGGGGACGCCGGTCATTACCGTTGCAAAGCTTGCGGCGCTCAAGGCCAAGAAAGCCGACGTGGTCGTGCTCGACAGCCGGACGGTGGCGGAATTCGACAAGGACCATGTACCGGGCGCCATCAGCGTTCCGGGTGCTGAGCTGGTGCTGCGCTTCGCCGACCTGGTGCCGTCGCCGGACACGCAGGTGATCGTCTCCTGCGCCGGCCTGCCGCGCGCCACATCGGCGCGCAGACGCTGATCGATGCCGGCGTGCCCAACAAAGTTGCTTATCTGCACGATGGCACCAAGGCGTGGCGCGAGGCCGGCCTTGCGCTCGAAACCGGCAGGACTGCTGCCTATGGTTCGGCGAGCGAGGACGCGAAGCGATTCGCCGAGGAGCGCATCGCAAAACTTGCCGAAGGCGACAGCTTCCCGCGCATCGATGCGGCGACGGCCGCAGCCTGGGCGAAGGACGAGAGGCGCACGACCTACCAGCTTGACGTGCGCACGCCGGGGGGATTCGCCGAAGCGCACATTCCGGGATCGATCGCGTCGGAGGGCGGTCAGTTGCTGGGCGTCGCCTATCGCACCATCGCCGTGCGTGGCGCCCGCGTCGTGCTGATTGACGATCTGCTCGGCGTCCGCGCGGCGACAACGGCGCACTGGCTGCAGCGCCGCGGCTTCGAGATCGCCATCCTCTTGCATGACTTCCAGTCGGCCAGCCTGGTGAAAGCGGCGTAGGGCAGGAGCTGTCGGGCGATTTTTGGAGGCCGCTATTCGGCGGCTTCCTTTTGACGGCGGCCTGAAAGGACATTCTTCTGCATCGCCGTCAGCGAAGACCGCACCGCATTGGCGCCGTGCTTCAGCATTTTCGCCTCATAGTCTGACAGGGCTTCAAGCAGCGGCTTGTCGCCGCGTCTGGCGGCCACCAGTTCAGGCACCAGCAGCCCGGCGCCGTAGATCGCGGTGTTGCCGCCGAGTGCGCGGAAATAGGTCATGGCATGGATGGCATCGCCGAGCAGTGTCACCTGTTTCGTCGGCCACGGATCGACAGGCTCTGAGGTGTGGACATGCAGCAGCGCCACCGTAGACGGGTCGGTGTAGCGAATGAGGTCGAGGATTTCCTTGTGCCAATGGCTGATCTTCGAAATCAGCAACTCGATCAGTTCGGCGCCGGAGAGCTTTGCCAGCGCGTCATCCGTGGCAAGCTCGTCCTTCTCGTATGCGGTGTTCCACCAGACATAGCTGGTGGTGTTGTTGAAATGGAAACCGGCAATGTCCTTGTGGGTGTCGTCGTCCAGCCCGATCAGCCCATATTTGCGATAGGCCTCGACATTGACCCGATGACTGGTGACCATCAGCCCGTGACCTTCCGTCGGTCTGACGCCGGCATTGTAGTCAAGCAGCAGCGGCGAGATCTGGTGTAGGGCTGCGGCATGCAGCGTCATCTTGCCGGCCAGGCGCCTGACGCCGGTGTCGAAGCTTCGCGCATGCGGCACCAGTTGCTGGCGCACGCGCGAGCGGGCGCCGTCGGCACCGACCAACACATCGGCATGGATTGTCGAGCCGTCCTCGAAATGCGCGATCACCGAACCCGTCCGGCTGCTCTTCGTAGCGGGAATAGACCTTGCCGTAGCGCACGACGCCGTCGAGGCCGGAAAGCAGCACCTGGCGCAACGTGATGCGGCTCACCGACTTTTCGATATGCGTGTCGTCGGCCTCGCCGAGTGCGTTGCCGCCACCCCAGGCGTCCTCGCCCAAGGTCTCGAAATTTTCGTCGAGCAGGATGTTGCGGTCCGGCGCTCGGCCGAGCGTGGCGACAAAGGCCTCGTAGAGTTCCGGCGGCAAGTTGGCGATCAGCGAATCGATGCCACGCTGGCGGATGCGCAGCCGAAAACCCTGGACGTAGTCATTGCGGGCGCGATCCTTCTCGAAGACCGCGACGCTGATGCCGTTCTTCTTCAGGCCTTGCGCCAATGTCAGGCCACCGGGGCCTCCGCCGATGATAGCGACTTCGACATGTTCGGAGATCATGGCGTCGCTCACCCGACCGCCTTGAGCCTGGGTTTGACAGCGGCAACAGCCGGCGGCTCGGCCACTTGGCTGGCAGCGTGGCGGCTGAGCGCCGCCTTGGCGGCGATCGTGCGGATCATATGGTTCTGCGGTGCGTGCGAGCGGGCAGTCAGCGTATCGCGGTGGTGACGCTCGAGCTGGAAGTCTCTGTTAAGACCGGGATTGCCGGCAAGCTCCAGCGCCAGCGAGGTAACTGCCACGGCATTGTCGATGACGACATGCCTGACGGTCATGCCGTCGGTGCCGACCGGTCGGCCGGCGTCGACGTCATCAGCGAGCGAGCGCAGCAGCCGCGTGCTGGTTGCGAGCCTGACCTCGATCTCGCCCAGCCCTGCCTGGATGTGCGGCACGGTCGACAGCGGCGCGCCGAGGCTCGCCGGCGCATGCGTGGTGACGAAGGAGACCAGCCGGTCACGGGCAGCGCGGGCGGCACCGTGGTAGACAGCGCCGATCAGCGAAAAGAAGAACGCCGTCGCACCTTCCTCCCGCCGCAGCGGCTCGGACGCCGGCTGCGCCTCGGTGATGTCCTCGGCAGGCACGGCGACATTATCCAGAATGACGTCGTCGCTGGCGGTGGCCCGCATGCCGGCGGCGTTCCATGTCTTTTCGACGCGCAATCCCGGCGCATTGGTCGGCACCAGGAACGAGGCGAGGCGCGGTTGCGGCTCGTCGGTCAATGCCAGCAAGTTCACCCATTTCAGGATGGGAATGCCGGTGACGTAGTTCTTGTGGCCGGATATCCGCCAGACATTGCCGTCGCGCCGGGCAATGGTTTCGGGCGGCTTGCCATGGGCGGGCGAGCCGATCCCCGGCTCGGCCTGGGCGGCATTGATCAAGGCAGGGCCAAGACGGCCGGCCTCGACAATCCGCTGCACCAGATGGCGCGGCCATTTTCCGGATTTCCGCAGCGCATACTGGCTGTTGTAATGCATGGCCAGCACAAGCGCCGTCGACGGCTCGCCGCGGCCGATCTCGGCGATCACCGCCTGGGCTTCCGTCAGCCCGCCGCCGAGGCCGCCATGCTCGCGCGCTGTGACCAGGCCAAGCAGACCGGCCTGGTGAAGCCGGCCGAAATTGGCAAACGGAAATTCTCCGGTCGCGTCGTGATGTGCGGCGGTCAGCGCGAAGTCGTCGGCCAGGCTCGCTACCGTGTCGAGGAGTTGTGGGAACTCGGGGATCGTCGAGGTCATATGCTGGCTTCCTCTCAGGCGGCGGCGCGGATGGTCACCTGATCGAGCGGCCGGCGATCGACCCAGGCCTCGACGTCGAAATCGCTGGCAAGGAAACCCCAGTCGCGCAGGAAATCCTTGTAGTGGGAAATCGCCGCGACGAGCTCAGGCTGCAGTCCGAGGCCGAGATGGTTGTGGACATCCGGACCGTTGGCGGCCAGCACCTGTTCTTCGGTGGCGCCGGATTCGCGGGCGACGAAGCGCCGCGTCTCTTCCGGATGCGCCTTAGCCCAGGCGCTGGCGCGCAGGATCGTCTCGATCAGGCGCGTGACCAGATCAGGGCGCTCTTCGGCCAGCAAATCGTCGACGGTCAGCACACGCGGCGAACCGGAGTTGATGCGGATGTTCGGGTCGGGATGAAAGCCGAATTCGGCGACCTGGATGGCGCCGATCAGATTGGCGACATTGATGCCGGCCGTGCCTTTGACATAGATGGCGTCGACCTCGCCACGGATCAGCGCGGCTGCCTCCTCGCCATAGGCCTGTTTGCGCTTGAGGCCGAACAGCGACGGCCCTTCCTGGCTGTCGAGCACGCTGTCGGTCAGCGCGATGTCGACGATCTCGACGTCGGCATGGCTGAGGCCTTCAAGCGAGAGCGCCGAGACCAGCCCTTTCAGCGCCGTCGCCCGCATGAAGTCGACGATGCCTTCCGGACGCCGGGCGATGCCGAAGCGGCGGCCTTTCAGGTCCTGGGTTGTTCTGATGCCGGTGCCGGGCAAGGTGATGATCGCCTGGAATTCGTCGGTCCAGGTGATGCCGACGAGACGCGTCTTGCGCCCTTCGGACCGCGCACGGATCGGCGGCACGTTGCCGCCGTGGCGGAACGACCAGTCGAGTGTGTGGTTGAAATGGCTCTGGCGGATGTCGCGGTTGGGTGAATCGATGATCGACTTCAATTCGATCCCCTCCTTGCGAAAGGTTTCGTCGAGAAGTCCGAGCTGCGCCGCAAGCCCGACAGGCGTCGGCACCGGGCAGCGTGTGTACCAGATTTCGGAGATCGCAGTCGTGGTCATGAGTGCTCCTCAGGCGTTGCGCAGGCCGGCCTGCTTCATCAGCGGCAGGATGTTCTCGCCGAAGAATTCGAGGTCCGGCTTGAAGTCGAAGAAGGACAATTGCAGGCCATCGATGCCGGCGTCCTTGAGCTTGACGAACTGGTCGACGATCTGCTCGGGCGTGCCGATGAGATAAATGTTGCCGCCGACCTTGGCGTAGGGATCGTCGCGGCCTTCGCGGCCCTTCCAGGCCTGGGCGTCGCTGTTGAAGGTCTGGAACCCTTTCGGCGTACGGCTGTCGGCACGGGCGACGATCTGGTCGGCGACGGCCCAGGCTTCCTTCTCAGTGGGACGGCTGATGACCAGCGGATTGAGCAGCGTGCGCACGGTGCGGCCGACACCGAGGGCGGCGTCCTTCACCTTCTTCGTATGCGCCGGCAGCGCCTCCAGCGCGCTGGCGATGTCGGAGCCGGCCGGGCTGGTGACGAAGACGATGTCGGAATAACGGCCGGCAAAGGAAATGCCGGCATCGGAGCCGGTGGCATTGACCAGGATCGGCCGACCGTAATTCGGCTTCGGCGTGACGAAGCCGCCATTAAGCTTCCAGCTCGATTCTCCAGAGAAGGAGAAATTCTCGTCGTCCTGCCACAGCCGCTGCAGCACTTCGACGAACTCGGCCGCGAGTTCGTAGCGACGGTCGTGCTCGATGCGGTTCCAGCCGAACATCTCGTGTTCGACGGCGCGATGACCGGTGACCACGTTGATGCCCCAGCGGCCGCCAGAAATGTGATCGAGCGTGGCGCCGAATTTGGCCAGATGCAGCGGATGCCACGGGCCGTAGAGAACATGCATGGTCGAGATCAGCATGATCTTCTTGGTGATCGCGGCCATGGCTGCAATGGAGACGAAACTGTCCAGCGCCTGGCCGTTGAAGACCCCGCCATAGCCGCCCTTGGGCAGCCACTGGCTGAGCGCAAAGACGAGGTCGAAGCCAAGCTCCTCGGCCTTGAGCGTCAGGTCGCGATTGTAATCGAAGCGCCAGTCGGTCGAGCGCGGCAGGGTCGAGTTGGTCCAGCCGCCGGCCTGGATCGGCAGGAACAGTCCGAGCAGCACCGGCTGCTGAAGCGCTTTCGATAGCGGGCTGTCCGGATAGTCGGTCGGCGCCTTGAAGAAGGGCGTGCCGACGATGGAACCAGGCTTGTGGGCGAGCGTCATGGGGGAATCTCTCGGGGAAGGAGAAAGAGATGCCATGCGCGAAAGACCGCGCATGGGGCGGCGGATCAGGCGACGATATGGGTTGATGCGAGGCTGCCGGCATTGCCCTCGGCGCCCACTGTGTGATCGGCGATGCGCTTGTTGTAGAGGGTGATTTCCGGCTGGCTGACGATGCCGATGTCGGGCAGGTCCTCGACAAGGATCTGCTGGATCGCGGCCCATTGCTCGAAGCGCTTTTCGTGATCGACCTCGACGGCGGCAGCTTCAAGAAGTTCATCGACCTTGGGATTGCTGTATTTCGACCCGTTGGAGAACGGCACGCCCGGTTTGAAATTCTTCGACCAGTAGAGCCGCTGCACGCCGACCGTCGGATCGAACAGATTGCTCATGCCGTTGAAGGTGAAGTCGAAATCGCGGTCGGTGTAGATGCGCTTGGTGTAGGTGGCGAAATCCTGGCTGCGCACGGTGACCTCGATCCCGACCGCGGCCAGTGCCTGCTTGATGTAGTCGGCGCCGCGCTTGTAGGTCTCGCCGCTCGGCACATAGTCGTGGACAAGCTTGAGGCGGGTGCCGTCGGCACCGCGTTGCAAGCCTGCTTCGTCGAGCAGTTTCTCGGCGGCGGCAGTGTCGACCGGATAGGTCTTCAGGTCGGCGACGAACCATTTTTTCAGATTGGGGTTGATCGGACCGGGCATGGTCTCGCCATAGCCATAGTTGATCGTCTCGCGGATGACGTTGCGGTCGATGACATGGGCGAAGGCGCGGCGGACCCGAACATCCTGGAAATAGGGTTTCTCCAGGTTGAACTCGACCCGGCTGACACCGTTGGAATACTGATAGCCCTGTTTCTCGAAGCCGATATGCGGCAGCGTCTCGAAGCGCTGCAAGTCGCTGTACGGGATCGGCGTTGCCGGCGCCAGGTCGATCTCGCCGGTTTCCAGCGCCAAGGCACGCGCCGAAGCGTCCGGGATGAAACGCACGATCAGCCGGTCGAGATAGGGGCGCGGCGCGTCCCAATAATCAGGGTTGCGTTCATAGACGATGTGGCTGCCGCGGACCCATTCCTTGAAGACGAACGGGCCGGTGCCGACCGGCGCGACGTTGACCGGATTTTCGGCTGCCTTGCCGCCGTCATAGAGATGCTTGGGCACGATCGGCGTTTCGGCCGCGGCCAGCGCCGTGATCAGGTAAGGCGCCGGCTTTGACAGCACCAGCGTGACGGTCAGCGGATCCGGTGTCTGGATGTCGATAAGATTGAGGAAGGTGTTGCGGCCACGAGGGTGAACATCCTTGATCGTGGCGATCGAATAGGCGACGTCGGCGGCGGTGAATGGCTGGCCATCATGCCACTTCACGCCTTCGCGCAGCTTGAAAGTGTATTGCAGGCCATCGTCGCTGAGCGACCATTGCCTGGCCAGTGACGGGCGCGGCGTGAGATCGAAATCGTAGGTCAGCAGGCCCTCGGTGGTCTTTGCCGAGACGTAGACGGAATTGAACGCCGTGTGGGCGATCGTCGTCAGCACCGGCGGCTCGGCCGAGAGCAGCAGCGTCGCCGTTCCACCTTGTTTCGGCTCGGCTGCGTAGGCGCCGCGCGATGCGGGCAATAGGGTGGCTCCGAGCGCTGTTGCCGAAAGGCCGAGAAACCTACGGCGGTTCGGGGTGAGGAAATGAGACATGGCGCCTTGGTCCTTTTTTGCTGCCGGCATCAATCGGCCGGTCGTCGGCAGCCGGGTGAAAAATCCATCGTTCCAAGAGCCGGCCCGTTTGTGAAAAGATTTGGCCGCTTCGATCCCGCACTTAAGATTTCATACTTCAAACGGCTATTTTGTAGCATGAAATAAAATTCTATTCTGAAACATTGCCATTTTCAGAACAAAATTTCTTAAATCAGGTTTGACAATGTCTATAAATCTTGTCAACTAAAAAGCACGGAACTTTCCGGGAAACAGCAAACCCGCATCGTCAGCCACAGCCGGGATAGCGAAAACGATGTCGACCCTGACGCGCATTGGCAGAACCTTTCGGCGCACGGCCATCCAGGCGGTGCCAACGGTTCTGGGCATCGTGATCCTGAACTTCTTCCTGCTCCAGCTTGCGCCGGGCGATGCCGCCGACGTCATGGCCGGCGAGGCCGGTTCGGCCACGGTGGAAACCATGGCGGCGTTGCGCCAGCGCTTCGGACTCGACAATCCACTGCTCGTCCAGCTGTTCAACTATCTCTACAATCTGGCGCATTTCAGTCTTGGCTTTTCGCCGCGCTACGGCATGCCGGTCGCCGACCTGATCGGCCAGCGGCTGCCGGGAACGCTGTTGCTGATGGCGGTGGCGCTGACCATCGCCATCGCACTCGGTCTCGTCCTCGGATCGTTGATGGCGGTGTTTTCGGGACGCCTGCCGGATCGTCTGCTTTCGGTCGGTTCGCTGCTGTTCTATTCGATCCCGGGCTTCTGGATCGGGTTGATGCTGATCGTCCTGTTCTCGGTCAAGCTCGGCTGGCTGCCGAGCGGCGGTTCGGGAACCATCGGCAGCAACCTGACCGGCCTTGCCGGCCTCTGGGACAAGGTGCGCTACATGATCTTGCCGGCGCTGTCGCTGGCACTGTTCTACGTGGCGATCTATGCGCGGCTGACCCGGGCGGCGATGCTGGAAGTCCAGTCGCAGGACTATGTGCGCACCGCCGCCGCCAAGGGCCTGTCGCCGACCGTCATCACCATCCGGCATGTCCTGCGCAACGCACTGATCCCCATCACCACCATGGCCGGCATGCATGTTGGCGGCATGCTCGGCGGCGCCGTGGTCGTCGAGACCGTCTATTCCTGGCCTGGCCTCGGGCGTCTCGCCTTCGAGGCGGTCATGGGCCGTGATTTCACGGTGCTGCTCGGCATCTTGCTGCTGTCGTCGCTGCTGGTCATTGTCGCCAATGCGACCGTCGATCTGCTGCACGCCTGGCTCGATCCCCGCATCGGAGTACGCTGATGGCTTCCACCGAATTCGCCGCCGGCGATGCCCGCTCCCGCCGCCTCTATGCCGATACCCGCGAGCCTGCGGTGCCGCCTGAACCCGAGGCGAAGAGCTGGAGCAATCTTCACGCGCCCGACGCGCGCTCCGCCTCTGCGGCGTCGGTACCGATTGCGGCCGGTGGCCGGGCGCTGAAGGTTTTCCTGCGCAATCCCAACGCCATGTTCGGCGTGGTGTTCCTGTCGCTTGTCGTGCTGGCAGCCTTGCTGGCGCCCGTCCTCTATCCGGCCGATCCTCTGTCGATGGTAGCACGGCCCTTCCTGTGGCCGGGGCAGAATCCGGCCTTCCCGCTGGGCACGGATTCGATGGGCCGCGACGTGCTTTCCGGCATTCTGCATGGCGCGCGGATTTCGCTGTTCGTCGGGCTGATGGCGACCGCGCTCGGTCTCAGCTTCGGCATCCTCGTCGGCGCTACCGCCGGCTATTTCGGCGGCTGGATCGACGACCTGCTGGTACGCCTGGTCGAAATCTTTCAGACCATACCGAGCTTCGTGCTTCTGGTGGTCATGGTGGCGATCGCGCAGCCGACGGCGCCTGTGGTGACGGTGGCGATCGCCGTCATCACCTGGCCAACGGTGGCGCGGTTGACGCGTGCCGAATTCCGGGCCATCCGCGAGAAGGATTTCGTCATGGCTGCCCGCAGCCTCGGCTACGGCCATGCCCGCATCATCTTCCGCGAGATATTGCCCAACGCGCTGCCACCTTTGATCGTGACCTCGTCGGTGATGGTGGCAACCGCGATCCTGATGGAATCGGCGCTGTCCTTCATGGGCCTCGGCGATCCCAATGTCGTCAGCTGGGGCTCGATGATCGGAGCCGGTCGAGAGCTGATCCGAACCGCCTGGTATCTGACGGCACTGCCGGGATTAGCGATCGTCTTTACCGTGCTGGCGCTGAACCTGATCGGCGACGGCCTCAACGACGCGCTCAATCCGCGCTTCTCGCAGGAGCGCTAGAGATGGCCACTCCCTTGCTCAGGGTCGACAATCTGACGGTTCGCTTCCCGACCACCGAGCCGGTCAGCCGGCTGAGTTTCGAGGTTGGCGAAGGCGAGACGCTGGCGATCGTCGGCGAATCGGGCTCCGGCAAATCGCTGACAGCACTTGCCCTGATGCAGCTTCTGCCGCGCTCGGCGAAGATCCCCAATGGCAGGATCGAGTTCGCCGGCAGGGATCTGCTCGGTCTCGACCAGAAGGCGATGCGGAACTTGCGCGGGCGCGAGATCGCGATGATCTTCCAGGAGCCGATGACCTCGCTCAACCCGGTGCTGACCATCGGCCGGCAGATCACCGAGGTGCTGACGCTGCACGAGGGCATACGCGGCAAGGCAGCGCGGGCGCGGGCGATCGAATTGCTCTCGCTTGTGCGCATTCCTGATCCGCAGCGGCGCATCGACGACTATCCGCACCAGCTTTCCGGCGGCATGCGCCAGCGCGTCATGATTGCCATCGCCGTTGCCTGCCGGCCGCGCCTGCTGATTGCCGACGAGCCGACGACGGCGCTGGATGTCACCATCCAGGCGCAGGTGCTCGACCTGCTCGATACGCTGCGCCGCGAACTGTCGATGGCGGTCGTGCTGATCACCCACGATCTCGGTGTCGTCGCGCAATGGGCCGACAAGGTCGTCGTCATGTATGCCGGCCGCAAGGTCGAGCAGGCGTTGCCGGGCGCGCTGTTCAGAACACCGCTTCATCCCTACACGCGCGGCCTGCTGGCTGCGTCGCCGCGGCTGAAGACCAATCTCCACTACCGCGACGCCAGACTGACGGAGATTCCCGGCAGCATCGTCTCGGCTGCCGGCGAGAGAGGGTGTCCGTTCCGGCCGCGTTGCGCGGTGGCGCGCGACAGCTGTGCCCATTTCGTACCCGACCTCGTCGAGGTGAGCGAGGATCGCCTCGTTGCCTGTCCCTACAGCTTCATTCCGGAGGTTGCGCATGGCGTTGCTCTCGGTCTCTGACCTCTCGACGCATTTCCACGCCCAGGGCGGTGCGCTGCGCGCTGTCGACGGCGTTTCCCTCGAGGTCGGGCGCGGCGAAACGGTTGGTCTCGTCGGCGAAAGCGGCTGCGGAAAATCGACACTCGGCAAGACGATCATGCGGCTGGTCGATCCGACCGGCGGCAAGATCGAGTTCAACGGCACCGACATCACCGTTCTCGACGCCAGCCGGCTGAAGGCGGCGCGCCGCAATATCCAGATGATTTTTCAGGATCCGTTCGCATCGCTCAACCCACGCCACACGATCGGCGACATCCTGACCGCGCCGCTGAAAGTCCATGGCATCGGCAACAAGGCCGAGCGGCGCGGCATCGTCGAGGACATTATCGAGCGTGTCGGTCTGCCGAAGGATTCGCTCGGTCGCTACCCGCATGAATTTTCCGGCGGTCAGCGTCAGCGCATAGGCATAGCACGGGCGCTGATCCTCAATCCGGAACTGGTCGTCTGCGACGAGCCGGTGTCGGCACTCGACCTCTCGATCCAGGCGCAGATCCTCAACCTGCTAGTCGACATGAAGCGGCAGCTCGGCCTGTCCTACCTCTTCATCTCGCACGATCTGTCGGTGGTCCGCTATTTTGCCGACCGGGTGCTGGTCATGTATCTCGGCCGCATCGTCGAAAGCGCCGACAATGCGACGCTGTGGACCTCGCCCAAGCACCCCTACACGCGCGCGCTGATGGACGCCGTGCCGGACCCGTCGCGCCGGCGTCAGGCCGCGCCGATCCATGGCGACCTGCCGAGCCCGCAGAACATCCCGAGCGGCTGCCGCTTTCACACGCGCTGCCCGCTGGCGACCGATCTTTGCCGTTCGCAGGAGCCGGCATTCCGGGCGATCGCGGCGGGACACCACGTCGCCTGCCACTACGCCGAACCAACCCTCAACTGAAAGTTCAACGGAGCAGAAAATTGTCCGATTACCGCTATCTTGGCCGCAGCGCCTTGAAGGTTTCGCCGCTCAGCCTCGGCACGATGATGTTTGGCGGGCCGACCGAGGAAAATGTCGCACACCGCATCATCGACAAGGCGCGCGAGCAAGGCATCAATTTCATCGATACCGCCGACGTCTACCACAACGGCAAGTCCGAAGAAATCGTTGGCCGCGGCATCAAGGCGACGCGCGATCATTGGGTTGTAGCGACCAAATTCGTCAACTCGCATGACAAGGGTCCCAATCTTGGCGGCCATTCGCGCAAATGGGTAATCCAGACCGTCGAGAACAGCCTGCGCCGCCTCGGGACGGATTACATCGACCTGTTCTACTTCCACCGTGCCGTCTTCGATGCGCCGCTGGAGGAGCCGGTACGGGCGATTGCAGACCTCATCCGCCAAGGCAAGCTGCGCTATTTCGGCGTGTCGAACTTCCGTGGCTGGCGCATTGCCGAAGTCGCGCATCTCGCCGATGAACTCGGCATCGACCGGCCGGTGGCCAGCCAGCCGCTCTACAACATGGTCAACCGCACCGCCGAAGCTGAGCAACTGCCGGCCGCCGCCTATTTTGGTCTTGGCGTCGTCTCCTACAGCCCGCTGGCGCGCGGCGTGCTGACCGGCAAATACGAGCCGAACCAGGCGCCAGCTGCCGACACGCGGGCCGGCCGTGGCGACAAGCGTATCGCCGAGACCGAGTGGCGCCCGGAATCGATTGAGATCGCCAGGCAGATCGCGGCGCACGCAAAATCACGCGGCGTCTCCGCCGCCGATTTTGCGCTGGCCTGGGTTCTGAACAACCGGCTGGTCACGGCGGCGATCGCCGGCCCGCGCACCGAGGAACAGTGGGACAGCTACGCTAAGGCGCTGGACTTCAGGCTGACCGCTGAAGACGAGGCCTTTGTCGACCGCCTCGTCACAGCCGGCCATGCCTCGACGCACCGATTCAACGATCCGAGCCATCCGGTCGAAGGCCGCGTGCCGCGTTCCGAGCCGGCCGCACCGATCCCGCTGACGCGGCCTCTGCGCGCCGCCTGACGGTCAGCTGTGGACTGGCGGGGCCGGCGGCCCGCCAGAGTCTCCAATCGTTTCGGACAGATGAGAGAGCCCATGAATTTCCATGTCGAACGGCTGCGCCAGAGCATCGTCGTTTTGTCAGGCAACACCCATAGGCCATCGAAATCACGGACGCTGGCGCATCATCTGGGTGAGGCACTGCGCGAAAGATTATCCGCCACGGTGAATTTCCTCGATCTTGTCGATGCCGGCCGTGGTCTGGGTGCTGCGTTCACGCGAAAGGAATTGACGCCGGAGGCGCTGAATGTGGTGGAGGCTGTCGAACAGGCCGACGCGCTGATCGTGACGACGCCGGTCTACAACGGCTCCTATGCCGGCCTCTTCAAGCATCTGTTCGACCTCATCGATCCGCTGGCGCTTGTCGACCGGCCGGTGCTGATCGGCGCGACAGGCGGCGGCCAGCGCCACGCTCTGGTGGTCGAGCATCAGCTTCGCCCGTTGTTCGGCTTTTACTCCGCACTGACCGTGCCGAGCGCCGTCTACGGCAGCGACAGCGACTTTGCCGATGGCAAGCTCGTGGATCCGCTAGTCCTGGCGCGGGCCGGACAGGCTGTGGACCAGTTCGCGGCCCTGCTTTCCGCGCGGCAGCCGAACAGCCAACCGGTCAGGCTGGCCTCGGGCTGACGCATAACATTGCTCAGACTAGCGGAGAGCAAATTCAGTTCGCCGATAAGCCGCAGGCAACGCCTTTGAAGTCGATACAGCCCGATGCTGTCACTAAAGTGGTTGAGGCAGTGTGCATGCCAGTTGCGTGTCAAGGCCTTGTTCAGCCAAGCGAAGCTATTGATGGTCATCTGATCGATGGTCGGGCCGGTGGGATGACGGAAGATTTCGTGTGCACCACGTGTGCAGTGAGCGGCGTGATGTGCTAAATGGCCTTCAGTTTGCGCCAGCATAGTCGTAAATTCGGTTACGTTTGGCTACGCGCTTCTTTCCAAATTGCTCAGTCGTTCCAACAGGGTATTGGACGGACTGACGCATAAAAAAGATAATAAAATTAGTATGTTAGGACACAAAGTTGCCGTTGCACCTATGATGGACTGGACAGATATGTCAATTAAATCAAATAGTTAATCTGATCTGTGTGCAAAAACTGCACACGAAAGTTCTGCTTCTCTTCCATTTTCGTTCGTTCGCTAGGATGGTCGCCAAGCCTCCAGAGACGGCTATTTTCCTCTCGGCAGTCGCCCAGTTTTCGAGATACCTACCCGCGGATGGCCAATCCCGCGCGAACACCGCAAGTCGGAGCGCGTCCAAAGCTCGAATGGAGGGGGAGTTCCGGCTAGTCTGAGGCGGTCGCTCGATTGCGCGTCCAATTAACTCGAAGAGGGAATTGTAGGCCGGCGCGTCCGCTGGCCGAAGGTTGAGAATCGCCTGTATGGCAACATCGCCGCGCTTCTAGTGTCGAGCTTTCGCAGTTCACTTAGACTTCACATCGCGCTACCAGCGAACTCCGAGATCAAAGCGACAAGCTGCTCGAAAACCATCGGCGTAGCTGGTGGACACCTGTTTGCCATCCCACAAAGAGACGCAGAGCTCAGCCCCGGGACTTTCAGCTAGTTTCTTCGCGCGTCCGTGCAGAGCTTGCGCACAACAACTCGGCACGTTGTGCGAACAGGCTCTGCGCGCTGCGCTCACTCGCAACGTCTGCAGAAGCATTGACGTAGGATTCCATGGTGGAGCTCGCTTAGCCATGCCTGGGGTCGCAAGCATACTGCTGTTCGTAGAATTTATCTGCGGCGCCGCGATCGGAATGGCGCTGGGTCGCTGGGTGCCAAGTTTTAGTCTTGGCAGGACAGCCGACTGCTTGATTGGCGGCATCGGCGGCTTGCTTTTTGTGTGGCCCTCCGCGCGCATTCCGGGGGTTGGGCGCCTCATCGGCCACCACGCCGACAGCCTGATGTTAATCGGAGCCGGAATAGCAGGGCTGCTGGGAGGTCTTGTCCTGATTGTGCTGGCCGGTTTCGTCGGGTCACTCATAAGAGGCTGAGAGCAGCTCCGAATGAAGAAGATGCTTGGCGCGCACAGATACTTTCCAGCTATCCATCGGGGGCGCTGAAGATTGCTCGGTAACTGACGAGGAGAACATTGTGAGGAAATTGGCTCTTGCGCTTGCAGTCGTTTCAGCTCTGGCGGGCTGCACCAACGCGGAAAAGGGCGCTGTAATTGGGGGTGTTGGCGGTGCCGCGCTCGGAACGGCAGCTGGCGGTAACGACGTGCGAAATGCGGTCGTTGGCGGTGCAATCGAGGCCGTCGCCGGTACGTTGATCGGAGCGGCGGCCGACCGCGGACTGTCGGGAATTCTGTGCGCGAGGCCATGATGATGGAAAGGAGAGAATCATCGCATGGCTATTGAGAAGGAACTTCTGGACCAACTGCTTGCCGGCCGCG
>NZ_JAMYNH010000017.1:0-115969 GCF_040318975.1 Mesorhizobium sp. M0983 | reverse complement strand
TCTCGGCTTCCAGAGCCTCCTGCACGACAGTCTGCAATACCTGGCGAAAGCCGTCCTCATCCGACAGCAGCAACGCTTTCAACTCGCCCCTGCTCAGTTTAACTTCTCGATTGGTCATGGCACTTCCCCTTCCACGGGAATCGGTGATTGCAACGTCACCACCGTGCCATGGCCGCTCGCCCTTCAGAGCAAGCGCCGTTCTCTCTCCAAAACTTTTTGCAGAACCTTCAGGACACTATCGAAATCAAAAGTTTACTCGCGCACCCGACAGGATTCGAACCTGTGACCCCTGCCTTCGGAGGGCGAAATTCGTCCTGCCGATCTCACCCGTGATTTCTCGGCGGTTTAGCCACGGTCTTAATCTCAATTTCTGCAAACATTGTTTCCCTCCTATGTCGCGTTTCATGTCGCGTTAACATGCCGAGTGTCAGAGGAAACCGTTGGAAATCAAGCAAAGCCAGTTGCAACATGAGCGCGACATGGAGTGACCGGCAAAGGGACTTAAAGCCTTGAATTTGCTGGTGATCCCGACAGGAATCGAACCTGTGACCTACAGATTAGGAATCTGCCGCTCTATCCTACTGAGCTACGGGACCATCGCGCCCGACACATAACCGCTTCGGATCGTTTCGCCAAGAGGCAGCTAGGCTGCTCGCTTGGGTTCGACAGCGAACGGGCTCAGGCCCAGCCAAGTCTGCATTTTGCGGGCGATATCCTGATCGCCCGTCAGAATGACTTTCGGCCCGGCCTTCTCGACGGTGATCAGCCCCATCCAGATTTCGGTCATGGTGTGCAGGTCGGTCGAGACGTAGAGATCGACATCGAACCCCGGATCGTACCAGCAGAGGTCGACCTCGCCGTGCTTCTCGACGATCAGCCACCACGACCGTTTGGAGGCGGGGAGCTCCTGGTACAGAAATTGTATCACCGTGCGCCCGTCGGGCAGCGGCGACGCGTTTAGATTGCGCCGCATGTCCCACATCAGCAGCGACGGATCGAGGTTCTTCAGCGACAGCCGCGACTCGACCCATTTCTGCCCCCAAAAGCCCATCGCCTCGACGACGGACCGCAGATCCCTGCCTGCCTCGGTCATCCGGTATTCGAAGATGCCTTTCTCGCCGCGCACCTCCTTGCGCTCGACGATCCCGGCCAGCTCGAGCTCCTTGAGCCGTTGCGACAGAAGGGTCGGCGACATTTTGGGGACGCCGCGGCGCAGATCGTTGAAACGGGTCGAGCCCGCCACCAATTCGCGAAGCAGAACCATGGTCCAGCGGGTGCACAGCACCTCCGCGGCCATCGATAACGGGCAGAACTGCTTGTATCCGGCCTGGGTCATGATGTTGCCTTCCCCTCAAACTCAGCCGGGAGCATAGGCCTTTCCCAGCGGTGCGGCGAGTACAGAAACTGTACCGGCCCAAGTGTGGTGGATTTGAAGTTCCTGCTTTCTGGGTGGCATCAGCGTTAGGAACTTCAAATCCAAAACCACACTGGAAATCCAAGCACTTGCTGGTGTGGCTTTTGAATCCGAAATTCGCTCGCTGCGTTGCTCCAAAGTGAATGCGAATTTCGAATTCGCCGCACCAGTACAGATCGCGGACTGGCTGGCGCCGGCCTTGCCATGCGACCCCTCTGCCGCTGCACGGGATACCCCTGTGCACGACCAGGAGACATGACCCATGACCGCTTACGTTATCGCAGACATCAAGGTGAGGGACCCGAAGTGGATGCCGGCCTATGCCGCGTCGGTCCACGACCTCGTTCACAAGCACGGCGGCAGATATCTGTCGCGCAGCGGCAATGTGAAGACGCTCGAAGGCAAGCCGCTCGACACGACGCTGATTGCCTTGATGGCGTTCCCGACCGAGGCCGCGGCGCGCGCCTTCACCGACGATCCCGCCTACGCACCCTTCGTTTCGGCCCGTCAGGGCGGCAGCGACAGCCGTTTCCAGCTGATCGACAACTCCGATCTGGCCGGAACCATCCCGTATCTGCCGAAGGGATGATCTTCCCCTGCATTCGTCGCATCGGGACAGGGATCTCCCAGCAACAACAGCCACAGCGCCCACCTGCCGGACCTCCTTACTTCCGGCGGCCGGCCGGGCTGTGCTTTTCAAGAAGAATGGAATGACTATGACAATCAACTTTCGCAACAAATTCCTCGCTGCCGCGGCGCTGCTGTCGGCCTGCACTGCATTGGCGCAGGCGCATCAGGCAGCGCCCGCGTCCGGTCCCAATCCGCTGGCCGACAAGGTACGCGCCGCCAACAGCCGCTTCGAGAATGTGGCGGCGGCGACCGCCGAGGGCTATGCGCCGATCCCCTGCGCCAGCGGCATCACCGGCGGCGCCATGGGCATCCACTACGTCAATCCCGGCTACCTCAAGGACGACGCGGTCGATGTCGCCAAGCCCGAAGCGGTGATGTATGAGCCGATGGCCGACGGCACGCTAAAACTGATCGCGGTCGAATACATCACCTCGAAAGGCCCGGCCTCGCTCGATGGGCATCTGTTCAACTTCAACAGCGCGCCCAACCGCTATGGCCTCGGCCCGTTTTACGAGCTGCATGTCTGGGCCTGGAAGGGCAACCCGACCGGCGCGTTCGCCGACATGAACCCGAACGTGTCGTGCGAACCGACGACCGCTGCCAGCCAGTAAGCAGCCGGGCCAGGCGGCGCCAACGCCGCCTGGTTTTTAATCTCACAGAGGGGCCAAGCTCCGGGAGATCGCGATGCAACCTGGCATCGTTGGCGTGCCTGTGTGCCCATCGAGCTGTCTTTGCAAAAAGAGTCGCTTGACTGGCGATGTAAAATGCTCATTCTAGAATGATCATTTTACATTGGGTTGCTCCATGACCAGACCGCGACTATTTGACGAAGCCACTGTGCTGGGTGACGCGATGAACGCGTTTCGACGGGCCGGTTTCGCGGGAATTTCGATCAAGGATCTGAGCGATGCCACCGGCCTGACGTCTGGCTCGATCTACAATGCCTTTGGCGACAAGGAAGGTCTCTATCGGGCGGCCTTCGGCCACTATATCGATGCCGTCATCCGACACCGTATCGAGACCTACATCGGCGAAGCAAGCGATCTGGATGGTTTGGAACAGTTGTTCCTGTCGTTGTTGCTGCCCGCCCCGGAATCCGGCGACCTCGGCTGTTTGTTAACGAACGCTGCTGTCGAGTTCGGTGCGCAACCGTCGGTCGCCTCGGAAGGTCTCGCGGAAGGCTTCGCCGTGCTGGAAGCCGCCATCCGGCAGGTCGTGGAGCGCCAGATCGGTGGAGGGCAGGTCGATCTCCACGTCGTCAGGCTTCTGCTTCTCTACCAAGGCATTCTCGTGCTGATCCGCGCCGGCCGAGACGTCTCGGCCTGCCCGGCCGTCATTCGATCAGAATTCGAGCAGCTAAGGAAACTTCTGCCATGATCACCTTTTCCCGCAGGGCGGTGCTTCTCGGCACCGCCGGCAGTCTTCTTGCGCCTTGCCTGCCGGTCTTTGGCGCGTCGCCGGCCATGCCGCCGGTCCGATACGTTCGCTCCAACGGCATCGATATGGCTGTTTATGAAGCCGGCAAGGGACCGGCGGTTGTTTTGCTGCACGGCTTTCCCGAACTCGCCTTTTCCTGGCGTCACCAGATCGCGCCGCTCGCGGCCGCCGGCTACCACGTCATTGTTCCCGACCAGCGCGGATATGGTCTGACCGACCGGCCGTCCAAGGTCGAGGATTATGACATGGTCCACCTGACCGGCGATCTCGTCGGTCTCCTCGATGCTCTCGGCGTCGAAAAGGCCGTGTTCGCGGGCCATGACTGGGGCGGCCTGGTCGCATGGCAGATGCCGCTTTTGCATCAGAGCCGGGTCACTGGCGTCATCGGTGTCAACACGCCATTCATTCCCCATGAAATGCTGTGGCTGCATCCGAGCCTCACCAAGGGGCTGACCGCCCCGGACAAGCCGTTCGTGGCCAACCCGGCAAAAGACCCGATCGCGCAGATGCGCGAAGTCTACAATCCCGACATGTATGTGCTGATGTTCGAAGATGGTGATCTCGCGGACCGTTTGATGGCGCACGACGTGGCGCGGGTGTTCAGGAGCAATATGCGCAAGGGTGTTATCACCGCCGCGCAATACGCCAAGCTGCCGCCGCAGGCCCGACACATGACATTCCTACAGGCGCTCTCGCAGCCGGAGCCGAAGACGCTGCCCGGCGAGCTGATCCTGACGCCAGACGAGCTTGCTTTCTATGCCGAGAGCTTCGGGCGCACCGGTTTCACGCCGGGCATCAACTGGTACCGCAACTTGTCCCGCAATTGGAGAGCCGGCTTGAATGTCGACCAGACGATAAAAGTGCCTTCGCTCATGATCGGCGCTGAGGACGACGTCGTGTTATCTCCAGCGATGATGGACGCCCACATCGCCGATCTCGAAAAACATGTGGTCGCCGGCTGTGGACATTGGTCACAGCAGGAGAAGCCGGGCGAAGTCACCACGCTAATGGTCGATTGGTTGAAGCGGCGGGTTCCTGCGTAGCCGACATGGCGAGCGGTGCAAAGACGGTTAAGATAGCGGAACTTTCGGGATGCCGGCGCGCTTTAGTGTCCCGAAGGAGACACCGCATGAGCGCCACAAAAGAGTTCTTTGAAACCTGGCTGCAGGAGAATGTCGGCAATCTGCCGGCCGAGAGCGAGGTGAGCGTCGCCGTCCTGGCGCAGCAATTCGAGCAGGATGCCGATGCTGCCGGCTACGGCCACGAGGTTCGCGAAGACGAGCTCGGCAACATCCAGGAGGCGATCGAGGCAGCCCTGAAGAAGGCAAGGACAGGCGAAGAGCCGCAGGCTGCCGACGACAATGAGCTGGCGCCGGTTATGGAGGCGCTGGAGGTCGAGGATCCGAAGAGCGGACCGTAGCGGTTGCGGCTCTTCCCTTCCACGCTACATGACCGGGCATAATGGATGCCAAACACCTCACACTCGGCGTCGTGATCGGCGTGGCCATCGGCGTCGTGTTGGACAACATTGTTGCGGGCATTGGTATAGGTATTGCTCTGGGCATTGCCTTCGGCCTTGCCCGGAAGTCGTCCGGCCGGAAGTGACCAGCAGAACATGTCCTGCCCGATTTTACCGCCCAGAGGTGCGGCGGTCGCCGCACCGCCGATGCCGAACGGCTACGCCGCCAGCGCCGTCTCCGCCAGCTTCACCCAATAGCTCATGCCGTGCGGGATGACCTCGTCGTTGAAGTCGTAGGCCGGGTTGTGCAGGCCGGCGGTATCGCCATTGCCGATGAAGATGAAGGCGCCCGGCCGCGCTTCCAGCATGTAGGAGAAATCCTCGCCGCCCATCACCGGCTGGATGGCGCGGTGCACATGGCTGTCGCCGGCGACGTCGGCCGCGATGTCGCTGGCAAAGACCGTCTCTTCCGGATGGTTGAAGGTGACGGGGTAGTTGGCATTGTAATCAACCTCGATTGTCGCGCCGAAGGCAGCGCCCACGCCTTGGCAAAGCGCGCGGATGCGCTCTTCAGCCTTCTTGGCGACCTCCTTCTTCAGCGTGCGTACGGTGCCGGCGATCTCGGCGCTCTCGGGAATGATGTTATAGGCGTCGCCGGCATGGAATTTCGTCACCGAGACGACCACCGCCTCGACCGGATCGGTGCTGCGCGAGACGATCGTCTGCAATGCGCCGACAAGCTGGCTGGTGATGACGATCGGATCGATGGTGCCGTGCGGCATCGCCGCGTGGCCGCCCCGGCCCTTGACGGTGATGGTGAATTCGGCGGTCGCCGCCATGATCGGACCCGGCCTGATGGCGAACTGGCCGACCGGCAGGCCCGGCATGTTGTGCATGCCGAACACCTTGGAGATGCCGAAGCGCTCCATCATGCCGTCCTTGACCATCTCGTTGCCGCCGCCGCCGCCCTCTTCGGCCGGCTGGAAGATAACCGCGACGGAGCCGGCGAAATTGCGTGTTTCGGCGAGGTATTTGGCGGCACCCAAAAGCATCGCGGTGTGGCCGTCATGGCCACAGGCGTGCATCTTGCCCGGGACGGTCGAGGCATAGGATTTGCCGCTGATCTCGTTGAGCGGCAGGGCGTCCATGTCGGCGCGCAGGCCGATCGTCGAGCCTTCGCCGTGGCGGCCGCGGATGATGCCGACGACGCCGGTCTTGCCCAAACCCGTCACGATGTCGTCGCAGCCGAAAGCCTTCAGCTTCTCGGTGACGAAGGCGGCGGTCTTGAAGACGTCGAAATTCAGCTCCGGCGTCTGATGCAAATGGCGGCGCCAGCCGGCCACCTCATCCTGCATTTCGGCGGCTCGGTTCAGGATCGGCATGATGGTTCCATTTCGCTGTTGGAGCAGGCGGTCTTGACCTGCTGCTGTGCAATTGTGCCTGCTGCCCTGCAACCATGCACGCTGCTTTGCATTGTGCTGCTGCTTCCACATTGTGATCGGCAGCACTTTGCCATGTTGACGTCACATAGAGTAAATAGCACCGCGACTGTGGTCCGGGAACAGAGAGCCGGACCATTATCCTGGCGATCGTGTAACGAAATCTTACGGAGCCAGGGGCGACTGCGGCAAGAGGCTATTTCGGTTTTCATGATGCGCTATAGGCATTTCCTCAAACTGTTGGTGGCGGGCGCGGTGGTGCTTGCGGCGCTGGCCGGGCCTGCCTTGGCCAATCCGACCATCCTGTTCGACCTGAACAGCGGCAAGATCCTGCAGCATCAGGAGGCGTTCAGGCGCTGGTACCCGGCATCGCTGACCAAGCTGATGACCGCCTATGTGGCGTTTCGTGCGATTGCCGCGGGCGAGGTCCAGCTCGATTCGCCGATCAAGGTGACGAAACATTCCGCCGGCGAGCCGCCGAGCAAGATGGGCTTCAAGCCGGGTTCGGTGATGCGGCTGGACAATGCGCTGAAGATGATGCTGGTCAAATCGGCCAACGATATCGCCATGGCGGTCGGCGAGAATATCGGCGGTTCGCAAGCGGCCTTTGCCGAACGCATGAATGCGGAGGCGCGGAGGCTCGGCATGAGCGGGTCCCATTTCGTCAATCCGAACGGGCTCTATTCGCCGGACCAGTATACGACAGCGCGCGATCTCGCTTTGCTGGTGATGGCGATCCGCAAGGAGTTTCCGCAATATGCCCCCTGGTTTTCGATCGAAGGCCTTGCCGTCGGCAAGAAGGCGATCTCCAACTACAACCTCCTGATCGGCCGCTATCCGGGTGCCGACGGCATGAAGACCGGTTTCGTCTGCTCGTCCGGTTTCAACATGATCGGCTCGGCTACCCGCAACGGCCGCACCCTGGTCGCCGTGGTGCTCGGCGAGCAATCGGCCGTCACCCGCGCCGAGGCGGCGGCAAAACTGCTCGACCAGGGCTTTGCAACCCCGGCCCCGAGTTGGCTGACGGTCGCAGCGCTGCCTGCCTATGGCGACACCATGTCGGCCAACGACATGAACGACGAGATCTGCAAGAAGAAGCCGGTCGAGGAGCAGTCGGAAGCCGCACCCGCCGTCGGCGACAAGGGCAAGGACGTGCCGAAATCGCCCTATCAGGAAAAGCTCGACCATGTGCCGACGCTGATCGCCGTCGGCCTCGGCGGCGCCACGGGGCCGAAGCCGAAGGCGATGCTCGATGCCTCCGGGCAGGAATATCCCGACGTGCCGCTGCCGACATGGCGGCCGGACCGGGCGCCGCCGGCCGGCGCTGAGCCGGCCGTGGCCGGGTCCACCACCGCCGCGCAGGTCCAACGGCCGGCCAAGGCGCTGAACTAGCCGTATGGCCGGCTTCCCGATCCCCGTTTCGGTGCTCACCGGCTTTCTCGGCGCCGGCAAGACGACGCTGCTCAACCGGCTGCTCCGGGATCCCGCGCTCGCCGACACCGCCGTCATCATCAACGAGTTCGGCGAAGTGGCGATCGACCATCTTCTGGTCGAGCAGGCGTCCGACGGCATCATCCAGCTTTCCGATGGCTGCCTCTGTTGCACGGTGCGCGGCGAGCTGGTCGACACGCTGGCCGATCTCGTCGACCGGCTGCAGACCGGCCGCATCGACCGGCTTGCCCGCGTCGTCGTCGAGACCACCGGGCTCGCCGATCCCGCCCCTGTGCTGCAGTCGATCATGGCACACCCGGCCCTGGTCCAGGCCTTCCGGCTCGACGGCGTCATCACCCTGGTTGACGCCATCAACGGCAATGCGACGCTCGATGCCCATGTCGAGGCGGTGAAGCAGGTGGCCGTCGCCGATCGCATCGTGCTCAGCAAGGCCGACCTGGCTACGGATGCAGGCGACGCGGAGGCGTTGCGGGCGCGGCTCAGGCAGATCAACCCGGGCGCCGTGGTGCTCGACGCGAGCCAGGCAAGCGCGGCGACCCTGTTCGATTGCGGCCTCTACAATCCGGCCACCAAATCCGTCGATGTGCAGCGTTGGCTCGGCGAAGAAGCCGGCCACGACCATGATGTTGGCAGCCATGACCACAGCGGTCATGGTCATGCCGACCACGGTCACCATGACCATGGCCACAGGCACGATTCCCGCATCCGCGCGTATTCGCTGGTTCATGACGGGCCGGTGCCGTTTTCGGCAATCGAGATGTTCCTCGATCTGCTGCGCTCGGCGCATGGCGAGCGCCTGTTGCGGATGAAGGGCGTCATCGAGCTTGCAGAAGACCCGTCGCGGCCGCTGGTTATCCATGGCGTGCAGAAGATCCTGCATCCGCCGGTGCAACTGCCGGCTTGGCCGGACAGCCAGCGCGGCACCAGGCTGGTGCTGATCACGCTCGACATGCCGGAAGACTATATCCGCCGGCTGTTCGCCGCCTTCACCAACCGGCCGTCGATCGACACGCCGGACCGCGCGGCACTGGAAAGCAACCCGCTGGCTATTGCCGGGCGGTAGAGGCTTTCATCAGTTTTAAGTCGAACGCCGCGCTGCCCCTCATCTGCCTGCCGGCATCTTCTCAAGAAGGACGCTCTCGTCGACGATTTCGCCAATCTCCAGCGCCGCAGAAAGAGCGCCAAAGTTGCGGCCAGCCCCTTCTCCCCGTCACTATACGGGGAGAAGATGCCGGCAGGCAGATGAGGGGCAGCGCACCGTCAGCAGAACGAGCTAAGTCCAGGCTCGGCCGCCGCCGCGCTCGACCAGGAAGCGGTGGCCGCCCGATATTGCCGCCGTTTCGATCAGCCGATGGCCGCTCTCGGCGCAGAAGGCGGGGATGTCGATGACGGCGAGGGGGTCGGTGGTTTCGAGCCAGAGGCGGCTACCCGGCGGCATTGCGGCCAAGCGCTTTTTGGCCTTGAGCGCGGGCAACGGGCAGTTCAGACCTTTGAGGTCGTAGACGGCGGCGGGGCTGGTTGAGGGCCTGTCTCCTTGGCCCCCATCTTCTTGTTCAAGCATGAAGCTCAGCCGCCAAACATGCCGAGCAGCTTTTTCTTCAACCTTGTCGCCGTGCTTTCGGCGTCCGCAGCCTGCGTTTCGACTGCCGGGGCGGCCTCCGATGGCGCTACAGTGGCGGTGGCGACAGGCATCTCGGCGGCGGTCTTGGCAGCTTCCTTTTCAGCCAGTGCCTGCGCCTTGGCCGCTTCCTTCTCGGCCAGCGCCTGCGCCTTGGCTGCCTCTTTGGCGGCCTTGGCCGCTTCAATGGCGGCTAGCCTTTGTTCCTCGGCCTTCTGCTTGGCGGCCTTTTCGGCGTCGAGTGCCGCCATCTTGCGGCCGGCCGGCGAATCGACGCGGCCCATGCGCGCCGTCTCGGTCACCGTGCCGTCTGGGTTGAGCGACGGCGGCTCGATCGGCACGCGTTCGCCGCGGGCACGCCGTTTCGACCAGTCGGAAACGATGCTGGCTTCCTTGATCCCGGCGATGGTCGGCTTGGGTGCCGGCACGCTGGCCTTGACGGCGCCGTTGAAGGCCGCCTCATAGGTGCTTTGATAGGCGTTGATGGCGCTCTTCAGTGAATCGGGCTGGGTGGTCGCAGGGCAAGCGCCGGTCGGATTAAAGGTCGAGCCGTCGGCCGCAACCTGGTTGAAGACGTAGCGCTTCTCGCAGACGTCGACTTTCGGCGGCACCTTGGTGACTTCGAAATTGTCGTAGCCGACCTTCAGCATCTTCCAGAATTCGTAGTTCGGGTCGTTGCGGTAGCGCGCCATGTTGGCTGCAGTCATGCGGAACGGAAAAGCCTGGATCTGGAACTCGGTCTGGCCGCCCTGGAAGGCGTCACGACCGAAAGCGTAGATCTGCTCGATCTGCGCGTCGGTCATCGAATAGCAGCCCGACGACGAGCAGGCGCCATGGACCATCAGGTTGGAACCAGTGCGGCCATTGGCGCGGTCATAGGCGTTCGGGTAGCCGATGTTGAAGGACAGGTGATAATTCGACCGCGGGTTCATCTGCGCCGGGCGGACCGTGTAAAAGCCTTCCGGCGCTTGGCGGTCGCCTTCGGTGAACTTCGGCCCGAGCTTGCCCGACCATTTGCAGATGTCGTAGCTGGCGACCAGGTCGTAGCGGCCGTTGGTCTTGGCCTTCCAGATTTCGAGCTTGCCTTCTTCCTTGAAGATGCGGGCCATCACCGAAGAGGTGCGGACCATGCCCTTGGCCCTCATCTCGGCCAGGATCTTGTCCGGCAGCGGCTTGTTGGCCTGCGGTGCAAAATCCTTCATCGAAGCATCATTGCAGCCGGCGACGCCGATCGCAGCGATCAGAACTCCGGTGCGGGCAAGCTTGGCAAACATGGATATGGCTATCGTCTTCATCTCTGCGCCGCGGATGCCGCGGCTGCTAAACTGACCACTGACGGACCTTAAGCCCGTTAACCTTGAAAATTCCTTACCGCAAGCGACCTTGCGCCAAGCAGCCCTCTTGCCCCAAACGAAATTGGCGCGTCCCCTACGGCAAGCTCACTGTGACGAACGCAGCGGCATTTTTGTGGCGAAATTGCTCCACGCCGTCACATTTCAGGCCGCGCACCTGCGTTGGCTACAGATTGCGGCCCATCGCCAGGTATTTCTCGCGGCGATGCTCGCGGAAGTCGGTGTTGGCGCCGGAAAATTCCTTCATCGTCCCGGCGATGAGGTCGCCGGTGGCGGCAATCACCGTTTCGGGGGCGCGATGGGCACCGCCGAGCGGTTCGGCGACGATGGCGTCGATGATCTTCAGCTCCAGCAGATCCTGCGCCGTGATCTTCATGTTGGTCGCAGCATCCCTGGACCGGGTGGTGTCGCGCCACAGGATCGAGGCGGCGCCCTCCGGCGAGATCACCGAATAGATGGCGTGTTCGAGCATGTAGACGCGGTTGGCGGTGGCGATCGCTATGGCGCCGCCGGAGCCGCCTTCGCCGATCACCACCGAGATCGACGGCACCTTCAGGCCAAGGCAGGCTGAGGTCGAGCGGGCGATGGCTTCCGCCTGGCCGCGCTCTTCGGCGTTGACGCCGGGATAGGCGCCGGCAGTGTCGACCAGCGTCAGCAGCGGGATTTGGAAGCGGTCGGCGAGTTCCATCAGCCGTACCGCCTTGCGGTAGCCCTCCGGCCGCACCGAGCCGAAATTATGCTTCAGCCGGCTTGCCGTGTCGGAACCTTTTTCCTGGCCGATGATCGCCACCGGCTCGCCACGGAAGCGGGCGAAGCCGCCGACGATCGCCTGGTCCTCGCCGAAATTGCGGTCGCCGGCGAGCGGCGTGAAATCGGTAAGCAGGCCCTTGATGTAGTCGATGCAATGCGGCCTGTCCGGATGGCGCGCCACCTGCACCTTCTGCCATGGCGTTAGCGCCTTATAGGCGTCGCGCAGCGCATCGCGTGAGCGCTTCTCGAGACGGGCGATCTCATCGCCGACGTCGACCGCCTCACCGTTCTCGGCAAGCTTCTTCAGCTCGAGGATCTTGCCTTCGAGATCCTGCACAGGCTTTTCGAAATCGAGGTAATTGTACATTCTTGGGCGAACCGGCAGGTCGGAAGGCAATGACTGACGCAAGCCCGAAAATGCAGGCTGGGCGCGGTGGAACGTCGTTCTCACATAGCGACATGACGCCTAGTCGGCAAGCGGATGATGATCGTTGACCAGACGCACCAGCCGCTCCTCCAGTACATGGGTGTAGATCTGCGTCGTTGAAATATCGGCATGGCCGAGCAGCTGCTGCACGGCCCTGAGATCGGCGCCGTTCTGCAGCAGATGGCTGGCGAAAGCATGGCGCAGCACATGCGGCGATATCTTCGCCGCGGCAATGCCGGCTCGCGCGGCAAGCCCTTTCAGCTCGCGGGCAAAGACCTGTCTCGAGAGATAGCCGTTTTCGGAGGCGGCCGGAAACAGGAACGGGCTGTCGGCAAGAGCCGGCACCGCCGCCCGTGCGGCAAGCCAGGTCCGCATCGCCGTGCGCGCCTTGGCCGACAGCGGCACCATGCGTTCCTTGTTGCCCTTGCCGCGCACCATGAAGAAGCGGTCGTCGCGCTGCGCCACCGTCACCGGCAGGCTGACCAACTCCGAAACCCGCAGGCCGGTGGCGTAGAGGACCTCGACCAGTGCGTGCAGGCGCAGCGCCGCCAGGCTGTCGTCGTCGTTGAGCGAGGGGTCGATCGCCTCCTGCGTGGCGCGGTCGAGCAGCCGGCCGGTATCGGCCTCGCTCATCGTCTTCGGCAGCGGCCGGCCTTTCTTCGGGCTGTCCAGCGTGCCGGTCGGATCGTCGCCGCGCAGGCCTTCGGCGTAGAGGAACTTGAAGAACTGACGGATTGCCGACAATTTGCGCGCCTGCGAGGTGGCGGCAAAGCCGCGCGCGGCGATGTCGTCGAGATAGGCACGGATGTCGGTGCTGGTGGCAGCGGCGAGCCCGCCGCCGATCCCGGCGGAAGCGTCCTCGAGGTCGCGGCGATAGGAGGAAAGCGTGTTTTCGGCAGCGCCGCGCTCGGCGCTCATCATCTCGAGAAAGGCTTCGATGCGGGCGGCGCTGTTCATTTTTTGGGATTGAGCTTTTCCGGAGGGATACGCACGCTCATTTCCGCCTTTCTCGGCTCGACGAACATGACCAGGGCGAACATCGCGCCGTAGACAATGCCGGCCAGAATCACGAGCGTCACGACAAAGCGAAACAGTGTCGGCATTAATTTTCGCCCGTCGTCTTGTTCTGCATTTCCAACCCTGTGCCCTTATGAGACGCCAATCCCACCAATTCAAGGGTGAAGCCGATAACAGGTCCCGGGCGCGCCGCGCTTGACGCAAACAGGCTTTTGATGTCGATACGCCGGCAAAGAGGCCCTAGAAACATGAACGCGTTACCAGCAAACCCTCCGGGCGAGAGCCATGCCGCGCTGCTCGGCCGGCTGGGCGACCGTTCCATCGTCTTTGTCGGGCTGATGGGCGCCGGCAAGACGGCGATCGGCCGCAAGGTGGCGGCGATGCTGGCGCTACCCTTTATCGACAGCGACCAGGAGATCGAAAGTGTTTCGCGCATGAGCGTCCCGGACCTGTTCGAGCGCTATGGCGAGGCGGAGTTCCGGGCACTGGAGCAGCGCGTCATCCTGCGCGTGCTGGAGCACGGGCCCCAGGTGCTGTCGACCGGCGGCGGCGCCTTCATGAATGCGCAGACGCGCGAGGCGATCGCCAGCCATGGCGTTTCGGTCTGGCTGAAGGCCGAGATCGACCTGTTGATGGAGCGCGTTTCCAAGAAGCAGAACCGGCCGCTGCTGAAAAGCGCCGATCCCCGGGGGGTGCTGGAGCGGCTGATGGCGGAACGCTACCCGGTTTACGCCGCGGCCGATGTCATCGTGCCGACCCGCGACGACCGCAAGGAGATCATTGCCGCCGAAGTGGTGGACGCGCTGCGCGGCCATCTCGGCGTTGCCGACATCGACGAGGTGCGGTCGTGAGCGCTGATGCAACGGTCTCTGTCGAAGTCGGGCTTGGCGAGCGTACCTACGACATTTTGATCGGCCCCGGCCTGCTGTCACGCGCCGGCGCCGAAATTGCGCGCCGTCTGCCGGGCACAAGGGCGGCGGTCGTCACCGACGAAAACGTCGCTAGCGCGCATCTCGCAACGCTTGCGGCCGGCCTGGCAAGCGGTGGCATCCAACATGCAGTCATCACGCTGCCGCCCGGCGAAAAGACCAAGAGCTTTGCGCACCTGGAAGAGGTGGTCGACGGCGTGCTGGCCGCCAAGCTGGAGCGTGGCGATGTCGTCGTCGCGCTCGGCGGCGGCGTCATCGGCGACCTCGCCGGCTTTGCCGCCGGCATCGCGCGGCGCGGCATGAACTTCGTGCAAATCCCGACCTCGCTGCTGGCGCAGGTCGATTCCTCCGTCGGCGGCAAGACCGGCATCAACAGCAAGCGCGGCAAGAACCTGGTCGGGGTGTTTCACCAGCCGAGGCTGGTACTGGCCGACACCGAAGTGCTCGACACGCTGCCGATCCGCGAGTTTCGCGCCGGCTATGCCGAACTGGCCAAATACGGGCTGATCGACCGGCCGGAGTTCTTCGCCTGGCTGGAGGAAAACTGGTCTCGCGTGTTTGCCGGCGGGCCGGAGCGGGCAAAAGCGATTGCCGAGGCCTGTCGCGCCAAGGCCGACGTCGTTGCACGCGACGAATTCGAGACCGGCGACCGTGCGCTGCTCAATCTCGGCCACACCTTCGGTCACGCGCTCGAGGCGGCGACCGGCTATGACGGCACGCGGCTGGTGCATGGCGAGGGCGTTGCCATCGGCATGGCGCTGGCGCACCGTTTTTCTTCAAGGCTCAATTTGGCGAGCCCCGACGATGCGGCGCGCGTCGAGGCGCACCTTCGCGTCGTCGGCCTGCCGTGGTGCATGGCCGACATTCCAGGCGAATTGCCTGACGCCGAAAAGCTGTTCTCCTTCATCACCCAGGACAAAAAGGTGTCGCGCGGCGCGCTGACCTTCATCCTGACGCGCGGCATCGGTCAGGCCTTCATCGCCAGGGATGTGCCGGCCTCGGAAGTGCTGGCGTTCCTCGGGGAGAACCATCCGGGATGAGCCAGGCCGGCTGGATCGCGGCTGCTGCGCTTGCCGGCCTCGGCCTGCTGGGCTTCGTCTTGCGTCGGCACCTGTTCGCCGCCTTCGGCTACGAGTTGCAGCGTATCGAGCCGCAGCGCTCGACGCATGAGGAATTGCGTGGCGCCGTCGACGATTTCCGCCGCGACGGCCAGGTGGTGCGCGAGGATCGTGCCCGCATTGGCGGCCTGTTCGACCTTGAGGAGCTCGAAGTGTCGGACGTGATGGTCCACCGCACCAATATGCGCTCGGTCAACGCCGACGACCCGCCGGAAGCGGTGGTGCGCGAGATCCTGCAGAGCCCGCATACCCGCATGCCGCTGTGGAAGGGCTCGCTCGACAACATCGTCGGCGTGCTGCACGCGAAGGACCTGCTGCGCGCGCTGAACGAGGTCGGCAATGATTTCTCCAGGATCGACGTGATGAAGATCGCGTCGCGGCCGTGGTTCGTGCCCGACACCACGACGCTGCAGGAGCAGCTCAACGCCTTCCTGCGCCGCAAGGCGCATTTCGCCATCGTCGTCGACGAATATGGCGAGGTCGAGGGACTGGTGACGCTGGAGGACATCATCGAGGAGATCGTCGGCGAGATCGCCGACGAGCACGACATCGACATCCAGGGCGTCAAGCAGGAAGCCGACGGCTCCGTCGTCGTCGACGGCACGGTGTCGATCCGCGACCTCAACCGGGCGCTCGACTGGAACCTGCCGGACGAGGAAGCCACCACCATTGCCGGCCTTGTCATCCACGAGGCGCAGTCGATTCCGGACGAAAAGCAGGCCTTTACGTTTCACGGCAAGCGCTTCGTCGTCATGAAACGCGACAAGAATCGGATCGCGCGGCTGAGGATCAAGCCGGCGATGCTTGGCGAATGACAGTGCACGCCTTATGGCAGCCGTGGGCAGTCAGGAGTCTATGACAATCGATCGGCGAACCCTGCTTCTGGTGTCGATGGCGGCGCTGCTGCCGGGTCAGGCTGCAGCGGCATTGCAGCTGCGTCCGCCATCACCCGAAACCTTCGACTATGGGCCGGCCAAGCTCGACATTTATTCCCGCGATGGCGCAAGCGGCCTGCCGGTCGTCTTTTTCGTCCATGGCGGCGCCTGGCGGGTCGGCAACCGCAACAACGTCAACTCCAAGCCGCAATTCCTGCTCGACAATGGCTTCTGCTTCGTCTCGATCGACTACCGGATGCTGCCTGAAGCCGACGTCGCCACCCAGGCCGCCGATGTCGAACTGGCGTATCGCTACGTTCGCGCCAACATCGCCAGCCATGGCGGCGATCCGGACCGGATCGTCGCGATGGGCCATTCGGCCGGCTGCCATCTCGTCGCGCTGACCGGCCTGCGCGGCGGCCTGCCCGGCGTCGCGGCGCTGGTCCTCGACGATACCAGGGCCTATGATCTGGAGGCGTTGGCCAGGAGCGGCGGCATGGCAGGGGTCTATGCCCGCGCCTTTCCCGATCCGGCGCAGTGGCGGGCGCTGTCGCCGGTCACCTATGTCGACGGCCGCAAGCATCCGCCGACGTTCATCGCCTATTCGCGGGCGAAAACCCGCGCGGCGGACGCGCAGGCCTTTGCCGGGCGTCTGGGCGCCACCGGAACCAGGGTCACGCTGTTCGATGGCAGCGCCTATTCGCACATGTCGATCAATCGCGACTTCGGCACCGAAGGCGATGCGTTGACCGCCGCGGTGATGGCTTTCCTGAGGGCGAGCCTCGGCTGAGTTACCAGCGGGTCTTTTCGCCGGGCGCCGCCGGCTCGATCGCCAGGGCATGGACGCCGGATTTCAATTCCTCGGCCAGCAATGCGTTGACGGCGCGGTGGCGTTCGACGCGGCTCATGCCGGCAAAGGCGGGCGCGACGATGCGGACGCGGAAATGCGTCTCGCCGGTGCCGTCGAAGGTGGCGTGATGGCCGGAATCCAGATGATGATGGCCGGCATGGAGATGGCTTTCGTTGATGACGGCCAGCCGTTCCGGCGAAAACGCCTTTTTCAGCTTGTCTTCCATCGTTGCCTGTATGGACATCGCCGCTTCCCTTCACCACATCTATGTCATCGCACAAAATTCGCCGTTCGCCGGTTTTATGCCGCGATTCAGCGGTTAGGGCGATCATCGCGAAAATGTCAATTCTTGTTTCGCATCAGCGAACAGCCCATAAATGGGTGAGATGAAGCCGTACCCAAAATATTTCGAAAAGATTCGCATCCGCCCGGAGAAGGACGCGGAGCTGAAGTCGCGCTCACCGATCTGCCAGTGGGATGGCTGCAAGGAGGCCGGCACCCACCGCGCCCCGGTCGGACGCATGAAGGAAGGCGAGTACTTCCAGTTCTGCTTCGATCATGTGCGCGAGTACAATAAGGGCTTCAATTATTTCTCGGGCGTTCCCGACACCGAGATTGCCCGCTTCCAGAAGGAGGCCATGACCGGCCACCGGCCGACCTGGAAAATGGGCGTCAACGGTGCTTCGACACGCTCCTCGCCCGACTTCGCCCAGGCGCGCTCCGGTCGCGCCGGCTACTACAACCGCATGCGCGATCCGTTCGATCTGTTCAAAGGCCCGAAGGACCCGCGCGAAGCACGCGAGCGCAAGGCCAAGCCGCTTGAGGCCAAGGCACTGGAAACGCTTGGCCTTGATACAAAGGCGACTGGCAAGGATATCAAGGCGCGCTATAAGGAACTTGTGAAACGCCACCATCCGGATGCGAATGGCGGCGACAGAGGTTCGGAAGACCGGTTCCGCGATGTGCTCCAGGCCTATCGCGTGCTCAAGCAGGCAGGTTTGTGCTGAGCGACCTTACGGTTCGTGTCGCTTTCCAACTTTCATAAGGTTGGAAAAGGCTCTAAGACCGCCCCCGAACAAAATCGATTGCCAGCGAAACGCGGCGTTTCGCTTGTGGAGACGTTGATAGAGATGAACAAGGTCGATCGCGATATCGCCAACCTGCCCGACACCACGGTGTCGGTGAAGGAGACATTCGGCTTCGACTCCAAGATGGTGGTGCCGGCCTATTCGGTGACGAGCGAGCATGTGCCCGACATCGACCCGGACTATCTGTTCGACAAGAACACGACCATGGCGATCCTCGCCGGCTTTGCCTACAACCGCCGGGTCATGGTGTCGGGCTATCACGGCACCGGCAAATCGACGCATATCGAGCAGGTCGCCGCCCGCCTCAACTGGCCCTGCGTGCGCGTTAATCTCGACAGCCATGTCAGCCGTATCGACCTCGTCGGCAAGGACGCCATCGTCGTCAAGGACGGGCTGCAGATCACCGAATTCCGCGACGGCATCCTGCCCTGGGCCTATCAGCACAATGTTGCGCTGTGCTTCGACGAATACGATGCCGGGCGTCCGGACGTGATGTTCGTCATCCAGCGCGTGCTGGAATCGTCGGGCCGGCTGACGCTGCTCGACCAGAGCCGGGTCATCCGCCCGCATCCGGCCTTCCGGCTGTTTTCGACCGCCAACACGGTTGGGCTGGGCGACACCACCGGACTCTATCACGGCACCCAGCAGATCAACCAGGCGCAGATGGACCGCTGGTCGATCGTCACCACGCTGAACTATTTGCCGCACGACAATGAGGTGAACATCGTGCTGGCCAAGGCCAAGCACTATCGCGACGGCAAGGGCAAGGAGATCGTCAACAAGATGGTGCGCGTCGCCGACATGACGCGCTCGGCCTTCATCAACGGCGATTTGTCGACGGTGATGAGCCCGCGCACGGTCATCACCTGGGCCGAGAATGCCGAGATCTTCGGCAATATCGGCATGGCGTTCCGGCTGACCTTCCTCAACAAATGCGACGAGCTGGAACGCTCGCTGGTCGCCGAGTTCTACCAGCGCGCCTTCGGCGAAGATCTGCCGGAATCGGCTGCCAATGTGGTGCTGGGCTAAGCAGAGTCTCGATGGCGGGTCCGGGCGACAACACGCGAAACAAATCCAAGACCGGCGCTGAGAACGACAGCTTCAAGCGCGCGGTTACCGTCTGCATGCGCGCCATCGCCGGCGACAAGGACCTCGAAGTCGGCTTCGCCAAGGACCGGCCGGCGCTGGCCGGCAGCCGCGCCCGGCTGCCCGAACTGCCGAAGAAGGCATCGAAAGCCGATATCGCCATCACCCGGGGGCTCGGCGATTCCATGGCGCTGAAGCGCGCCTGCCATGATGCGCGCATCCACACCAGGCTGGCGCCGGAAGGCAAGCAGGCCCGCGCCATCTATGACGCGGTCGAGCAGGCCCGGGTGGAGGCGATCGGTTCTCGCGCCATGCAGGGCGTCGCTGACAATATAGGCTCGATGCTCGAGGACAAATACGCCAGGGCCAACCTCGTCGACGTCAAGGACAAGGCCGACGCGCCGATCGAGGAAGCGCTGGCGCTGATGGTGCGCGAAAAGCTGACCGGCCGCACTGTGCCGAAGAGCGGCGAACGGCTGGTCGATCTCTGGCGCCCCTGGGTCGAGGAAAAGGCCAGCGCCGACCTCGACGGGCTGTCGGCAAAGCTCGACGACCAGCAGGCCTTTGCCCGCGTCGTGCGCGAAATGCTCGCCTCCATGGAAATGGCCGAGGAACTCGGCGACGACCAGGAGACGGAAGACTCGGAGGACAACGACGAAAACCAGCCGCAAGGCGAGGAGCAGAGCGAGGAGGGCGGCGAAGACGATTCCGGCTCCGAGCAGTCGCAGTCCGAAGATACCGAGGCATCGTCCGACGACGAGCAATCGGCCGAGACCGAGGCCTCCGACGCCACTGCCGACGACCTTTCCGACGATGACGACGCCGACGCGGAGACGCCCGGCGAGGCGCGCCGCAACGACAATCCCTTCACCAATCTGCCGAAAGAGATCGACTACAAGGTCTTCACCACGGCCTTCGATGAGACCGTAGGTGCGGAAGAACTCTGCGAGGAGGAGGAGCTCGACCGGCTGCGCGCCTTTCTCGACAAGCAGCTCGCCAACCTTTCCGGCGTCGTCGGGCGGCTGGCCAACCGGCTGCAGCGCCGCCTGATGGCGCAGCAGAACCGCTCCTGGGATTTCGACCTCGAAGAGGGCTATCTCGATCCGGCGCGGCTGGTGCGCGTTGTCATCGACCCGATGCAGCCTCTGTCCTTCAAGCAGGAGCGCGACACCAAATTCCGCGACACGGTGGTGTCGCTGGTGCTCGATAATTCGGGTTCGATGCGCGGCCGGCCGATCACGGTCGCGGCCACCTGCGCCGACATCCTGGCGCGCACGCTGGAACGCTGCGGCGTCTCAGTCGAAATCCTCGGCTTCACCACCCGCGCCTGGAAGGGCGGGCAGGCGCGCGAGAAATGGCTGAAGGAAGGCAAGCCGCCGAACCCCGGCCGGCTCAACGATCTGCGCCACATCATCTATAAATCCGCCGACCATCCGTGGCGGCGGGCGCGCCGCAATCTCGGCCTGATGATGCGCGAGGGCCTGCTCAAGGAAAACATCGACGGCGAGGCGCTGCTTTGGGCGCACAACCGGCTGATCGCGCGGCCGGAGCAGCGCAAGATCCTGATGATGATCTCGGACGGCGCGCCGGTCGACGATTCAACGCTGTCGGTCAATCCGGGCAATTATCTCGAGCGGCATCTGCGCGCCATCATCGAGCTCATCGAGACGCGCTCGCCGGTCGAGCTTTTGGCCATCGGCATCGGCCACGACGTCACCCGCTACTATCGCCGCGCCGTCACCATCGTCGATGCCGAAGAACTGGCCGGCGCCATGACCGAGCAGCTGGCCTCGCTGTTCGCCGAGGAAACCGTGCGCGACACGCGGCGCGGCGGCATGCGGCGCGCCGGATGATTTTTTCCCGCGGCGGCCTTTGGCAGACGCTTTTGGCCGCCATTGCGTTGTCAGGCATCAGTTTGGCGCCGGCTGTCGCTGCCGGGCCGGCCCCGGTCGAGCCGGCCGAAATCTCGGCACGGCCGATCAGCGAATTCCATATCGGCCGGCCGGACAAACAGTTCGGGCCGCTCGAATTCGTCGGCGGGCTCGAAATGACCTCGCCGACGCGCGATTTCGGCGCGCTGTCGGCGCTTCGGTTCCTCAAGCCGGGCAGCGATTTCATCGGCGTCGCCGATACCGGCTTCTGGTTCTTCGGCACCCTTGTCCACGATGCCGACAAGCGGCCTTCCGGCATTCAGAATTTTCGCATGCAGCAGATGGTCGATGCGGCCGGCCAGGCCATCGACCTGAAATGGGCGGTCGATGCCGAAGGCCTCGCGGTCCAGGACGGCATCGCCACGGTCGGCTTCGAGCGCGATCACCGTATCGCAGAGTTCAAGATCGATCCGGACGACATGAAGGCGCCGTTCAAGCAATTGGACTTCCTGATCCCGGCCTGGGAACTTCGCCGCAATCGCGGCTTTGAGACCGTCGCCCGCGCCCATCCTTACGGACAGCACGCGGGCGGGCTGGTCGTGGTGTCGGAAAAGAGCCTCGACAAGGCCGGTAACATCTTCGCGGCGATCATCGAAGGGCCGCATAAGGGCGTCTTCACCGTCAAGCGCAATGGCGACTTCGACATCACCGACGGCGCCTTCCTGCCGGATGGCGACCTGTTGCTTCTGGAGCGCAGTTTTTCGATGGCCGGCGGCGTCAAGATGCGGCTGCGGCGCATCTATGGCGAAAGCGTCGAGAAGGGCGCCGTCGCCGACGGGCCGGTGCTGCTTGAAGCGGACATGGATTACCAGATCGACAACATGGAAGCGCTCGACGTCTGGACCCGCGACGACGGCGCGCTGATCGTGTCGCTGATGTCCGACGACAACCACTCGATCCTGCAGCGCAACCTCTATCTGGAATTCATCCTGCACGAGGATTGACGCGCGATCGGCCATTGATCGGCTGTTGGCGATGCTGGCATTTCCGCGCCGTTTCGCAGCGCATGCAATTTCCCATGGCGATTTCCCCTCGCAATGACCCGCGTCGCGCGTTTCCAACCGGCTCTCACCATCTGCAAAAATACTTTAGTTGTGGCTTGACAATTTGTGTCATCGGCGAAATACTCAAGTCCATGCTTAACTATTCCGAGATCGACAGCATCCTGCGGGCTCTTGCCGAGCCGACGCGGCGGGCAATCCTGGAAAGGCTGGGCCGCGGGCCGGCCACCGTCAGCCAGTTGGCGGAGCCGTTCGGCATGACCTTCGCCGCGGTGCTCCAGCATCTCCAGGCGCTGGAAGCGTGCGGGCTGATCCGCAGCGAAAAAATCGGACGCGTGCGCACCTGCCGGATCGAGCCCGGCGGGCTCGCCCCGCTCGCCGACTGGATCGCCGCGCGCCGCACGCCGGCCGAACGCCACCTCGACCGTCTCGGCCAGATTCTGGCGGAGACTGACCAACCGAACGCAACACTCCACGACCAGGAAAAGGACGAAGAGAAATGAACCAGATTGCGCCCGTGAACGACCACTCCGTCATCCATTCGACCTTCACGATCGAGCGGACCTATCCGCAATCGCCCGAGCGCGTCTTCTTCGCCTTTTCCGACAAGGCGACAGTGCGGCGCTGGCGCGTCGAAGGTGACGGCTTCACCATCGCCGAGTTCACCTTCGATTTCCATGTCGGCGGCGGCGAGGTTTCGCGGTTCAGCTATCAGGGCGGCCCGGAAATCAGGCTCGATGCGCAGTTCCAGGACATCGTCCCTGACCGACGCATCGTATTTTCCTACCGGATGGCGGTCGGGCCGCAGCCGCTGTCGGCGTCGCTCACCACCGTCGAGCTCGCACCCTCCGGCGACGGCACTCGCCTGACCTATACCGAACAGGGTGCGTTTTTCGATGGCATTGATTCAGCGCAAGGACGCGAAGAGGGCACGCGCGGGCTGCTGCAGGCGCTCGCGGCCGAGCTTCAGAAAGCGAAGTAGTAGGTGTCGGCATGCCGGGCGGAGCCCAAACAGCAATCCGCCCGAATTGCTTCCGCTATGCTTTACTCGCGAGCCAGACGATGTGACGAGCGCCGCGCTTGCCGTGAGCCCGCACCTTAACCTCGTCGACCGTGAAGCCCGCCTGCTTGAGCCTTCGGGTGAAACCTGCGTCAGGGCCCTGCGACCAGACCGCCAGCACACCGCCGGGCTTGAGCGCGGCGCGTGCGGCGTTGAGGCCGGTGCCGCTGTAGAGCGCATCGTTGGCCTTGTAGACGATGCCCTCGGGACCGTTGTCGACGTCGAGCAGGATCGCGTCCCAGGCCGATGCTTGCGAACGGATGAGCTGACCGACATCGGTCTCGTGAACACTGACGCGCCGGTCGTCAAGGCAACCGTCGAAAACCTCGGCCATCGGGCCGCGCGCCCACGTCACGACTGCCGGCACCAGTTCGGCAACAGTGACCTGCGCATCGTCGCCGAGCTCGGCCAGCGCCGCGCGCAAGGTAAAGCCCATGCCCAGGCCGCCGATCAGGATGCTTGGGTTCCGGCGGCCGGCAATCCTTTGACGGGACAGTTTGGCCAGCGCCTCTTCGGAACCGCTGAGCCGACTGTTCATCAGCTCGTTGGCGCCAAGCATGATCGAGAATTCGCCGCCGCGCCGTTTCAGGCGAAGCTCCTGTCCGCCGTCAGGCGTTTTTGCCGAGTCCAGCTGAAGCCAGGGGATCATGCTCGATAGTCTTTGAGCATGATCTTGTCCGAAAACCGGTTCCCACTTTTCGCTAACGCGGACCTTCGGTTCGGGATCATGCTCTATGCCGCCAGTGCCGGCTGGCTCCAGCGGGCGGCAAGCAGCCGGTAAGGGATCAGCGCTACCACCGCTATGATCAGCTTGACGCTGAGATCGCCGAGCGCCCAGGATATCCAGCGCATCGTCTCGACTGGCAGCATGCCCATGAGCGGTGCGGTCTCCAGCGCAAAGCCATCGTTCGGCCCGGCGAAGGCGAAAGCCGCCGCGAAGGCGACGGTGAAAAATACCACCGTATCGAAAACGGAGCCGACCAGCGTGCCGACGATCGGCGCGCGCCACCAGCTCTGCCGGCGCAGTCGGTTGAACACGGTGACGTCGAGCAATTGCGCGGTGAGGAAGGCCGCACCCGACGCCGCGGCAATACGCACCAGCCGGTCGGCGGCGGTCTCGAATTCGATCAGGCCGTGGCGAAACAGCAAGGGCGGGATGACGATCGAGCAGACCACCGCTGTCATGAACCCGACAAAGACGATCCTGCGCGCCACCGCCGGGCCGTAGCGGCGATTGGCGAGATCGGTGACCAGGAAGGAGAACGGATAGGTGAAGGCGCCCCAGGTCAGGATGTCGGCCAGCGACAACCCGCCGATTGCGCCCTGCATCGGAAACTGCACGAGGATGTTCGCGGCCACGACGACGAGCGCCATGGCGGCCACGAAGGGCAGGTATCGCGAGAGGAAAATCATTTTTTTATCCTGGGTAATGGAACCAGCGGAACGCGATCCGGAGTTCGGATCACGCCCTGGAAGGCGGCTGCCGCCGAAAAATTCAGGCGGCCGGCTGTTCGGCGAGCTTCTTGGCGATCTGCTTCTTCAACAGGCGGGCGCGCTGCGACAATTGCTTGGCATCGGCCTTGGCCAGGAAGGCATCGAGGCCGCCGCGATGCTCGACCGAACGCAGCGCGTTGGCCGAAATGCGCAGGCGCACATTCTGGTTCAGCGCTTCAGAGATCAGCGTCACATTGACGAGATTGGGCAGGAAGCGACGCTTGGTCTTGTTGTTGGCGTGGCTCACATTGTTGCCGGACATGACTGCCTTGGCAGTGAGTTCGCAGGTGCGGGACATGATACTAACCTTCGGTTCTCGGTCCTGGCCAAACATTCGACCCGCGCCGGGTGGCGCGCGGTTTCGGTCAGGCGGCCTTATGGAAAAGTTGGCGTTCCATAGTTGCATTTCGCCGATGCGTCAAGCTTGGGGTTGGTTCGGGAGAGGGAATTGCACCTTCAAGAGATGAGCACCAGTGGCGAAGCTGCCGATCTCCCCGCTTGCGGGGGAGATGGCCGGCAGGCCAGAGGGGGTGCTGTCCCTCCGACTTAGCTCCGTTGCAGCCAAAACTCTCGGCACTGGGAGGATAAGCTGGATCTTGGCGATCCTTCCCACCCCCTCTGCCCTGCCGGGCATCTCCTCCGCAAGGGGGAGATCGACAAATTCATCGAGCGCCACATTTTGTTCTTGCTTTGTGCCGGCAGCTATGCTACTAATTTGGGTATGGTGCTGATTCGCGCCGACGACCCGCCCGCCGAGGCGGGTTTTTCATTTCTGGCTTCCGTCACCTCCCACCGACCAGCCCCAGCGTTCCCTGCCGACGCCGCCTTCACATTAAGGCCGGAATTCAGCCTATAAGCGGTCACACAGGGACATGCCAGATCGCCCGTCTCCGGTCGACAATCAAGGACCCGCCATGCCTCGTTCTTTCCTCCATGCCCTGGTCGTGCTGTTCGCCGTCGCGCTGTCGACGACGGTTTCGGCCGCCGAGCCGCAATCCTTCACGGGCGAGTATTCGGTGTCGTTCCTCGGCCTTTCCGTGGCCAAGGCGAAATTCTCCAGCCATTACGAGGGCGACACCTATTCGATCGAGGGCAGCGTCTCCAGCGCCGGGCTCGCCACATTGTTCGACGATACGCGAGGCACGATCTCATCGAAGGGCAAGATTTCGGGCAAGCAGTTGCAGCCGCAGGCGTTTCGCGCCGACTACACGTCCGGCAAGAAGGCGTCGATGATCGACATCCAGTTTGCCAACGGCGTGGTCACCTCGACCAAGGTCGTGCCTGAGCCAAAGAAGCGCAATCCCGAGAATTGGATACCGCTGGTCGGCAGCGATCTCGTATCCGTTCTCGATCCGATGGCCGCGACCGTCATCCATGCCGACAGCCTCGACCAGGTCTGCGGGCGCACGGTGAAGCTCTATGACGGCGAAATGCGTGCCGATCTGAAATTGACCTACGAGTCGAAAGGGTCGATCTCGGTGGCCGGCTACGAGGGCGATACGGTCACCTGCAGGCTGGGTTTCGAGCCGGTGGCCGGCTACCGCAAGAACCGCAAGGCGCTGAACTACCTGAAGAAACGCAGCCGCATCATGGTGACGTTTGCACCGGTCGGCCAAAGCGGCGTATATGCGCCGATCCGCGCCACGGTCAGCACGCAAATCGGCCCGTTGACGGTCAGCGCGGAGCGGTTCGAAGCAGACGAATAGGCGTGATGGTGCGCCGCCAATGGGCCACGGGGCGACGGGTATGGCGCGCGCAACACTGATCGGCTTCTCCGCGGTCGCCATGTGGGCGCTGCTGGCGCTGTTTACGGATGCTTCGGGTTCGGTGCCGCCGTTCCTGCTTTCGGCAATCACCTTTACGATCGGCACCTGCGTCGGCCTGGTTGCCCGGCTGTTCATGCCGGCAGCCGATGGCGCCGCGAAGATACCGCGCCAAGTCAAAATACCACGCAAAGTCTGGGTGATCGGCATTGCCGGCCTGTTCGGCTACCACTTCTTCTACTTCACCGCGCTGCGCAATGCGCCGGCCGTCGAGGCCAGCCTTATCGCCTATCTGTGGCCGCTGCTGATCGTGCTGGGATCGGCGCTGATGCCTGGCGAGCGGCTGGCCTGGAACCATATCGTCGGCGCGCTGCTCGGCCTTGCCGGCACGGTCCTGATCGTCACCAAGGGCGGCGGACTTGCCTTCGATGCACGTTATGCCTTCGGCTATGCGATGGCCGCCGTCTGTGCCGTGTTGTGGTCGTCCTATTCGCTGTTATCGCGGCGCTTCCCGTCGGTGCCGACCAGCATCGTCACCTGGTTCTGCGCCGCCACGGCGGCACTTTCGCTCGTCTGCCATCTGTTGCTGGAAGAAACGGTGCTGCCCAACGGCGCCGGCCAGTGGCTGGCCGTGCTCGGCCTCGGTCTGATGCCGGTAGGGGCGGCGTTCTATGCCTGGGACATCGGTGTCAAGCGCGGCAACATCCAGGTGCTGGGGGCGGCAAGCTACGCCGCGCCGCTGCTGTCGACACTGGTGCTGATCGCCGCCGGCTTCGCCGAGCCGTCATGGCGCATCCTCGCCGCCTGCGTGCTGATCACCGGCGGCGCGGCACTGGCGGCGAAATCGCTGTTGCTGCGCAAGAGGGCCACGAGCGAGGCAAACGCTTGATGCCGTTTCCCGGCGGCATCGATGCCAATGCCAATGCGACGCTGCTGTTTTCATTGGCGGCGGCGGTGATCTATGCGTTCAGCCTCGGCATGCCGCCGCGTCTTTCGCGGTCGGCGGCAAGGACATTGGCGGTGGCGATGCTGGCGGTGCTGGTCGTGCAGCAGAGCGGCCCATGGCTGCTCGTCGCCGCACTGGGCGTCAGCGCCGTCGGCGACGCCTTCCTGTCGCGCGACGGCGAGAAGGCATTTCTTGGCGGCGCGGCCAGTTTTCTTGCCGCGCATGTGCTTTACGTCGTGCTGTTCCTGCGTGCCGGCGGCGGCCTCGGGCTGCTTTTGGCCGAGCCGTGGCGGGCAGCGATCGTGCTGGCGATGGTCGTGTTGGCGCTGGCGATGGTTTTCGCGCTCCGGCGCCGCGTCGGCCCGGCACTGCGCCTGCCGATAGGCCTTCGTGTGGCGGCAATCCTCGCCATGGGCATTGGCGCGCTTACCCTGAGTAGTGCCTGGGTCATCGGTGGCGTCGCCCTGCTCATATTGTCCGACGGGCTGCTTGCCGCGGAAAAGTTCCTGCTGCCCGCCATCTCGCCGCACCGTGCCTGGATGCGCCATGCGGTCTGGGCGCTGTATTACGCCGGTCAGCTGGCGATCACCCTGGGTTTCGTTTTAGGCTAGGCATGTCGATATTCAGATGATGCCGGCCTGCAAACGGCGAAAGATCCGACGCTTGGTGCCCATGGGCAAGCCTTTGTGACGCAATCCTCGAGGTCGTCAGATCAGAGGGTAAAAATTCTCGCTTGACCTAGAGCTGCTCCAGCTTGGTAGCCTAGCGCACAATCGGCAGGGTAGGCGACACATGCGCATTTCGGAGGCGGCAGCTACAAGCGGACTGGGTATCGACACTATCCGCTATTATGAAAAATTGGGTTTGCTTCCGAAGGTCAGGCGAGGACGTGACGGGAGGCGGGACTTCTCGGCAGAGAATGTCGAATGGCTAATACTCCTGTCCTCGCTGCGCGAGACAGGTATGCCCATGGAGCAGATGCGATACTTTGCGCGGCTTTATCAGCGGGGCAGCGAGACTCTGCCCGAACGGAAAGCGGTTCTTCTTGATCACGCAGCGCATCTGGACAAGCGGCGAGCTGCGTTGGATGGCTGCGCCGAACTCCTTGCCTACAAGCTCAAACGATATGACGAGATGGCAGAAGAAATATCATGAGAATTATTGTCGTCGGCGCGGAAGGTGACATCGGCAAAGCGGTTTGCGACGAGTTGGGTTCCCGCCACGCGATCATCAAGGCCAGCCGCTCTAGTGGCGACTTTCAGGTTGATATGGCTGACCGCGCATCGCTCGATGCCATGTACGCCAAATGTGGCAAAGTGGATGCCGTCATCTCTACCGCAGGCAATGTCCATTTCGGGCCGCTTGGCAAGTACACCGAAGAGACGTTTATGCTTGGCCTGCGCCATAAGGTCATGGGCCAGGTCAATCTGGTGTTGGCAGGGTTGGCCACTGTCAGCGATGGCGGCTCGTTCACACTGACTAGCGGAGTGCTCGACCGCGATCCCATTCGGATGGGAACAGGGGCGGCAACAGCGAACGGCGCGCTCGGCGGTTTTGTCCTTGGTGCGGCGATCGAGATGCCGCGCGGTCTTCGCATCAATGTTGTGAGTCCCGGACTTCTGGACGTGTCCGTGCCGAGATATGGCGAGTGGTTCCCCGGTCACGAGCCCGTTTCGTCGAAACGGGTGGGGCTCGCCTATGCGAAGAGCGTGGAAGGGGCCATCACCGGCCAAGTGATCATCGTCGGGTAGTTTCGCAGAAATCCTAAGTGTTGGGACATATTGGTCGCCCCCTGAATATCAAGGGTAGTTTCCGTTGCAAAATTTCGGAGGTTCGAGAGTGACTCTTGCGACAACCTGAACGACGGCTTTCCATCCTGAGCGGCTGTTGTCGTTGGGTACCAAGCGTCAGGTCTTCACCACTACGGCGTGCCCGGCAGCCAGCCTGGTTCGGCCAATTCGAAGGCGGCGAAATCGAAGCCCGGCGCCACGGTGCAGCCGACCAGCGTCCATTCGCCGAGGCTGCGTGCCGACTGCCACCAGCCTGCCGGCACGACGATCTGCGGCCGCTCGCCTGCGGCAAGCGCCGTGCCAAGGATCTCCTCGATGACGGGACCGCCTTCTCGATGTATCGACAGCGCCAGCGGCGCACCGTCATAGAAGTGCCAAACCTCGGCCGCGTCCTTGACCCGGTGCCAGGCCGACAATTGGTCCTTCTCCAGAAGGAAATAGATCGCCGTCGAATGGCCGCGCGTGCCTGCCGCGCCGTCGCGAAAGGTTTCGGCATACCAGCCGCCTTCCGGATGCGGCTTCAGGCCGAGCAGGGCGATGATTTCGGCGGAACTGGTCATGCCCTAGCTCCTGGTGCCGCTCAGAAATTGTCCTTGCGCTTGCGGATCTCGGCGAACACTTCGGCGTCGGAGGCCTTTTCCAGGCCGAGATGCCTGCGGATCGCCGGATCGTGCCAGCGCAGGAACGGATTGGTCGACAGTTCCTCGCCGATCGTCGTCGGCAGCGTCGGCTTGCCGTCGGCGCGCAGCGCCTCGATCTTGGCGGCACGCTCTTTCAGCGCCGAATTGGTCGGGTCGACGGTCAGCGCGAAACGGGCGTTGGCCAGCGTATACTCATGTCCGCAATAGACGACCGTCTCGGCCGGCAGCGCTGCGAGCTTTTTCAGGGATTCGTACATCACCGGCGGCTTGCATTCGAGCAGCCGCCCACAGCCGAGCGCAAACAGCGTATCCGCGGCGAATGCCACTTTTGACGCCGGCAGGTGATAGGTGACATGGCCTGCGGTGTGGCCGGGTGTGGCGATGACCTCGATCCGCTCATCGCCGAGGTGGACGACCGAGCCTTGCTCGACGGTTTCGTCGATGCCGGGAATCTTTGCCTTTTCGGCTTCCGGCCCGACGATGCGCAGCTTGAAACGCTCCTTCAGCGCCAGATTGGCCTCGACGTGGTCGAGATGGTGGTGGGTGGTCAGGATCATCGTCGGTGTCCAGCCGGTGCGCTTGATGGCGGCCAGGATCGGCGCCTCTTCTGGTGCGTCGATGAGCGCCGTCTGGCCGCTTTTGGGGTCATGCACCAGCACGCCGAAATTGTCGCTGCGGCACATGAATTGTTCGATCTCGACCGGCATCATATCTCTCCGTTTACAGGCGCAGACATAGGGCGCCTGCCAGCCGATGTCATCTGCCTTTGTTGAACTTGGACTGCTTCGAAGCTACCGTTCCGCCCATGCATTCAGATATTGTCGACCTCCGTTCCTTCTATTCGACCACGCTCGGGCGCCTGGCCGAACGCTCGATCACCATGGCGCTGTCCTCGCTATGGGCTGTTGTGCCCAACGAGCGGCTGGTCGGCCTCGGCTACACCTTGCCATGGCTGGAGCGCTTCGGCAGCGATGCCGAGCGCGTCTTTGCCTTCATGCCGGCGACGCAGGGCGCGGTGGTCTGGCCGGCGACGGGGCCGACGGCGACCGCCCTGGTCTTCGACGAGGAGCTGCCGCTGGTCGATTCCTGTATCGACCGCATGCTGCTCGTCCATTCGCTCGAACATGTCGAGAACCCGCGCGAGACGCTGAACGAGATCTGGCGGGTGCTGTCGCCGGCCGGCCGTGTCGTCATCGTCGTGCCCAACCGGCGCGGCGTCTGGGCGCGCTTCGAGCATACGCCTTTCGGCAATGGCCGGCCGTTCTCGCGCGGCCAGCTGACCGAATTGCTGCGCGAAGCGAATTTCACGCCGGCGGCGTGGTCCGATGCGCTGTTCTTTCCGCCGTCGCCGCGACGTTTCATGATGCAGTTCCACAATGTGCTGGAGCGTGCCGGCCGGCGCTTCTGGCCGATCTTTTCGGGCGTCATCGTTGTCGAGGCGCAGAAGCGGCTCTATCAGGGCGTCCCGGTGGCGCAGCGCGCCTCCCGCCGCGTCTTCGTGCCGGTTCTCTCGCCGCATGGCGCGCCGACGCTTGGCCGGCTGTCGGGGGCCGAACGTCCGGCGTCGCCAGGATGACGCGTTCGTGATCCGACGCAGGCTTTTTCTCACCTATCTGTCGCGGACGGGTTCGCTGCCCGATTGAAGGCATATGCGGTCGATCCTATCACCGGGGTTTAGCACCGCTTCCGAATGCAAGGATCCACTCATGGCTGATCATCCGGATGTCGAGCCCAGCGCCCAGAAGCTTGCCACGTCGATCGAAGCCAGCAGCCTGCGTGAGCAGCTGGCAACAATCAAATTGGCGCTGACCACCTCGCCAGTGCGAAAACAATTGCTTTGGGCAGCGATCGGCATCGTCGCCGTCATCGTGGCGAGCTCGATCGGGCAGGTTCTGCTCAATCGCTGGAACCAGCCTTTCTACGACGCGCTGGCGCGGCGCGACATGCCGGCTTTCCTGCATCAGCTTCTGGTCTTCGCCGGCATCGCCGGCGGGCTTGTGGTGCTCAATGTCAGCCAGACCTGGCTCGACCAGATGCTTCGCCTGAAGCTGCGCGAGGCGCTGACGCTCGACCTGATCGGCGAATGGATGCGGCCGGCGCGTGCCTTCCGGCTGACCCATGCCGGCGCCATCGGCGTCAATCCCGACCAGCGCCTGCAGCAGGATGCCGGGCATCTCTCCGACCTTTCGACCGGTCTCGGCATCGGCCTGCTGCAGTCCTGCATCCTGCTTGCCTCGTTCGTTGGCGTCTTGTGGTCGCTGTCTTCCGGCTTCGTCTTCCACATAGGCGGCCATTCGCTGGCCATACCCGGTTACATGGTCTGGGCGGCGATCCTCTATGCGGGCACAGCTTCGTGGTTGAGCTGGCTGGTCGGGCGGCCGCTGATCCGCTTCAACAACGATCGCTATACGCGTGAGGCGGAACTGCGCTCCTCGGTGGTTCGCGTCAACGAGAATGTCGATGCCATCGCGCTTGCGCATGGCGAGGCCGATGCCAGGCGCCGGCTCGAATTCGACCTTGGCATGGTGCTGGGCGCCATGCGGCGCATCTACAGCGCCCAGATCAATCTTTCCTGGGTAACGGACACCTATGGCTGGATCACTGTCGTCGCGCCGATCCTCGTCGCTTCCCCGGTCTATTTTGCCGGCGATATCAGCTTTGGCGGCTTGATGATGGCGGTCGGCGCCTTCAACCAGGTCCATTCCTCGCTGCGCTGGTTCATCAACAATATCGGCGGCATCGCCGATTGGCGCGCCACGCTGATGCGGGTCGCCGACTTCCGCATCGCGCTTGGCGACACCGACGCGCTGCACGACACGGAAAGGCGCATTTCGTTCGGCGAAAATCCCGACGGCAGCCTGACCTTCGAGAAGCTCGAGATCGCCTCGCCGGACGGATGCACCAAGCTTGCCGAGCCGCATGTCGAAATCCGCGCCGGCGACCGCGTCATGATCACCGGAGATCCGGGCGCCGGCAAGACGCTTTTCTTCCGCGCCATTGCCGGTCTGTGGCCATGGGGCAGCGGCCGGATCGGCATGCCGGCCGGAGAAGCGCCGATCTTCGTTCCGCGTACTCCCTATTTCCCGCTCGGCAGGCTGCGCGAGGTGCTCAACCATTCAGACGGCGCGGCGGAGGCGAGCGATGCCGAGATTTCGGAGGTGCTGGCCGATGTCGGGCTGCAACGCCTGTCGTCCTCGCTCGATCACTCGGCGCGCTGGGAGCGTGAGCTCAGCGACGACGAGCAGCGTCTGCTGGCCTTTGCCAGGCTCGCCTTGCGACGGCCGAAATGGGTTATCATCGACGAGGCGCTGGACGCGTTCGACGGCGCGACGCTGAGGCAAGTGCTGTCGATGCTGGACAAGCGCCTGCCCGACGCCGCGATCCTCAATATCGGCCGCGGCCAGCACAATACCCGCTTCTTCCCGCGAGCGTTGACCATCGTCAAGGATGCCGGCCAACCGCCCCTCAAGCCGGCCCGTGTCAGGGCAGGCGCCATCGAACCGCCCCCGATTATCGCCTCGGCTCGCCGAAAGAAATAGAAGCCAAGCTTTATTTCGCCGCGATCGCGGCGAAAAACTATCGCGATCGTTTCAGATGGGAACGTTCCGATCGGCAATGCTTGACGCTCTCGCCCTGCTCGCCTGCCTTGCCTGTGCCCCGGCAGCACCTGTGGCCGCGCCCGCCAATGCCATTGCCGTCGACGTCGAGCTGGTGCTGGCCGTCGACATCTCGCAGTCGATGGATGAAAGGGAGTTCGCCCTGCAGCGCGCCGGCTATGTCGCGGCGCTGCGACATCCCGACTTCATCAATGCCGTGCGTACCGGCCCTTCCGGCCGCATCGCCATCGCCTATTTCGAATGGGCCGGCACCATCCGCGACGATGCGGTCATTGCCTGGCACGTCATCGACAGCAAGGAGAGCGCCAACGCTTTCGCCGACAAGATCGCGGCCCGCCCGTTCAGGAGCTTTCGCGGCACCTCTATTTCCGGTGCCGTGGCCTTCGGCGCCGAGCTTTTCGATGGCACGGCCGTCGTGGCCAAACGCCGCGTCATCGACGTCTCTGGCGATGGCCCAAACAACACCGGCTTGCCGGTCACAACGGCACGCGATGCGGCGCTGGCGAAGGGCATCGTCATCAACGGGTTGCCGATCCTGATCAGCCCGTCACCGACCTTCAGCCATCTCGACCGGTATTATGCCGAATGCGTCACCGGCGGACCGGGCTCGTTCGTGCTACCGATCTACGCGGTTTCCGAATTCGCCACCGCCACTCGCCGCAAACTGATCCTCGAGGTCAGCGGCGTCGAGTATCCCAAGGAGGATCCGAGGACGATCCGCATCGACGCACCGATCGACTGCCTGCAAGGCGAGCGCGACCGGCGGTTTTTCTCCGACCCGTATTTCCCGGAACTCGACCGGTAAGGCTTGCCCACGGGTAAGCTAGGCCGGTGGCAGGCCGAAGGCCGGGAACAGAGATGGCCCGAGCGGCCCTATGAAGATCGTCAAGGAAGCGATCCCGCCCTCGGCTGGCTCGAACACATGCAGGGAATGGGCCCGCCACGCCGGGTCATCGTGGCTGCGGGAATAGACCCCGACCGCCGGCTGGCCATTGGCCGCGGTGGCCAGCGTGCGGAAGCCGCCGAACCTCGGCCAGACGGTCTCGAAGAAACCGCGGATCGCTTCGCGGCCTTGATACCATTCGCGCCAAGGCGGCATGGTATAGATGGCGTCCTCACGCAGGAGCTCGATCAAACCTTCGAGATTGGCGGCCTGCCAGGCCTGCATGTAACGTTCGAGCAGCAGGCCTTCTTCGGGGTTGGGCCGTGATCGGCTGGCCGGCCGTCCGCCAGGATAGCGCGCCGTCAGCGTTGCGCGGGCGCGCTGCAACGCGCTGTTGATCGAAGCCGTCGATCCGCCCAGCAAACGCGCCGTCTCGACGGCCGACCATCCCAGGACGTCGGCAAGCAGCAGCGCGGCCCGCTGCCTGGGCGGCAGATCCTGGATAGCGGCGACGAAGGCGAGCTGGACGGCCTCGCGGCTCTCGTAACGGGCTTCCGGACCTGGCTCGCTGCCGGCAATGTCTGGAAGCTCGGCGTCGGGGTAGGGCTCCAGCCACGCGACGTCAGCTACGGCCCCGCCTATGGCCGCCCCGTGCGACGGCGGCCGTCCGGGTTCCCGGAGAATGCGACGCGCCCTCGACCTCGCCTTGATGGCGTTAAGGCAAGCATTGGTCGCGATCATATAGAGCCAACCGCGAACCGAACCCCGCCCGTCGAACTCCGACCTTGCGCGCCAGGCGCGAAGCAACGTGTCCTGGACGAGGTCGTCGGCCTCGTGCAGCGAACCCATCATGCGATAGCAATGCAGCTTGAGCTCGCGGCGATGCGCGGCCGTGACCTTCTCGAAGGCCAGCCGATCGAGGATCGGCTGGCGTGCCGGTTCCAGAGGTGGTTGAGCGTCTGTCATGCTACTTTCGGGTTCCGGGTCAGGTTTGCATTACGCGCGCCTCAGGCGGCCGGGGCAAGCCCGCTCCCGCTCACCATGAAGGAACTGCCTTGCGCCTGGCCGGTGGCGAGTGCGACCACCGCCCGTCCGACATCGGCCGGCGTCTGCATGTCGGTCATGGCGGCGATGAAGTCCGCCGGCTGGATGCCCATATAGGCCGCGATGCTGTCGACGCCGGCCTTGCCCACGCCGGTCTCCGGCATGATCCGCATCGGCGCGAGCGCCATGAAGCGCAGGCCGAGGCCAAGCCGGTCCGACTCCTTCTGGCTATGACCGGCCAGGAACATCTGCATGCGTTTTGCGCCGGCATAGCCGCCGGCATTGGGTGGTCCGCCGGTCAAGGCCGCGCCGCTGGAGATCAGAACGATCCGGGTTCCCGGCTTGAGCGGACGGCGCAGAGCGGCCCGGCAAAACAGGAACGACGCCTTGACGTCGGTGTCCCAATTTGCCGAGAAGGCCTTCCAGTTCTGTTCATGCACCGGCGCGGAAGGGGCCAGCGCACCTGCGCAGATCACCAGCACGTCCGGCTCAAGCGCGGCGAAGACCTTATCGGGGGCGGAGTCCACCGTCGCATCGATCGCGAGCGTCTTCACGCCGGAGACCTCCCAGGCAAATTGCGCCAGGGCCTGTTTTCCGCGGGCGACCGCCAGCACCGTCGCTTTCTCCTTGAGGGCGACCTCCGCAATGGAGCGGCCGACACCCCGGCTGCCTCCGACGACGACGACATTCTGATTTTGCAACGATCCCATGGATCACCTCTCTGTTCCCGGCCGCCGGACCATCCAGGCGCGCCCATCGATAAGGACAGCGCAGGTGGGCGGAAATCATCGGTGCCAGGCAGAAATATCTTTCAGGTGACGGCAGCGGCGCGCCAGTTTTGTATTCGGTGTCATTACCTCGGGGGTAATCGACCAGCGCGCAACGTCCCGGCAAACTGCTCCCATCAAGCCGGTTGTCCGGCTTTCGACCACAAGGAGTTACACCATGACCGCCTACGCCGTCGCCCATATGCGCCAGGTCACGCCGGGGCCGCCGATCGTCGAGTACCTGCAGAAGATCGATGCCACGCTTGAGCCGTTCGGCGGGCGCTTCATTGTGCATGGCAGCGAGGTGGACGTGGTTGAAAACACCTGGCCGGGGCACCTCGTCATGATCGAATTTCCAGACATGCAGCAGGCGCGCGGATGGTACCGCTCGGCCGCCTATCAGGAGATCTTGCCGCTGCGCACCGAGAATTCTCAGTCCGATGTGGTCCTTGTCGACGGCGTTGCGCATCCGCACAAGGCCACCGACGTACTTGAATAAGGGGAATGATCGGCTCACGGGCGGCCTGCTACCGTTTCAGCAGAAATACCGCCTGCTGGCCGAAAAAGTTCCAGAACCACCACGGCATCGAGAAGCCGATCCGCTGGCCGTTGGCGTCGAGCGCGGTTGCCTTTTCCACCGTCGCGCCCAGCTCGTCGCATAGATTGACGAAATCGCGAATGGTGCAGAAATGGATGTTGGGGGTGTCGTACCAGTAATAGGGCAGGTCCTTGGTCACCGGCATTCGGCCGTTGAAGAGCAGCGAAAAGCGCACCCGCCAGTGGCCGAAATTGGGAAATGAGACGATGGCGCGGTTGCCGATCCGGAGCAGTTCGTCGAGCACCAGCTTCGGATTGCGGGTCGCCTGCAAGGTCTGCGACAAGACGACAAAGTCGAAGCCCTTGTCGGGATAGAATTGGAGGTCCTTGTCGGCATCGCCTTGAATGACCGACAGGCCGCGCGCCACGCATTCGTTGACGCCGCGCTGCGACAGTTCCAGCCCGCGGCCGTCGACCTTCTTGGTCGCCTGCAGCAATTCGAGCAGCAGGCCGTCGCCGGAACCGACGTCCAGCACCCGCGACTGCGGCGGGATGAGATCGGCGACGACTTCGAGGTCGACGCGCTGGGCGCGGTTGACGCTCATGGGCTCGGCTCCTGCCTGGCGCATGGTCCTGATCCGAAAAGTCTGCAACTTTTCGGGGCCATGCGCTGATGCCTGGCGCATGATCCTGATCCGAAAAGTCTGCAACTTTTCAGGGTCATGCGCTGATGCCTGGCACATGGTCCTGATCCGAAAAGCGTGCAACTTTTCGAGGTCATGCGCCGAGCCCTCTAGCCCGGGCCGCCGAGGCGATGAAGCCTTTGATGGCGGCGAACAGTTCCGGCTCGTCGAGCAGGAAGGCGTCGTGGCCGCGGTCGGTCTCGATTTCGACGAACGATACCGAGGCGCCGGCCGCGTTCAGCGCGTGAACGACCGAGCGGCTCTCCTCGGTCGGGAACAGCCAGTCGCTGGTGAAGGAGACCAGGCAAAAACGGGTCTTGGTGCCGGCGAAGGCATCGGCCAGCCGGCCGCCATGGTCGGCGGCGAGATCGAAATAGTCCATCGCCCGGGTCATGTAGAGATAGGAGTTGGCATCGAAGCGATCGACGAAGGTCATGCCCTGATGGCGCAGATAGCTCTCGATCTGGAAGTCGGCATCGAAACCGAAGGTCAGCGCTTCGCGGTCCTGCAGGTTGCGGCCGAACTTGCGGTGCAGCGCTGCTTCCGACAGATAGGTGATGTGGGCGGCCATGCGCGCCACCGCCAGCCCCTTTTCCGGTCGCTTGCCGTGCTCGAAATATTTGCCGCCATGCCAGTCGGGGTCGGCCATCACCGCTTGCCTGCCGACCTCGTGGAAAGCGATGTTCTGCGAGGAATGGCGGGCGCCGGTGGCGATCGGCAGGGCCGAGAAGACGCGCTCGGGATAGCTGGAGGCCCATTGCAGCACCTGCATGCCGCCCATCGAGCCGCCCAACACGCTGAACAGCTGTTCGATGCCGAAATGCTCGACCAGCATCAGCTGCGCCCGCACCATGTCGCGGATGGTGATGATCGGCAGGTCGAGCCCGTAAGGCTTGGCGGTTGCGGGATTTGTCGAGGCGGGGCCGGTGGAACCGAGGCAGCCGCCGATGACGTTGGACGAGATGACGAAGAAACGGTCGGTATCGATGATCTTGCCGGGGCCGATCAGCACTTCCCACCAGCCCGGCTTGCCGGTCACCGGATTGGTGTTGGCGACATGCTGGTCGCCGGTCAGCGCATGGCAGACGAGGATGGCGTTGGAGCGCGCGTCGTTGAGCGTGCCATAGGTTTGGTAGGCGATCTGGAACGGCGACAGCAGCGTGCCGGCGTCGAGCTTGAGCGGCTTGTCGGCGCCGAAACGCAACACTGGGCTCGACGGCTGGTCGGCCTCGTTGTTGGTTTTTCGAGCGCGCAAAGCGACCATCACATCTCCTTGCCCGGGCTTTAGTTGTCCACCGGTCTGGGCAACAAAAAAACCGGCCATGCCTTCGCAAAGCCGGTTACAAGATGCAAACGGCCCTTTAGCAAGTTGTTTAACGTGGCTGCAAGCCGACCGGCCAAATCACCACGGAACTGTCGATGCTCTTCTAGGACTGACGCATGGCTTCGTCAACGGCAAGTTCTTGATCCCGAATTGCCGCCCCTCGACATTCCTGGCCACGGCTTGTATTTCCGCTGCGGCCTCCGGATGGAGGCATCCTCGACGGATTTCATGGAATGAGCCAGACACCGGATCAGACACGTCCAACGCCCCGCGCCGGCATCATGGACATCGAAGCCTATGTGCCCGGCAAGAGCGCGGCGCCGGAAGGTGTCGCCAAAGTCTACAAACTGTCGGCGAACGAGAACCCGCTCGGTCCTTCGCCAAAGGCGATAGAGGCCGCGCGCGCGGTCGCCGACAAGCTCGCGGTCTATCCCGACGGCAGCGCCAGGCGCCTGCGGGAGGCGATCGCCGAGGTGCATGGGCTCAATCCGGCGAACATCGTCTGCTCCAACGGTTCCGACGAGATCCTGGGCCTGCTTGCGCAGACCTACCTCGCGCCCGGCGATGAAGCCATCATCACCGAACACGGCTTCATGGTCTACAAGATCTACATCCAGTCGGCCGGTGCCGTCCCGGTAACGGTCAAGGAGACTGATGAACGCGCCGACATCGATGCGATCCTCGCCGCGGTGACGCCGCGTACCAGGATCATCTTCCTTGCCAATCCGAACAACCCGACCGGCACTTACGTGCCGTTCCAGGAGGTGCGCCGCCTGCATGCGGGCCTGCCGCGAAACGTGCTTCTGGTGCTGGATGCCGCCTACGCCGAATATGTCCGGCGCAACGACTATGAAGCTGGCGTCGAGTTGGTGGGCAGCGCGGAAAACGTAGTCATGACCCGCACTTTCTCGAAATTGGGCCTCGGTGGCGCGAGGATCGGCTGGATCTATGCGCCAACGCACGTCATCGACGCGATCAACCGCGTGCGCGGGCCCTTCAACGTCAATGCGACGGCGATCGAGGCAGGCATCGCGGCGATCCGCGACCGGGCTCATATCGAGCGCAGCGTCGCGCATAACGAGACCTGGCTGGCCTGGCTGAGCGAGCAATTGACCGGGCTCGGGCTGCGGGTGACCCCGAGCGTCGGCAATTTCATCCTGATCCACTTTCCCGAGGACAAAAAGCATTCGGCGGCGGCCGCCGACGACTACCTCAGTGCGCGCGGCTACATATTGCGGCGCGTTTCCGGCTACGGTTTTCCCAACGCGCTGCGCATGAGCATCGGCACCGAAGAGGCTAATCGCGGCGTTGTCGCAGCACTCGCGACATTCCTGAAAAGCTAGGGCACCATGACCTCACCGATGTTCGAAAAGATCGCGCTGGTCGGCATCGGCCTGATCGGTTCGTCGCTGGCCCGCGTCATCCGCCGCGAGGGACTTGCCGGCCAAGTCGCCATTTCGACGCGCAGCGAAGCGACGCTGGAGCGGGCGAGCCAACTCGGCCTTGGCGACACCTACACGACAGATGCGAAAGAAGCGGTTCGCGATGCCGATCTGGTCATCGTTTCGGTGCCGGTCGGCTCTTCAGGCACGGTCGCCCAGGAGATCGCACCGGCGCTGAAGAAGGGCGCCATCCTCACCGATGTCGGCTCGACCAAGGCATCGGTGATCGCGCAGATGCAGCCGCATGTGCCTGATGGCGTGCACTTCATCCCCGGCCATCCTTTGGCCGGCACCGAAAAATCGGGACCGGATGCCGGTTTTGCCGAACTGTTCGAGAACCGCTGGTGCATTTTCACGCCGCTGGCCGGCACCGATCCCGTGGCGTTGGAAAAGCTCTCGGAATTCTGGCGCCGCTGCGGCTCCAACATCGACACGATGGACCCCCAGCATCACGACATGACGCTGGCCATCGTTTCGCACCTGCCGCACATCATCGCCTATAACATCGTCGGTACCGCCGACGATCTGGAGTCGGTGACCAAGTCCGAGGTCATCAAATACTCGGCTTCCGGCTTTCGCGACTTCACCCGTCTCGCGGCGTCCGACCCGACCATGTGGCGCGACGTCTGCCTGCACAACAAGGACGCCATCCTCGAAATGCTGGCGCGGTTCTCGGAAGATCTGTCCTCGCTGCAGCGGGCGATCCGCTGGGGCGACGGCGAAAAGCTGTTCGACCTGTTCACCCGCACCCGCGCTGTCCGCCGCTCGATTATCGAGGCCGGCCAGGACATCGACGTACCGGATTTCGGCCGCCAGGCAGTCGAACACCCGCCGAAGGGATAAGCCGCGGCAAGCCGATCGCAGGCCGTACCGCCCCAGAACGGTTCATCGTTTCACGGAAACGCCGAACCGGTCTATCTTTTTGTTTGACGCAATCCGGACGGAAAACCGTTCACAATTTCCTGGAATTGCTCTAGTCGAGCGGCTTGATCTTGCCGAGCGGGATGAAGCCGAGCGAGGCCTTGCCCTTGACGATCTTCAGCGGCATCGACGGTGCGTTGCCGAGCAGCGCCAGTCCGGCGAAGCCGGTCTCGATTTCTTTCTTCTGCTCGGGGATGGCGGTGGCGAGGATTGCCGCCACGGCCTTCGGATCATTGAGCTTGATCATCAGGTCGGCATTTATGAGACCATCATTGTCGACCGACAGCGGTCCGGAAACGGTGATGCGCGCAGTTCCGGACGACAGATCGAGCTCGCGGATTTCGACCGCCTGGCCGCGCAGGCTCTTCGGATTTGCCTTGATCAGCGTCACACCGTTCTTCAATGTCACGTCGCCGCTGCCGTCGAGTGGCGGCAAGACGCGCCCGCCGATGGCCTCTGCGTCGATTTCGAGATCGGTGAAATTGCCGGCATAGTCGATGTCCGGGCCGTTTGGGCGCAATTGTCCGGTGGCGGTTCCGGCGCTGAACAGCGAGACAGGATCGGTGTCGTCCGCCGGATCGGTCTGGCCGGACAGGCCTTCTGCCTGCAGCGAGAGGCGCCCCGGCAGCGGCCAGGACAGCTTCATGTCGGCCCGCAGATCATCCCAGTCGATCCACAGCGACGTCGTGCCGGGAACAGAGGTCCTGAGCGGCCCCCTGAACTCGGCGGCAGGCGACAGAAGCCGCGTGATCTGCGTGGCGGCGTTGATTTTGCCTGTCGATGCAGCGACGTTGCGGCTGTCGTCCTCGTAAGCCAGACTTTCGCAAGAAAGCGTGAAGGTGAAGGGATAGCCGCTGACCGCGAGATTGGCGCAGTCGGCCTTGATGCCTTTGTCGTCGAGATCGGCGACCGCCTTGTCGGTTGCACTCTCGACCAGGTCCGCCAGGTAGAACCAGCCGGCGCTGTAGATGCCGAACAGCACGAGGACGAAAGCGGCAAGCCACAACAGGCGGCGACGTTGGCTGGGCGGTGGGCGCTCGTCACTTGACGTCATGCTGCGGCTTTCGTTAACGCGGGTGGCACGGGCGGGCTGTCGCTTGCGGCAACAACAGGTAGACGGACTGAAACACCACCGGTGGAGTGGTTCGTCACAATCAGGCTTGGCGATATGGGCGATTTTTGGGTTTTTGGCTACGGCTCACTGATCTGGCGGCCGGGATTCGCGCATGTCGAGACGCGGCGTGCCCGCCTGCATGGCTATCGCCGTTCGCTCTGCGTCTATTCTTTCGTGCATCGCGGCTCGCGCGAACGGCCGGGCCTGGTGCTCGGCCTCGACCGCGGCGGCTCCTGCATCGGGCTGGCGTTCCGGGTTCCAGGCGAGCTGCGCAACGAGGTCGTCACCTATCTGCGCGAACGCGAGCTGGTCACCAACGTCTATCTCGAGCGTGTGCTCAGCGTCCGCCTCGACAAGCGTGAAACGGATGGGGGCGAGACGGTCGAAGCCATCGCCTATGTCGTGGACCGCAGCCATGAGCAATACGCCGGTGCGCTCGACGCCGCCGAGGCAGCAGCCGTCGTTCGCGGCGCCGTCGGCCAGTCGGGGAGGAATGAGGATTACGTGCTCAGCACGCTGGAGCACCTCGAAGCACTGGGTATAAGCGATCGCTGGCTGGAAGAGGTGACAAGACGGGTCGCGACGTAGCTTCTTTGGTCGTTGACCATGATGCTTTCGGCGTCGTGGTCCGGGCTACATCCTGAAAATCTGTTTGCCAAGATCGGCGCGATCCAGGCTGTTTGCCACGGCGAGCTTGAACTCGGTCAACGGGCGGAGACCGCCGACAGGAACGTGGAAGCCGGGCTGGCCGAAGATGTCGATGATCTCGCGTAGCACAGGTCGGTCGGCTTCGACCGGCGGCGAAAAGAAGTAGCGATAGATATTCGCCCTGATCTCCACGCCGCTCAGCAACACATCGAAATTGTGAAGTTCGAAGCGCTCGGCACTCATGCCGCCATTGATCACCATCTGCCCGCCGAGCGCCAGGGTGCGGATCAATTCGCCGCTGACAGGTCCGCCGACATTGTCGATAATCCCGTTCAATCCGGCGTCACCGGTGATATCCATCACGGCTTCCCGGATACTTGCCTTCAAGTCCGAAAGGTCAAGAATGGCGGCGACGCCAAGCGTCTTCAGATCGAAGCTTTGGTGCGAGCGCCGCACCAGCGCGATGACGTTGATGCCGCGTCGTTGGGCGAACTGCATCACCATTGTCGAAATCGACGAATAGCCGGCCGTGACAGCCAGCCACTGGCCAGGCCGCACACGGGAATCCACCATCAGATCCCACGCGGTAATGGGGTTCACCATCTGCCCGGCGCGTTCGACCGGATAGCCGGCAGGCAACGGGATCAGCCATTCGGCGGGAATGGCCGCGTACTCGGCCCAACTGCCATAATAGCTGAACGCGACGAGCGTGCCCGGTTCCAGCAAAACGTTCGCGCCAACGGCTTCGACGATGCCGGCGCCATGGTTTCCCGCGATCTGCTGGGGAAAATGCGGCTTCTTCGGTTCGGGATAGAGGTTCTGGATAAACAGGAAGTCGCCCGGATTGATCGAGGCCGAGACCATCCTGACCAGCACCTCGCCATCGCCGATCCGCGGCATCGGCAGGTCGTCAACGTAGAGCACGTCGCGCGGCGAGCCGATGGCGTCAAATACAATTGCTTTCATGCCGGTCTCCATAACAAACGATCCGGGGCAAACAGTCTGGGCTTGGCCAGACCGTGCCGAAATTTGCGTCGGCGCCGCGGAACTTATGGCCGGCCGGCAAAGGCCAGAATTGGCAGATTTGACAATCTATGTGCTAAACTTGCCAATTTCCTCAGAGGGGCTGGTTTGGAAGCCGGACACGGCGCGGCGGGTCGCGGTTTTGTGAAGCGCCAGCGGGTTGGAAAAGAGGCTATGCGTTTGACGTTGCCATGGCGCGACATAGGTTAGCCCGGTCGGCGGCTCCCACCCGCCTCAGCATGAATCACCATGGAGATCAGCCTTGCAGAAACGTCGTCTCGGTCGCACCGACCTATCCATCGCGCCATTGGTTCTGGGCGGCAATGTGTTCGGCTGGACCGCCGATGAGAAAACCTCGTTCGACTTGCTCGACCGCTTTGTCGACGCCGGTCTCAACGCCATCGACACGGCCGATTCCTATTCGCGCTGGATTGCCGGCCACCAGGGCGGCGAATCCGAAACCATCATCGGCAAATGGATGAAGAGCCGCGGCAACCGCGACAGGGTTGTCGTCATCACCAAGGTCGGTTCGGACATGGGGCAGGGCAAAAGGGATCTGTCCGCCGCCTATATCGAAAAGGCCATTGATGCCTCGCTGAAGCGGCTGCAGGTCGATACCGTCGATCTCTATCTGTCGCACTGGCCCGACCCTGCGACCCCGTATGAGGAAACGCTCGGTGCTTACCAGAAACTGCTCGACAAGGGCAAAATCCGCTATGCCGGCGCTTCCAACCTCGACGCCGCCCAATTGCGCGCCGCACTCGACGTAGCAAGCCTGCGCGGCCTGCCGCGCTACGAGGTGCTGCAGCCGGAATACAACCTCTACGACCGCTCGTTCTTCGATGGTCCGCTGCGTGATCTGTGCGTGGCCGAGGACATCGGCGTCATCACCTATTTCAGCCTCGCCAAAGGGTTTTTGAGCGGCAAGTACCGCAGCGAAGCCGATCTCGGCAAAAGCCCGCGCGGCGGCGGTGCGAAAGGGTATCTCAACGCGCGTGGCATGCGCATTCTCTCAGCGCTCGACGCCGTGTCGGCCAGACATTCGGCCAAGCCGGCGGAAGCGGCGCTGGCCTGGGTCATGGCGCGCCCCGGCGTCACCGCTCCGATCGCCAGCGCGACGACGCTCGGCCAGCTCGACAGCCTGGTGCGTGCGGCGTCGTTGCAGCTCAGTCCGGACGATATCGCCGAGCTCGACAAGGCCAGCGCATAGCCGCGCACGATCGTTCAAGACCCGCACCGCTGCCTTGCCTACCGTCCTACATCGTCACAGGATGCAGGGACGCCGCATGGCCGGACAGGTTCTTCTCGATCAGCAGCTATGGCAGCAATTGCTGGCGCTTGTGCTGGCATCGGCCATCGTCATGGGCAGCCCGGGGCCGGCGACGATAAGCGTCACCGCGGTCGGCGCCGCGTTCGGCCTGCGGGATTCGCTCCGCTATGCCTCGGGGATCGTTGTTGGCACGATCCTCGTGCTCGTGGTGGTGGCGACGGGCATCATGGCCGTTCTCGCCGCGTTGCCGAAGCTCGCGGCGCTGCTGGCGGTCGCCTCGGCAGCCTACATCCTTTACCTGGCGTTCAAGATAGCGACGGCGCCGCCACTGACGGCACGCGTCCGTGGAGCGGCGCTTCCCACTTTCCTTGGCGGGTTTCTTCTGGCTGTTGCCAACCCGAAAGCCTATGTGGCGATTGCCGCCGTGTTCGCCAGCGCGTCTTCCGGCGCCGTCGGTCTCGGTATTTCAGCCAAGCTGGGGGTTCTCACCTTGATGATCGTTGCCATTCATCTCTTGTGGCTTCTCGCCGGCGCAGCCTTTGCACGTTTGCTGCGCAAACCGCTGGCTTCGCGGATCATCAATCTGGTGTTTGCCGTGACGCTGGTTGCAACAGCCGCCCTGGCTGCCCTGCCGTGAGCCCTTGTGGCATCTGAGGCCGTTGCCTCAGCCTTTCAATTCAGGTTTCGCGTCCAGCTCACCAAGCCTTTTCACCGCAGTCGGCGGCATCGGCGGCGGGTTCGGCGTTTGCGACGCCTCGACGAGGAGCTGGTCGCAGGCGGCCTCCGTCTCGCCGATCAGCCGTTGCATGAATTCGTCCTTGCCGAGGCCGGGCGGGATCGGCGACAGGAAGCGCGCCTTGATCGTGCCGGGATAGCGCAGGAATTTGCGGCGCGGCCAATAGAGGCCGGCGACGTGAGCGACCGGCACCACCGGAATGCCAAGTTGCGCGTAGAGTTCGACGATGCCGTATTTGTAGACCGGCTCGTCGCCCGGCGCCCGGCGCGTGCCCTCGGGATAGATGATGAGCTGGCGGGGATTGCGCGCCAATTCCTGTTTGGTCGCGGCGATCACCATCTTCAATGCCTTCGAGCGGCTGCCGCGGTCGACCGGAATCATCCGCATCTTCAAGATGTACCAGCCGAAGAACGGGATCCAGGTCAGCTCCCGCTTCAATATGTAAACGGGATCGTCGAGGAACGGCAGGAAAGCGATCGTGTCCCAGAAGGACTGGTGCTTCGGCGCCAGGATGAAGGAGCCTTCAGGCAGGTTCTCCTGGCCGGTGATCTCGCTTCTGGTGCCGGCGATCTTGTCGTAGAGCCACATGCTGGTGCGCGACCAGAATTTCGGCACGAACCAGGCGCGGTGGCGCGGCGACAGGAAATAATACGGGGTCCAGAGGATCATCTGGACGATCAGATTGAGGTAAAAGGCGAGATTGAACGCCAGCGAGCGGAAATAGAGCATACAGCAAGTGCCCGGTGAGGAGGTGTGCGTTGGTTACACCAAGCGCCGGCAAAAAGGAAACGGTGCGAGGCGGGCGATCGGCCCGGTTTTGCGGTAGGCCGTCCTTCGTCACGCCTGCCACGCCGCCTGCAGCAGGCGCTGCTTCAGGCGTGGGGCGGCGAAGTCGAGGAACGCGCGCAGCTTCACCGGCAGCAGCCCTTGGCCGGCGTGGACGAGGCTCACCGGCCATGGCTCGGGCTCGAACTCCTGCAGCACGGGGCGCAGCGTACCCGACCGAACCGCGGCGGCGATCTGGTAGGAAAGCAGCCTCGTCACGCCGACGCCAGCAATCGCCGCATCGATTGCCGCCTCAGCGGTGTTGACCCGTAACCTGGAGCGGACCGGTACGGTGAATTCGGCCTTGCCGGTGGCGAAACTCCAGGCGGAGGCGTTGAGCCCTTCGAAGGTGATCGCACTGTGTGCTGCAAGCTCTTGCGGCGTTTTCGGCGTGCCGTGCTCGGCGAGATAGGCCGGGCTCGCGCAAACGACGCGGCGGATCGAACCCAGGCGGACGGCGACCAGGCTCGAATCGGCAAGGGCGCCGATGCGGATGGCGAGATCGATGTGCTCTTCGACCAACTGGGTTATCCGGTCGGCGAGTGTCAGCCGCACACTTACGTCGGGGTAGGCGGCGAGAAAGGCGGTGACGACCGGCAGCACATGCAGGCGGCCGAAGACGATCGGCGCGGTGACGATCAGTTCGCCGGTCGGGGCGCTGTACTCGCCGGCGGCTATTCGCTCGGCCTCGCCGACCTCGTCGAGAATGCGACGACAGGCGGCGAGATAGGCGTGGCCGGCATCGGTCAGCGACAGCTGCCGCGCCGAGCGGTTCAACAGCCGTGTCTTCAGGTGCCTTTCCAGGTCCGAAACCTTGCGGCTGACCGTCGTCAGCGGAATGCCGAAGCGACGCCCGGCAGCCGAAAGGCTGCCTGTCTCCGCCGCGGCAACGAAAAGCGACATGGAGTGGAGGCGATCCATAACTTTCCCGAAAAAATTGGCCCTTCCGAAGAATGGAAGGACGCATCGCAGATATGGCATCTGCTTCTCGAAGATGGAAGTATCTACTTTTCGGTGAGTAATGCAGCGTACTCGGCAGTTGAGGAGGGTCTTCATGAACGCTCACACCAGCGATGTTGCCTTCACACCGACGGTGAAGGCGATCCAAGCCCGCAAGGGCTCGCGCCAGGCCTATGCCCGTGTCGAGGAGCGTGGTGGCTGGCAGGCGGCAATCACGCCCGATCTCGCCGCCTTCATCGAGGCGCAGACCAGCGTCTTCCTGTCGACCGCCAATGCTGACGGGCAGCCTTACATCCAGCATCGCGGTGGGCCTGCCGGTTTCCTCAAGGTGCTCGACGAACGGACGATCGGCTTTGCCGATTTTTCCGGCAACAGGCAGTTCATCACCCAAGGCAATCTCAGCGACAACCCACAGGCTTTCCTGTTCCTCATCGATTATGCCCACCGGCAGCGCATCAAGATCTGGGGCACAGCGCAGGTCGTCGAGGGCGATGCCGAACTGATGGCAAAGCTGATGCCGCAAGACTACAAAGCGCGACCCGAACAGGTCATCCTGTTTACCGTTTCTGCCTGGGATTCCAATTGCTCACAGCACATCCCGCAGCGTTTCGAAGCGGCCGATGTGGCGGCGGCTCTGGCCGAACGCGACAGGCGTATAGAACGGCTCGAGCAGGAGATCGCGCGCTTGCGCTCGGGTGCAACAGCCAGGGAATAAAAACTGCCGGTGCCGTTCAGTTTCCGCCCGCGGCGTCGGCCAGCGTGACGCTGTTGGGCGGTTGCTTCACCGGCATGATGCCACGCGCCAGCGCCAGCAGGTATTTGCTGTATTCGGTGAACAGCACGCGCAGCGCTTCCGGCTTGGTCAGCCAGCCGCCATTCCCGAGGTTGGTGTTGACCACCGGATAGGGTTCAAGCCTGGCGCCGCGTAGCAGCCGGCCCATTTCCAGCAGGCTGCGCGGCATGTGATAATTGTTGGTGACGAGGATGACCGTGCCGTAGGCATGGTCCTCGACCCATTTGGCGCTTTCCTCGGCATTGCCGATCGTGTCGAGCGCGGCGCGGTCGATGTCTACGCAGCAGGAAAACAGCCTCTTGTCGCCGCCGGTCGCGGCTTGAAGCTGGCGGCGGCTGGCGGAAGGATGGACGCCGCTGATCAGAAGCCGCTCGCCCTTGCCGGACGCAAGCAGGCCCATCGCGGCGTCGAGGCGCGACTGACCGCCGGTCAGCACGATGATAGCGTCGGCCCTTGCCGGATCGGCGGGCGTCGTCAGACGGCTGACGGTGTTGGCGAACCAGCCGAAGCCGGCGACAAACAGCGCCACAAGGGCGAGCAGAACGAGGGCCGAAAGTCGCAAGGAGCGGGCTGCCAGCAGCCGCCCGTGTTTGGCGAACTGATCCGGCTTGGCAAATTCATCAGGCCCGGCGAATTCATGCGGACGCGCAACCAGCACTGGCATGCACCCAGCGGTATCGGTCGAGTCCCGAACGTCCATCATGAAATGGTTAACCCCGAAATACGGCCTTTGGTAGGAAAAAAATGCAATTTTCGTGACGATGCGTTTTCATCCGTGATCGATCTTTCCTTTAGCCGGCGTCCGGCTGGCGAATGTCGATGTCGCTGAGATAGGTAACCACGGTGAAATGGGAGGTTGCCGCGGTCAGCGCGCCGATCACCAGCACCATGACAGCGACCCCGAGATAACCCGCCGAGCCGATGGCGAAATTGCCGAACAGGGCGGTCGCCTGGTCGGCCTGCGGCGTTGCCATGTTGCGTGACGACCACCAGGAGAAGACGATGAAGACGAGGATTGCCGCGGCGCCGCCCGCCGCGGCGCCCTTCATGCCGGTGACCAGAAAATGCCGGCGGAATTCGCGCGCGATGAAGCGCGCCTCGGCGCCGACGAAATGCAGCACCTCGATGATGTGGCCGTTGCCGGCCATGGCGCCGCGCGTCGCGAATACCACGGTCAGCACCGTCGCCGACAGCATCAGTGCCAGCACTGCGATACCGATCGTTACCGTGGTGCGGGCCATGGCAACCAGCCGGTCGACCCAGGTGCGATGATCGTCGAGCGAGGCACTCGGCAGCTTCGGCGTGATCGCCGCGCGCAGTGCGGCGAAATCGGGCGGACTGTTCTCGTCGATGGTGATGATGATCAGACGCGGCACCGGCAGCTCATCGATGTTCAGGCCCGAGCCCAACCAAGGCTCGAGCAGCCGGGCCGTCGCTTCGCGGTCGACGATCCTGGCGCTTTTCACGCCGGGGAATTCGCCGGCGATCTGCGAGGCCAGCGCAAGTGCGGCCTCCATGTCGAGGCCGTCGACCGGCTTGATCTGGATGGTCGCCTCGCGCGAGATCTGGTTCTCCCAGACCGAGGCGGTGTCACGCACCAGCGTGACTGCGCCAAACGTCAGGCAGGACAGAAACGTCATGATGGCGATGACCAGCACCAGCGCCCGGCCGGCGATGTTCTGCGCCGGCACGATCGGCGCCATCTTGCGCTGGACGCGGGGCTTGGCCGCCGCGGCGTCGTGACCCTCGAAATGTTCGACGGAGAGCTCAGTCATAGATGTCCAGCCTTCCGCCGGCCAGGATCATGCGCCGTGCGTCGACCTGTTCCATCAGGCCGAGGTCGTGCGTGGCGATCACCACGGCAGTGCCCAGCCGGTTGAGCTCGATGAACAGCCGCAGCAGGCGTCGCGCCAGTGGTGGATCGACATTGCCCGTCGGCTCGTCGGCGAGCAGGATCTCGGGCTGCTCGATCAACGCCCGGGCGATCGCTGCGCGCTGTTTCTCGCCGCCTGACAGCACCGGCGGCAGCACATGCATGCGTTCGCCGAGGCCGACCCATTTCAGCAGCTCGGTGACGTCGGTGCGGTAGGTCGCCTCCTCGCGGCCGCGCACGCGCAGCGGCAAGGCCACGTTCTCGTAGGTGGTCATATGGTCGAGCAGGCGAAAATCCTGGAACACCACGCCGATGCGGCGTCTCAGATGCGGCAATTCGGTGCGCGAGATGCGCGAGCGGTCCTTGCCGAAGATGGTGATCAGGCCGCGCGTCGGCTTCAGCGACATGAACAGAAGCCGCAGCAACGTCGTCTTGCCGGCGCCTGAAGGTCCGCTCAGGAACTGAAAGGAGCGCTCCGGAATGTGCAAGGAGATGTCGCGGAGGATCTCCGGACCCATGCCATAGCGGAGGCCGACATTTTCGAAGCGGATCACTTTCGACGACCTGAAATTCTCGGCGGCAAGATGCCAGCCCTTTCTGTGGAAAGACCATCGGCCGGCATGGTTAACCGACGGTTAATTTGGGGGCTTTTCAAACGAGTCACAGGGGTTCCGGTGGGGAAGCGTTAACCATTTCCGTTTACCCAAAAGAAACGAACAGCGAACAGGTGCCGTAGTGTTGGGCCACGATGGCTGACGATCGAACCGCGCGCCCGGTTTCCGGCGAAATCATGACCGATCCGGCCGCCGAGCCGGAACGCATCATGCGCGACGTGACCGCCGACGTCATCGATGCCGATTATGAGGTGCTGCCCCGCCATTTTACGAGTCCAGACTTTGCACCGCCGCCTGCGCGCATGATTTCTACGCCTTCGATCGAAGGCATGGACATGTTGCGCAAGCCCGAAACCGCCGTCGAACGGCCGTTGTGGGTGCACGGTGGGCCGATCTTCTGGATTGCCGGCGTCGGTGCCGCCTTTGCCGCCTTCTGGATTTCGGGCGGCCATGCGCTGGTTCGTTAGAACGGCACCAGAAAATCAACAGGTCACCAGATAAACGATTCGCGACGCGCTGGAGACCGTTCGCGGCGCCCTGCCAAAGATTTGGCCTTGCCAGACGGCTCGACATGCCTAGAAACGGGGTTGAAGACCGTTTTCGGTCAGCTTCGCCTACAAGGCGATCATTTCTGGAAAGGCGGCCAATGCCAGTTGTGCGCGGCAAGGACATCGAAGTCCTGTTTTCGGCGTCCGCCATCGCGCGGCGGAATCTGGAACTTGCCAAGGAGATCGCCGGGCACGACTACCACGACCTTCTGGTAATCTCGGTGCTGAAGGGATCATTCATCTTCGCCGCCGATCTTATCCGTGCCATGCACGATGTCGGCCTGTCGCCGGAGGTCGAGTTCATCTTCATCTCGAGCTATGGCGCCGGGACAACCAGCGGTGAGGTGAGGGTGCTGCGCGACATCGACAACGAGGTCGCCGGCCGCGATGTGCTTCTCATCGACGACATTCTCGAATCCGGCAAGACGCTGAGCTTCACCCGCGACCTCATGCTGTCGCGCGGCGCGAGGAGCTGTGCCATCGCCGTGCTGCTCGACAAGCGCATGCGCCGCCAGACCACGCTCAACGCCGACTATGTCGGCTTCGACTGCCCCGATTATTTCGTCGTCGGTTATGGCATGGACGTCGCCCACGCGTTTCGCGAATTGCCGTTCGTCGGCATGGTCAAGGGCGACGCTTGAGGCCTTTTTGATAATTCTACTCCGGCGGCCACCTGACGCAGTGTTCTGCGCTTCCTGCAGCGCAGCGCGTCCTTTGGACGCGCAAAGGACGCTGTAGCACTTTTGATTTTGCGCATGATGCTTTCCGAAATCGAAACCGAGTTCGGGATCAAGCGCGAAGCTCCCGGACTCGAACGTCCGCTCCGCTCCGGTTCTCGAAAACCACGCCATCTGACTCGCCGGAGCGAATTCTGAAAAGGCCTCATCGACACTCAGCGCCTTCAGGAAACATCAACTTTTCCTCGCCAAATATCCTGCCCATGGCAAAGCTCTTGATCGTCGAGGACGATGAATCCGTCCGCACCCTCGCCGCCCGTGCGCTCGAACGCGCCGGGCATAATGTCACTATTGCCGCCGACGGCGCGCACGGTCTTTCTCTGATCCGGGCGGCGCAAGGGGGCTACGACCTTGTGCTGTCCGACATCCGCATGCCGGAGATGGACGGCATCGAGATGGCCAAGGCGGCAGCGGCGCTGTTCCCGGCGATGAAGATCATGCTGATGACCGGCTTTGCCGATCAGCGCGAGCGCGCCGAGGAATTGGACGGCGTTATTCTCGATGTCGTGCAAAAGCCGTTCACGCTGGCTGAAATTCGCGCCCGCGTCGAACAGGCGCTCGCCTGTTTCGCCTAAAGCCCAAGGCCGACCGCCTTCACGCAGGGTCGCAGGTCGCAGCGATGGCTGGCGCGCCGCTCCGGCGCCGGCTGGCATTGAGCGCAAACAGGCCGGCGCCGATGATGAGGGCTGCGCCGGCCGCCGTCGCCGGTCGCGGCACTTCGGCAAAGAACAGAAAACCCCATAGCGGCGACCAGATGATACCGGTGTATTCGAAGGTGGCGACGCTGTTGGCGGGCGCCAACCGGTAGGCCTGCGACAACAGGATCATGCCGGCCGAGGCAACGAAGCCGCATGCCCCCATCTTCAGCAGATCCGGCGTCGTCGGCCAGACCCATGGCCGGACTAGGAATTCGAGGCTCGGATGCACGGCATGGTCGATGTCTGCCAGCCAAAACAGCCCCGCCACCAGGGCAGCACCGGCCAGATAGGCGCCGTTCTGGTAAAACGCCATAACGGTCGAGGATTCGGTGTCGCCGATCTTGCGTGCCATCAGTTGCGAAAAACCGTAGAGCAGAGCCGAGCCTAGCGACAGCAGCGCCGCCCAGTCGAACACGCCGGCACCCGGGCGCGCCATCACCAGCACGCCGAGCATGCCGACCAGGACGGTGGCGAGCGCCTGCCAGGACACGCGTTCGCCGAGATACGGGCCGGCCAGCGCCATGATGAACAGTGGCGCCATGAAATAGAGCGCCACCGCGTCGGCCAGCGGCAGGGCGGCGATTGCCAGATAGTAGGCCGTGTAGGAGGTGAACTGGATGAAGGCGCGCATCGTCAACATGCCGAACCGCTTCGACTGGATCGCCTGCAATCCGACGTCGGCGTGGACGAGGAAAACCAGGATCGGCAGGGCGACGATCGAGCGGATCGCCATCACCTCGGTGACGGGATAGCGGCTCGACACCGCCTTGACCAGCGGGTCCTGCAGTGAAAAGACCAACACGCCGAGACAGAGGCTGAGGATGCCGAGCACAAGCCGATTCTGCATGGGCGCTCCGGTCTCCTGCGCGCCGGCCGGAAGCAGGCCTGCATCCGGGTAAAAAGAACCCGCCACCGTTTCGGGCAGCGGGTACGAGTGAGGACTTTTGATTGGTCCGCGGCCGATTTCGCGGCCGCATATCCAATGGGTGAGGCGACTATCGTCCGCCGTTTGACATGTTGCAAACGAATTGGAATGATGCCAGCAATCAGATTTTCTTATGGCGGGCACATGCGACCCAATCTCGACAGCGACCTCTTGCGCACCTTCGTCGCGGTCGCCGACACCGGCAATTTCACCAAGGCGGCGGAGCGGGCCGGCCGCACCCAGTCGGCGGTCTCGATGCAGATGAAGAAGCTCGAAAGCATGGTCGGCGACAGCCTGTTCGAGCGCGGCTCGCGTGGTGTGGCGCTGACGCGGCGCGGCGGCGAGCTCATCGCCAACGCCAGGCGCATCGTTTCGCTGCTCGACGAGACGGCGGCATCGATGGTCGCGGCGCCGCTTGGCGGGCCGGTGCGCATCGGTATCCCGGAGGAATATGGCCACGCGATCCTGTCGCGCGCGCTCGGTGCCTTTGCCAAGCGCCATCCTCAGGTCGACATCACCGTCCGCTACGCGCATTCCGGTGCGCAGATCGCGGCGCTCGCCGCCGGCGAGCTCGATCTGGCGGTGGTGTTCGAATGGCAGGATCTCTCGGGCGGTGAGGTGCTGATGCATGATCCGACCGTATGGGTGACGTCGGAGCTGCATCACATGCATGAGGACCGGCCGGTGCCGATCGCGCTCTACAACCGCGCCGGCTGGTGCAAGGATTTCGCGATAAAGTCGCTGGAACAGCGCGGTCTCGCCTATCGTGTCGCCTACACCAGCGATACCAATGGCGGCCTGCGGCTCGCCGTCACCTCCGGGCTGGCGATTGCGCCGATCTCGCGCAGCAACATTCCGGCCGGCTGCCGCGAACTTACGGCCGCCGACGGCTTCGGCGACATCGATTCCTCGAACGTAGTGCTGCGGCGCAATCCGAACGCTTCCGGCGAGGCGATCGACGGCATGGAAGAGGCGATCCGCGAGGCGTTCACCAACCGTTAAACACGTCGCTCGGTCCGGCCATAGCTGCCACCACGGAGGACCGCGCACGGCGATCTTCCAAAAATGTAGAGTGCAGCCTTACTTCAGCTCCAGCAACCGCTCCAGATAGCTGCGCTCGATATCGGGGCTGAGCGCGTTGCCGAGCCGCTTGCGGATTGCCTCGAGGATCTGGCGCGCGCGCTGCACGTCGATCTCGTCAGGCACTCTCACCGAACTTCCGTCATCGGGACCCTCGCTGGTGCGGGGCCGCCCGAGCGGGTCACGGTCGGCATTCTGCTGGCGTCCGCCCTGCCCGTTGCCGCCCTGGTCGCCTTGCATCGCTTGCAATTGCTTCATCATATCCTTGGCGCCCCTGCGCAAGGCTTCCAATGCGCGGCCCTGGTGGCCGACGGCTTGGTCGCCCTCGCCCTCGCCGAGCGCCTGTTCGGCATTGCCCATGGATTTGCCGGCTTCGCCAAACCCCTCATTGGGGTCGAGGCCCATGCCTTCGAGGCCCTTCCTCAATTGATCGAGCTCGCTCTGCAGCTTGCCCTGGCCTTCCTGCAATTGCTTCAGCGCATCGGCAAATTCCTGCGGCGTCATCGGCTTCGGCCGGCCGAGCGGATCGCGGTCGTCGCCCGGGCTGGGCTTGCCCTCTTCGCCCATCGGGCCTTGCTCACCGTTCTCGCCGAGTTGCTCGTCGCGGTTCTGCCCGCGCTGTTGCTGGCCGCGCTGCATCTGGTCCATACGGAAGGTGTCGTTCATCATCTCCTGCTGGCGCCGCATGATCTCGCCCAGCTTGTCCATCTGCTGGCGCATCTCGCTGTCCTGCTGGCCGCCTTGCTGCTGGCGGCCTGCCTGCAGATTGTTCATCATGTCCTGCAGCTCCGACAGCAATTGCTGCGCCTGGTCGCGATTGCCGGATTTCGCCAGGTTCTCGATTTGGTCCATCATGCGGTCGATGTCGCTCTGGCGCAGTTCCTGGCCGTTTTGCTGCATCTGTGGCGCATTCGGATTCTGCTGCGCCCGCGCCGCGAATTCCTGCAGGAACTGGTTCATCGCCTCGCGCAGTTCCTTCATCGCCTTCTCGATCTCTTGGTCGCTAGCGCCGTTCTTGATCGCATCCTGCAGCGCCTGCTGCGCCTGGCGCAGCCGCTTCTCCGCCGCCGACAGATTGCCTTCCTCGATGCCGAGCGCGATCTCCCAGAGGTAAGCGACCTCGTCGCGCAACTGGTCGTCGCTGTCGGCCATCTTCAGCCGGGTGCGGGCGCTCATGATGGCGAGGTAGTGCGCCATATTGTCGAACGTGTCTTCGGGCCTGAGCGTGATCGCATCCATCAGGTCGAGGACGCGGTCCTTGGCATAGGCGTCGAGCGCCAGCATGCGGCGCTGCTCGACCACGGCCCGCGCCAAGGGGTTGGAGAATGGCCGCTCCGGCATCACCAGCGTCTTGGTTTCGCTGGTCGCCGTGTGTCCGGCGCCGTCGGTGGCGACAAGCGACAGCTTGACGTTGCCACCGGCCCAGACATGGTCGGTCAGATCCTTCGTCGTTTTGGCGGCATTGGCCTTGCCGCCGCGGCGCGGCAACGTCAGCGGCATATCCGGCGGGCCATAGAGCGGATGCGCGTTGGGCACCTGCGGATCGGCCAATGCGAAAACCGCCTTGGCGGAGGCCGCGCCATAGTCGTCGTCGATCTGGTAGTTGAGCTCGAAGGCGCCGTTGACGGCGCGTTTCGGCTCACCGACAAAGCGGATCTGCGGCGGCTTGTCGGGGATTATGGCGAAGGCCCAGCGGCCGAGCTCGCCGTCGCCGGATTGCAGCGTCAGCATGCCGTCGGCCGTCAACTTGCCGCTGAACTGGCGCACGGTGGAAGGCGTTGCAGTATTTGCCTCTGGCTTGGCTTGCGGCCCGGTCGGATCGATGGCGCGGGTGTTGCCGCCGGCGTCGGCGTAGCTCAGCGTTTCCTCGCCCGAACCGCCCGTGACGCGCAGCGACACGTCGCTGCCCTCCGGAACGGTGAAGGTCGGCGCCGCTTGATTGGCATTGTTGGCAAGGACAGGGGCGTTGAGGAATACTGGTGGCCAGCCGGTATAGGCCGGTGGCGTCACCCAGGCATCAATGCGCGGCGGCACGACGTCGCGCGCGGCACGGGCAACAAACCCGTCACTCAGCTTGCCGCCCGACGGCCCGAAGGAGAAGGCAAAGGCGGTGACCAACAAAAGCGCCGCAACGGCGCGCAACGCCCACGGGTCATGCTCGGGGACGCGCGTGCGCGGCACGTCGCCGCCAAGCTCGCCCAGCCGGTCCGCCATGCGCCGCTGATGCTCGCGCCACAGGGCTCGCGAAAAAATGCTTTCCTTGCCGCTCGGGCGATCGGTCTGGACCTGCACCGGGCTGTGCAGCAACCGGTTGGCCGCCTCGATGCGGCGGTCGACCTCGGCACTGGATGGCGTGCGGAAGAAACGCAATGGATAGAGTGCGGCAAGCGCTGCGACGCCGAATGCCGTGATGAGACCGAATCGCGCTAAATCGGGCAAAAGCGGGAACAGACCGAGCCACGAGATACTGAGAAACAGGCTGGCGACGATGATCAGCGGCAGCAGCAACGGCCAGCCGCGCTCGACGATTATCGAGACCTGCGTCGCCAGCCGGCTCAAGGCAAGGCGCCCGGCCAGGCTGCGATCGCTGGTAAAGACGGGTCGTTGCGTCATCGGCCCTTCCTGGCCGGGCGGGATAGCCCGGACCTCACGAGTCTATCGCATGGGCCCGAAAAGTCGATTTTCGGGAAGCACGATGCGAAGACCCAAAATCTTAGCGCATACGTCGTGCATTCAGGCGGCTGCACGTCGCCCTAAGGATACCAACAAACACGGCGAAGGCGAGGCGGTTCCCCAAAACGTGAACAATAATGCCCCGGATATTGTCAAAATTTCGCTGGATTGGCGTTTGCGCCGCAGACCAGAACGGCAACGCGCTCGCCCACAGCCGGCCTGTAGCGGCCGGACAGGAGCGCCGCGAAGGCCGCCGCACCGCCCGGCTCGGAGATGATTCGCACCCGGTCCCACAGCGCCGCCTGGGCGGCGATAATGTCGTCGTCGCCGACGAGGATCGAGCGCTCGACGAACGCCTCGGCGATAGGAAACATCATTTCGCCGACACGCTTCGGCGCGAGCGAATCGGCGGCGATGCCCTCGGTCGGGGCATCGACAGGCCGGCCAGCCTCGAAAGCGCGGTGTAGCGTCGGCGCACCCTCCGGCTCAACGGCAATGATCCTGATGCGGCCGGAAAACCAGGCGGCGATGCCGCCGATCAAGCCGCCGCCGCCGACAGCGACCAGCAGCGTGTCGAGCTTCGGCAGGTCGGCCTCGATCTCGAGGCCCAGCGTGCCTTGCCCGACCAGCGTCTCCTCCTGGTTGAAGGCGTGGATCTGCAGCGCGCCGGATTTTTCGGCGAAGCTCTCGCTGGCGGCCAGCGCCTCGGCATAACGGGCGCCGCCGACGATCAGCTCGGCGCCGTAGCCGCGGATGCGGTCCAGCTTGGCCGGCGGGCTCACTTCGGGAACAAAGATGGTCGCCTTATGGCCGAGCCGCATGGCGGTATAGGCGACCGCGGCGCCGTGGTTGCCGCCCGATGCGGCGACGACGCCAACTGCGGGAACCGGCCGTTCGAGGAGATTGGTGAACGCGCCACGCGCCTTGAACGAGCCGGAATGCTGCAGGCATTCGAGCTTCAGGTCGACAGGCAGAGGCGGGCGGCCGAAATCGGCCATGTCGACGCGCAGCACCGGCGTGTGGCGCACGAAGGGCCGGATGCGGGGTTCCATCGCCGCAATGCGCTCGCGGGTGATCGTGTGGCCATGCAGCATGCTTCACTCCCAGAGTTGACATTCAGAGTTGACATTACTTAGTAACTTGGCAAAGTGCCTAAATGCAAGAGGTCGACGTCTTCAAAGCGATTGCCAGCGAGCGCAGACTGCAGATCCTCGATTGGCTCAAGGACCCGCGCGCGCATTTTCCGCCGCAGGCGGACGGTGATCTGGTCGAGGACGGGGTCTGCGCGCTGCTGATCGCGGAAAAGCTGGGGATCACGCAGGCGACGCTCAGCGAGCATATGCGCGTGCTCACCCAGGCAGGGCTTTTGCGCAGCAAGCGTATCAAGCAGTGGATATTCTATCGCCGGAACGAGGACAGGATCGCCGAGGCCAGGGCGCTCATCCAGCACCGGCTGTAGCGCTGCAAGGTATCTCTCAGGTCAACCAATCAGGCACCGAATCCAGCCCGATCAATTCGTCATAGGTCTGGCGCGGGCGCACGATGTGGAAGCGGTCGCCGTCGACCAGCACTTCCGGCACCAGCGGCCTGGTGTTGTAGGTGCCGGCCTGGACGGCGCCATAGGCGCCGGCGGTGGCGACAGCGATCAGGTCGCCGGCTTTCAGCCTGGGCAGGTCACGGTCGAGCCCGAGATAGTCGCCGGTCTCGCAGACCGGGCCGACGACGTCGACCCTCATGCGCGGTGCTGCGACCGGCTGCTGCACCACCGGCCTGATGTCGTGGAAGGCGTCGTAAAGGGTCGGCCGGATCAGATCGTTCATCGCGGCGTCGACGACGAGGAAGTTCTTGGCGTCGCCCTCTTTCACGAAGATGACCTCCGAGACCAGGATACCGGCATTGCCGACGATCAGCCGGCCCGGCTCGAACATCACTTTCAGCCCGAGCTTGGCGACATGCTTCCTGACGATCTGGGCATAGGCTTCGGGCAAAGGCGGCGGGTTGTTGTCGACGCGGTAGGGAATGCCGAGGCCACCACCGACATCGATATGCTCAATGGCATGCCCGTCGGCACGCAACGCGCCGACCAGTTCCACCAGCAGCGCGAAGGCGTCGTCGAAGGGCTGCAATTCGGTGATCTGGCTGCCGATATGGGTATCTATGCCGGTGATCTTGATGCCCGGCAACTCAGCCGCGCGGGCATAAACCTTCCGCGCCTGCTGCCAGGGAATGCCGAACTTGTTCTCGGCCTTCCCAGTCGAAATCTTCTTGTGCGTCCTGGCGTCGACATCCGGGTTGATGCGCAGCGAGATCGGCGCGATCTTGCCCAGCGCGGTGGCGCGGGCCGACAGCAGCTCCAGCTCCGGTTCGGATTCGACGTTGAAACAGAGAATGCCGGCCGAGAGCGCAAAATCCATTTCGCGCGCGGTCTTGCCGACGCCTGAAAACAGGATCTTGCTTGCCGGAATGCCGGCGGCCAAAGCGCGGCGCAGTTCGCCTTCCGAGACAACGTCGGCGCCGGCGCCGAGCCTTGTCAGCACCTTCAACACAGCCTGGTTGGAATTCGCCTTCATGGCATAGCAGACGAGGGCGTCGAGCCCGGCAAAAGCTTCGGCAAAGACGCGAAAATGCCTGGTCAGCGTCGCCGTCGAATAGCAATAAAACGGCGTGCCAACACTGGCGGCGATATCTGATATTGCCACGTCCTCGGCATGCAGTACGCCGTCGCGGTAGTCGAAATGGTTCACGAGATCGGTCCGAAAATCAGAGCAGCGGGTCGAGGATGAATTTCTTGTCCTCGACAGGTTTTTCCGGCTCCGGCGGCAAAGATTGCTTGGCCTTCTCGGCGTCCTTGCGCGCCTGCACGGCTGCCGCGTAGGGCGTATCGAGCGCAGCCTTCCTGCCGCAGGCCGCAACGGTCGCCATCGCCGCTAGCAGCGTCAGCGTCACCAAAATCCTGCTTCCGGTCATCGCGTCATCCGTCCGAAACTGTTGCCCGCAGCGCTTCTAGCCGAGTTTTGCGGCCATTGCACCCCGCGTCTTACGCCTTGGCGAGCCGCTTTTTCCAGTAGCGGATCTGCTTGCGCACCTCGGACGGCGCGGTGCCGCCGAAGCTTGTGCGGCTCTTTACAGAATTCTGCACGGCCAGAACCGAAAACACGTCGGCGCTGATACCGAGGTGAATGGACTGCAAATCCTGCAGCGAAAGCCTGTCGAGCCCGACCTTCTTGTCCTCGGCCAGCGCCACCGCCCGGCCAGTGATATGGTGCGCCTCGCGGAACGGCAGGCCGAGCGTGCGTACCAGCCAGTCGGCGAGGTCGGTCGCAGTCGAATAGCCGGCGCCGGCCGCCTTTTTCATCGCGGCAGTGTTCACCGTCATGTCGCGCACCATGCCGGTCATCGCCGCCAGCATCAGGTCGAGCGTCTCTGCCGCGTCGAAGACGGATTCCTTGTCTTCCTGCATGTCCTTGCCATAGGTCAGCGGCATGCCCTTCATTACCGTCAGCAGGCCGACCAGATGGCCGGTGACACGGCCGGTCTTGCCGCGCACCAGTTCGGCGGCGTCGGGGTTCTTCTTCTGCGGCATGATCGACGAACCCGTCGAGAAGCTATCCGACAGCCTGACGAAACCGAATTGCGGGGTCGACCAGATGATGATCTCTTCGGCCAGCCGCGACAGATGTGTCGCGCAGATCGCCGCCAGCCCCAAGAATTCCAGCGCGAAATCGCGGTCCGAAACGCTGTCGAGCGAATTGCGCATCGGTTCGCGAAAACCAAGCGCCGTTGCCGTCTGGTGCCGGTCGATCGGAAAGCTGGTGCCGGCAAGGGCGGCCGCACCGAGCGGGCTTTCGTCCATCCGTTCGATCGCATCGCGGACGCGCGACAGGTCGCGCGCAAACATCTCGACATAGGCCATGCAGTGGTGGCCGAAGGTCACCGGCTGCGCCGCTTGCATGTGGGTGAAGCCCGGCATCACCGTTGCCGCATGCTCCTCGGCCCGGGCGAGGAACGCTGTGATCAGGCCTTTCAGCGCCTCGGCGACACGAAAGCACTCGTCTTTGACCCAGAGCCTGAGGTCGACCGCCACCTGGTCGTTGCGCGAGCGGGCAGTGTGCAGGCGGCCGGCGGCAGGGCCGATCAAATCGGCGAGGCGGGCCTCGACATTCATGTGGATGTCTTCCAGCCTGGTCGAGAACTCGAATGTGCCGGCCCCGATCTCTGCCAGGATCGTGTTCAGCCCGTGACTGATTTTTTCTTGATCGGCCGCCGAAATAATGCCCGTTTGCGCCAGCATCTCGCTATGGGCGATCGAGCCGCGAATGTCCTGGGCATAGAGTTTGCGGTCGAACGAGATCGACGCGTTGATCGCTTCCATGATTGCGGCCGGACCCGAGGCAAAACGTCCGCCCCACATCTGGTTGCTGGCCTTCTTGTCGCTCATCGCTATAACCCGTGCTCCGGAGCAGTTTTTGAAAAATGGCAGACGGCAATAGATTTTTCCCGGCTTTGCGTCTCATCCTCGCCGCTTTGGTTGCGGGCGTGCTGGCCGGCGCGGTCGCGGTATATGTCAGGGAAAGCGGTTCTGGCAACAACGCGCCCGCGCAAGTGGCCGCCGGCGGCGGCAAGGACGACGTCGCCTGCGCCGCCAAGACCGACCATGCCAAGAAGATCGCCGCGGCCGCTACCGGTCAAGTCGCCGCGCTTTTGCCGGCGGATCCGCCGCAATCGCTGAAAAGCCTCGCCTTCAACGGCCCCGACGGCAAGCCGACGACGATCGCCGATCATGCCGGCAAGACGGTGCTGCTCAATCTGTGGGCAACATGGTGCGCACCTTGCCGCGCCGAAATGCCGGCGCTCGATGCACTGCAGAAGGAGATGGGCAGCGACGCGTTTCAGGTTGTTGCAGTCAACGTCGATGCCGGCGACGATACCAAGCCGAAGAAGTTCCTCGAGGACACCGGCGTCAAGGCGCTCGGCTATTATCGCGATGCCACCATGGCACTGTTCAACGACGTCAAGACGCGCGGCCTGGCGCTCGGTCTGCCGGTCACCATGCTGATCGATGGGCAAGGCTGCCTGATCGCCCATATGAACGGCCCGGCCGAATGGTCGGGGCCGGATGCCAAGCGTCTGGTCGAGGCAGCGCTTCAGCCGGGATAGGCTCAGACCGTGCGCAGGCGCGGCTTGAGCACGGCGATGCTTGCGCCGCGCCGGCTGGCGGTGCGGACTGCCGGAGCCGTGACGCCCGTCAACTCGCCGAATGTCTCGATCGGAGCCGGTTTGCCGAGGTAATAGCCTTGCCCGATCTCGCAAGCCTCGGCGTCAAGGAACTGCAATTCGCCCGGCGTCTCGATGCCCTCCGCCAGGACCGGCAGGCCGAGACCGCGTCCAAGCCCCAGCACGGCGCGGACGATCGCCGCGAACTGGCCGTTCTTGTCGACCGATTTGATGAACGACCCGTCGATCTTGATCTTGTCGAAGGGAAAGGCGCTAAGGTTGGACAGCGAAGAATAGCCGGTGCCAAAATCGTCCATCGCCACATGCACGCCAAGCGCCTTGACCTGCCTCAAGGTTGCCAATGCGCGGGGCATGTCCTTCACTAGGGCCGTTTCGGTGATCTCCAGTTCGAGCCTGCCGGGTGCGAGGCCGGATCTCGACAGTGCGTCGTGCACCTTGCGGCTGAAGTTCGGATTGTGAAGCTGCACGGCGGAGACGTTGACGGCGACCATCAGCGGATTTGTCCAGCGAACAGCATCGTTACAAGCCGTCGTCAGCACCCAGTCGCCGATCTGCGCGATGGCGCCACTGTCCTCGGCCACGGGGATGAAAACGGCCGGGGAAATGTCGCCCCGCTCCGGATGCTGCCAACGGACCAGGGCTTCGAAGCCGATCATCTTGCCGCTGCGGATTTCCTTCTGCGGCTGGTAGACGAGGTGGAACTCCTTGCGGGCGATCGCCTGGCGCAGTTCATGCTCCATCACGCGCTTGTCGCGGGCCGCGGTGCCCATGGCTATCTCGAAAAAACGATACGTGTCCCTGCCCTCGGTCTTGGCGCGATGGAGTGCCGTATCGGCATGGCCGATCAGGCCGGCCTGATCTTCGGCATCCAGCGGAAAGAAGGCGATGCCGATGCTGGCCGAAACAAGGCCGGAGCCGACTGAAACCCTGTTTTCCTCCCGGATCGCCGCCAGCAAGTCCTCGGCTATGCGGCCTGCGGCCAGGGGGTCGGGGAGGTTCGGAGCTAAGACGGCAAACTCGTCGCCGCCGAGACGCGCGAGCATCTGTCCGTGGCGCGGAATGCCGGAAATGCAGTGCGCCAGCTTCTGCAGCATGGCGTCACCGGCGCTGTGGCCGTAGAGGTCGTTGACTTGCTTGAATCGGTCGAGGTCAAGCAGCAGGAGCGCCAGATATCCATCCTTGCTGCCACGCTCCATCGAAGCGATTTCTGCTTCGAGCCGGGAAGAAAAGCTCCGCCGATTGGCAAGCCCGGTAAGTGGATCGAAATGCGCGAGACGGAGGATCTCTTCTTCCGCCTTCTTGCGCTCACGGATGTCGCGAACGGCAAGCACCGTATGAGGCCTGCCGCAGTAGGCGATCTTCCTGGCGATCAGCTCGACAGGAATTCTCGTGCCGTCGCTGCCCCTCAATTTCGTTTCTTGTGCCTGTTCGCCGAAGCCGGATACATCGGCTGCGCTCTGTCCATCGAACAGCTCGCCGAGTTGCATCGTGTTCAGGGTGGCTGTCGCCGTGCCCGTCAGTTTCGCCATGCTGTCATTGGCGCTGACTATGCGTGTGCCATCGCAAACGATCAGCCCTTCGACCGCGGCATTGGCGAGATCGTGCATGCGATCGGCCTCGAGCCTCTGCCGGCGAAAGCGCAGGTCGATCCACAGCGCGGCGCCTGACAGCACAAGGATTACCAGGCTGGCGACCGCTGCGGCAAAGGCCTGGGAAATGGGCTCGATGGAATGTTCGGATATTTCAATCGAGGAATCCGGAATGATCGACACCGCGCCCATCGCGATGAAATGCAAGCTGCAAATCGCCAGCGTCAAAAGCGCGGCGCCACCAAGTGTTGCGAGCGCGGACGGGCGGCGCAAGACGACAAGGAGCGCCATTGCCGCGAGCGTCCCGCCGGCCAGAAGCGATATCGCGACAAGGAGCAGGTTCCATACGATCCGGCCCTCGACCTCGAACGCCGCCATGCCGATGTAGTGCATCGTCGCGATGGCACCACCGAGAATGGCACCGCCGACGAGGAAATGGTCGATGCCGCGGCGCAAGGTGGCAACCCACATCCCAAGCGCGGTCAGGATGACGGCGGCGGCAAGCGAAAAGGCGGATAATCCCGGATTGTATGCGTTTGGTATTCCCGGCGTAAACGCAGTCATGGCGATGAAATGCGTCGCCCATATGCCGAACCCGGTCGAAGTTGCGGCGATCATTAGCCAGACAAGCCGGTTTCGGTTGGTCGATCGGCCGACGTGCTTAAGGAGATTTACTGCAGAGAAGCAAGAAATGCCGCAGACGAGGGCGGCAAGTGCGACCAGTCTCAGGTCGTGCTGACTTACAATACAATTATAGACCGTCAGCATCCTGGGTTCACTCGGTCTGCCAAATAACAGGGGAGGTGTGACTGATTAGCTCTTGGAGATTTTAACGAATGGTTAACCCGCGGGCCATGAGGCGGGCCTTTTCGGGGGAAAACCGATGCGCTCCGCCGAGAAGGCGGTGATGTAGTTCCTGGCGACGCTTTCGGTAGCGAGCGCACTTTAGCCGGAAGCGATGTTCATTGACCCGCAACAAAACCGTTGTCCGATTGTCATCAGCGCCACATATTGGCTTTGCGAGAGTGCCCCTTTCGCCAATGACAAACGGGAGATGAAACATGAAGTTCTTCGGCTTCGCGGCCGGTGTTGCCGCCACCTTGACCCTGCTTTCCACCACCTCCGCCTTCGCCGTCACGCAGATCAGCTGGTGGCACGCCATGACCGGCGCCAACGCCGAGGTCGTCGCCAAGATCTCCAAGGATTTCAACGCCAGCCAGAGCGACTATGAGCTCGTTCCGGTGTTCAAGGGCACCTATCCGGAGACGCTGAATGCCGGCATCGCCGCTTTCCGCGCCGGCCAGGCGCCCGATATCCTCCAGGTGTTCGACGTCGGCACCGGCGTGATGATGGCGGCCGAGGGTGCGATCAAGCCGGCGGCCGATGTGCTGACCAGTGCCGGGATGACCTTTGACAAGAGCCAGTATCTGCCCGGCATCGTCGGCTATTATTCGAAGCCGGACGGCACCATGCTGTCGTTCCCTTACAACTCCTCGTCGCCGATCCTCTACTACAACAAGGACATTTTCCAGAAGGCGGGCCTCGACGTGAACAGCCCGCCCCAGACCTGGAACGAGGTGTGGGAAGCTGCCAGGAAGATCAAGACGAGCGGCGCCGCCCCTTGCGGCTATACCTCGACCTGGCTGACCTGGATCCATCTGGAGAATTTCGCGGCGTGGAATGACGTGCCTTGGGCCACTCAGCAGAACGGCCTGGCCGGCGGCGATGTCGAACTCAAGATCAATGCGCCGATTTTCGTCAACCACTTCCAGGCACTCGCGGACCTAGCCAAGGACGGCACGTTCAAGTATGGCGGGCGCACCTCCGAAGCCAAGCAGATATTCCTCGCCGGCGAATGCGGCATCTTCACCGAATCGTCGGGCGGCCTCGGCGATATCGTCAAGTCCGGCATGAACTATGGCATCGGCCAGCTTCCCTACGATAGCGACGCCAAGGGCGCACCACAGAACACCACGCCGGGCGGTGCCAGCCTGTGGGTGTTCGGCAACAAGTCGGACGAGGAATATAAGGGTGTTGCCGCCTTCTTTGCCTATCTGTCCAAGACCGATGTGCAGGAATATCTGCACCAGAAGTCGGGATACCTGCCTGTGACGCTCGCCGCGTATGAGGCGACCAAGAAATCAGGCTTCTATGACAAAAACCCCGGCCGCGAGACACCCATCCTGCAGATGACGGGCAAGGCGCCGACCGACAACTCGAAGGGCGTGCGCCTGCCGAATCTGCCGCAGGTGCGTGATATTCAGAATGAGGAGTTGGAGAAGCTGCTGGCCGGCCAGCAAACCGCCCAGCAGGCGCTCGACAATGCGGTCACACGCGGCAACGCCGCGATCAAGGAAGCGCTGGAGAACTGACGAGATTATCTCGGTTAAAGCGCGTCGCGTTTGAATGGCCACATGCGACGCGCTTTAAGCTCTTGTTCTTATGCATGTCGTTATCTCAAAACCGCTGCGCACTTTTGGGCGACATGCATTAGTCGGTTGGAATATCGCCCACGCGAGCTCGCGTGGGCGATACCTGGATAGCGAGGGAAATCAGCCTGTCTCCACGCGTCGTATTTCCCAACAAGATCCTGCCGTACCTGCTGGTGGCGCCACAACTCGCCATCACCCTGGTTTTCTTCTACTGGCCGGCCGGTCAGGCGCTTTACCAGTCGATGCTCAGGCAAGACCCGTTCGGGCTGAAGAGCAGGTTTGTCTGGTTTGCCAATTTCCGGAAGGTGCTGGCCGATCCGGCCTACCTCAACTCGATCAAGGTCACCGTGGTGTTCTCGCTTGCGACCGCGATCGTTGCCATGGTTGTGGCCCTGCTGCTCGCGGTCATGGCCGAGAAGGCCGTGCGCGGCAAAGGCCTCTACCGCACACTGTTGATATGGCCTTATGCCGTCGCGCCGGCGATTGCCGGCATGCTGTGGCTTTTCTTGTTCAATCCTTCGATCGGCTCGTTGGCCTATTTGCTGAGAAGCCTCGGCATCGCATGGGACCCGCTGCTCAACGGCACCCACGCCATGATCCTGCTGGTGTCGGCGGCTGCCTGGAAGCAGATCAGTTACAATTTCCTGTTCTTCGTCGCCGGCCTGCAGGCGGTGCCGAAAACGCTGATCGAGGCGGCGGCCATGGATGGCGCCGGCGAGACCAAGCGCTTCTGGACCATCGTCTTCCCGCTGCTTGCGCCGACAACCTTTTTCCTGCTGGTCGTCAACACCGTCTATGCCCTGTTCGACACGTTCGGCATCGTTCATGCCGTCACCGGCGGCGGCCCGGGCAAGACGACCGAGACGCTGGTCTACAAGGTCTACAATGACGGCTTCGTCAATCTGATCCTGGGTGACTCGGCGGCGCAGTCGGTCATCCTGATGGCCATCGTCATCGCGCTCACAGCCATCCAGTTCCGCTATGTGGAACGCAAAGTCCATTACGGCTGAGGGCAGCGATGATCGGCCAATCTCCGCTCCGCACCGTCATCGCCCATGCCGTGCTTATCCTTGGCATATTGATCGTGGCTTTTCCGATCTACTACACCTTCGTTGCCTCGACGCACACGCTGCAAACGATCCTCAGGCCGCCGCTGCCGCTGTTGCCCGGCGACCAGCTATGGAACAATTACAGCGAGGCGCTGTTCGGCGGCATCGGTCGTATCGGCGGTGTCAGCGTGGGCAGACTGCTCCTCAACACCACGATCATGGCGCTCGGCGTCGCGGTGGGAAAGATCTTCATCTCGATCCTGTCGGCCTACGCGATCGTGTTCTTCCGCTTTCCGCTGCGCATGACCTTCTTCTGGCTGATCTTCATCACCTTGATGCTTCCGGTCGAGGTGCGCATTCTGCCGACCTACAAGGTGATGGTCGATCTCGGCATGATCGACACCTATGCCGGCCTGATCATCCCGCTGATCGCCTCGGCCACCGCAACGCTGCTGTTTCGCCAGTTCTTCATGACCATCCCGGGCGAACTGGTCGAGGCGGCGCGTGTCGACGGTGCCGGTCCATGGCGCTTCTTTTTCGATATTCTGGTACCGCTGTCGCGGACAAACATCGCCGCGCTGTTCGTGATCCTCTTCATCTACGGCTGGACGCAGTATCTTTGGCCGCTGCTCGTCACCAACAGCAACGACATGAACACCATCGTCATCGCGCTGCGAAAGATGGTTTCCTTCGCCGATGCCGACACCCAATGGCACCTGGTCATGGTCACCGCGATGCTGGCCATCGTGCCGCCGATCCTGGTCGTGGTGCTGATGCAACGCTGGTTCGTGCGCGGCCTGGTCGAATCCGAAAAGTGAGAAGCCGATGGCGACCGTCGATCTGAAGGATGTCAAGAAGATCTATCCCGGCGGCGTCGAGGCCGTGAAGGGCGTTTCCATCGCCATTCCCGACAAGGAGCTTTGCGTGCTGGTCGGCCCGTCCGGCTGCGGCAAGTCCACGCTGCTGAGGATGATCGCCGGGCTCGAGACGATTTCGGTCGGTACAGTCGCCATCGACGGCAAGGTGGTCAACGCCATTGGCCCGACCGAGCGCGACATCGCCATGGTGTTCCAGAACTACGCGCTCTATCCGCATATGAAGGTCTACGACAACATGGCCTATGGTCTGCGCAACCGCGGCACGCCGAAGGACGAGATAGACAGCAGGGTGCGCTCGACTGCCAAGGTGCTGGGGCTTTCGGGGCTGCTCGACCGGCGCCCGCGCGAGCTTTCCGGCGGTCAGCGCCAGCGTGTCGCCATGGGCCGCGCCATCGTGCGCAACCCGAAAGTCTTCCTGTTCGACGAACCGCTGTCCAACCTCGATGCGAAATTGCGCGGGCAGATGCGCGTCGAGATCAAGAATTTGCAGCGCTCGCTTGGCGTCACCTCGGTTTATGTCACCCACGACCAACTTGAGGCGATGACGCTGGCCGACATCCTTGTCGTCATGAACGCCGGCCTGGTCGAGCAGATCGGCGCGCCGCTCGACGTGTACGAGAAGCCGGCCTCGATCTTCGTTGCTTCCTTCATCGGCGCGCCGCCGATGAATCTGCTGGCCCTCACGGGGGCCTCTCCAGGCTCGGTACTGACGGACGGGACGGTGATTGGCTCGGCGCCTGGACAAAGCAAGGCGGTGACACTCGGCTTTCGTCCGGAGGATGCCGATATCACCTTCACGGCAGAGGCGCCGGCCGGCGCGCTCGCGTTGCCGGCGACAGTGGAAGCAGTCGAGCCGGTCGGTGCCGAAAGCTTTCTCCACTGCGCGGCAGCCGGCAGCCGTATCGTCGTGCGCGTCTCAGGCCGCGCCAGCGCCAAGCCAGGCGACCAATTGCGCGTCGTGGCCAGGTCTGAAAAGCTGCACTGGTTCGATCATGCCGGTAAACGGGTCGATTGAGGTCGGCCTTGCGCAAAACCGTTCAGGCAAACACATGCGCCTTGCCCGACACGGTCAGCCGGACGATCTCGCCGATCGCCGGCGCGTCCATTCCCGGCTTGCGCAGGATCAACGGCGTGTTGCCGATGGCGGCGGCATCGGGCGGATCGGGGCTGTTCAAGAGACGCACCGCGATCGTGCACATCGAGCCGGCGAATTCGGATTCCGTCACCTCGCCGAACAGCATGTCCGGCGTGCCGGACATGCCTTCACGCGATGTCCGTTTCAGCAGCACCTGCTCCGGCCGTAGCATGATGCGCGCGACGTCGCGCCGCTCCGTGCTGTCGACGGCAATGCGGCCGAGCGGCGAGGTGGCAACGCCATCGGCGATCCTGGCCGGCAGGACGATGGCGTCACCGAGGAACTCGGCGATCATCCGGTCCTTCGGCTTGAAATAGAGCTCGCGCGGCGTGCCGACCTGCGAGAATTTGCCGTCGCGCATCACCGCGACCTGGCTGGCGAATGACAGCGCCTCGGCCTGATCATGGGTGACCAGGATGGTGGTGATGCCGGCCGTTTCGAGGAGCTCGGCCACGGCCTTGCGCATTGAGGCGCGCAAGCCGGTGTCGAGCGCCGAGAACGGCTCGTCGAGCAGCATCAGCCGCGGCTTCATGGCCATGGCGCGGGCGAGCGCGACGCGCTGCTGCTGGCCGCCGGAGAGTTCGTGCGGGCGGCGCTTCAGGATCCCTTTGTCCAGCCCGACGACATAGGCGAGCTCGGCGATGCGCTCGCTCCGCTTTTCCTCGTGACGGCCCATGCCGAACCCGATATTGGCGGCGATGCTCAGATGCGGGAACAGAGCGCCGTCCTGCGCCACCAGCCCGATGCCGCGGCGATGCGCCGGCACGGCCGTGTCGCCATCGGCCAGCACCTCGCCATCGAGCACGATGCGGCCCTGGTCGGGCGCCTCGAAGCCGGCGATCAGCCGCAGCAAGGTGGTCTTGCCACAACCGGATGGCCCGACGATCGCCGTACGGCTGCCGCTGGCCACGCTGAGGTCGACGCCGGCAAGTGCTGCCACGGGGCCGTAGTGCTTGTGGATGCCGCTCAGCTCGAGAAAGCTCATCGCCCGGCCATCCGCTTCGACTGGACGTAGAGCAGCCAGGTCAAAGGCAGCGACATCGCCACCATGATCAAGGCATAAGGCGCCGCCGACGCATAGTCGATCTCGCCGCTATAGGACCAGAACGCCATGGCCAGCGTGCGGGTGCCGTTGGGCGCCAGCATCTGGGTTGCGGTCAACTCGTTCATGATGCCGAGCGCGACCAATGCCATGCCGGCCGCGGCACCCGGCGCCGACAGGCGGATGGTCGTCGACCACAGCGCCTTGAGCGGCGACCGGCCGAGGCTGGAGGCGGCGCGTTCGAGCTCGACCGGCGCCTGTGCGATCGACGCCCTGAGGCTAATCAGAGCGCGCGGCAGGAACATCAGCGCATAGGCGACCAGGATGGTGAACAGGGTCTGGTAGAGCGGCATGGCGATACGCACGGCGATGGTGACCAGCGCCAGGGCGATGACAACCCCGGGCAACGCGCCGACGATATAGTTGCAGCCCTCCAGGACGCGTTGCAGCCTTCCCGGCGCGCGGATCGAAATCCACGCCATCGGCATTGCCGCGACGGTGGCGAGCAGCGCGCCTGCAATCGCCAGGAACAGTGTCTGGCCAAGCGCCAGGCCGATCTCGTCGAGCCGCCAGATATCGGCGCCGCCGGCCATGAGCCAGCGACCGATAGTGACGAACGGCACCCCGAGCGCCAGCAGCGTGGTAACAGCGGGCAGCAGCAGGCAAGGAATGGTGGCGCGCCCAAGGCTCGTGCGCTGCTGGTGGCGCGCAGCACCCGAGCCGACGCGGGCATAGCGCTCCTCGCCGCGCACCAGCACCTCCAGCCCGAGCAGCACGAAGCAGCAGGTCACCAGCACGCCGGCCAGCATGTTGGCGGCGGGACCGTTGAAGGTCGACTGAAACTGGTCGACGATCGCGGTGGTGAATGTATCGAAGCGGATGAACACGTAGAGCCCGTATTCGGCCAGGAGATGCAGGCCGACCAGCAGGGAGCCACCGCAAATGGCGAGCCGGAGCTGCGGCAGCACGACACGCCTGAACACGCGCCACGGGCCGAGACCAAGGGCTGCCGCTGCATCTTCGAGAGCGGGATCGAGCCGGCGCAATGCCGCCGCCACCGGCAGATAAAGGAAGGGGAAATAGGCGATGACGGACACAAGCACGCCGGCCCACAGGCCGTGCAGTCTGGGCACCATGGTGATCCAGGCGTAACTGTGGACGAAGGCGGGAATGGCGAGCGGCGCCACCGACAGCCAGGCCCATAAGCGGGCACCCGGCAGATCGCTGCGCTCCGTCAGCCAAGCCAGCGCCACCGACAGCACGATCGAGATCGGCACCGCCAGCACCACCAGCAGGCTGGTGTTGACCAGAAGCTCGCCGACGCGCGGCCTGAACACCAGCGCCGCCACCGTTTCCCAGCCGGTCTGCACCGCCACCCAGACGATGAAGGCAAGCGGCAGCAGCGCGAAAAGCGAGACAAAGACGGCAGCCAACGCAATCCATGAGACCGACCAACGACGTGCCCGCACGGCCGTGGTGTCGGCCGGCAAGCCTGAAGGTGCGAGATCGATCGCAGACTGCATCAGATCAGACGTTGCGCCGGGTCCGCCCGGAGGCGGAAACGATCGGCGGCCGACAATGTGGCGAGCAGCTTGTGGTCATGGGCAAATGCCATTTTGAAAACAGAGCGCTCCCGCGGAAAGCGAATTCCCACAGGAGCGCAGTCGGTTGCCCTTTTAGGACGAACGCCGGCTAAAGCAAGCCGGCCGCCGTCATCAGGTCGGTCACCTTTTTCGAGTTCAGCGCCGTCGGGTCGACTTTCGGCGCCTGCAGATCGGCCAGCGGCACCAGCTTCGGATTGGACTCGGCGCCCTTGCCGACTGCGTATTCGAACGAATCGCCGGTTTTCAGCACGTCCTGGCCGCCCTTGCCGGTGACCCATTTCAGGAAAGCCTGGGCTTCCTTCGGGTGCTTGCTCGAGGCCAGCACACCGCCGCCGGAAACCGAGACGAAAGCGCCGGGGTCCTCGTGCTTGAAATAGTGCAACTCGACATTCTTGCTGTTCTCGCCGGTCTTGGCCTGATCGCCGTAGTAGTAGTAGTGATAGATCACGCCGCCTTCGACCTCGCCGGCATTGACCGCCTTCATCACCGTGCTGTTGCCCTTGTAGGCGGTAAAATTCTCTTTCATCGCCTTCAGCCAGTCGGCCGTGGCAGTCTCACCCTTGAGCTGCAGCAAGGCGCTGACGATCGCCTGGAAATCGGCGCCGGAGGGCGAAGCGGCCCAACGGCCCTTCCAGCTCGGATCGGCGAGATCGAGCAGCGATTTGGGCAGCTGGTCGGCGGTCAGCTTGGTCTTGTTGTAGGCAAAGACGGTGCTGCGCGCGGCAACGCCGACCCATTTGCCGCTCGCCGGCTGGTACTCCTGCGGAACCTGGGCCAGCGTCTCGGCGTTGACCGGCGCGAACAGGCCGGCTGTCTCGACCAGCACCATGGCCGGTGAGTTTTCCGTCAGGAACACATCAGCTGGCGAAGAGGACCCCTCAGCAACGATCTGATTGGAGAAATCGCTGTCGCCGCCGTTCCGGACGGTGACCTTGATGCCGGTTTCCTTGGTGAATCCTTCCGCCCAGGCCTTGGTCAGGTTTTCGTGCTGGGCGTTGTAGACGACGATGCCCTCGTCCTCGGCTAACGCCGGGCCGGCGATCAGGCTGATTGCAAGTGCTGTCGCACCGGCAAGGGCGGAAAGAGCATATTTCATGGCATCGTCCTCGATTTCGATGGTCTTTGGTTTGGTATGCTGCACCTATCAATACATGACTAGCGCAGTCAACATTGCTGGCCCGCTCAATCGCTCAAAAGGAGCAAACTTTCGTGATGCCCAGCTAATTTGCCTTGGACATTATTTCGCCGGCCACGTAACAAACCAGCGCCGAGACGCGAATATCGGGGAGTGAACTCTTGTGAGCGGCAAGGACGAAGCCGAGCTTTCCCGGCTGCTGCGGGCCGCAATCGCCGGAGACGAAAGGGCCTATGCCGACTTTCTGCACCGGATCGCCGCCCTCGTTCGTGGCTTTGCCCGGCGCAAGATCGTGCAGGGCGGGGTCGATCCCGAGGACGTCGTGCAGGAAACCTTGCTGGCCATTCATGTGAAACGACATACCTGGCGCCATGATGCGCCGGTGCTGCCTTGGGTTTATGCAATAGCCCGCTTCAAGCTGATCGATGCGTTCCGGCGGCGCGGCCGGCGGATCGAGATCGAGATCGACGAAATCGCCGAGACCTTTGCCGAGCCGGAATCGGAGACGATCAGCGAGCGCGACGTCAACCGGGCACTCGACTGCCTGTCGCCGGCGCAGCGTTCGGTCGTCTCGGCCGTGTCGGTCGAAGGCCGTTCGATCGGCGAGACGGCGGCGAAATTCGGCATCAGCGAGACGGCTGTGCGGGTGTCACTACACCGCGGGCTTGCCGCCATTGCCAAACGGTTCGGGGCGGGGCGGGAATAGCATGAGGACCGAAGATCTTATCAAGGCGCTCGATGCCGATGTCCGCAGCAAGGCGCTGCCGCTGGGCGCCGCCTGGTTGCTTGCAACCGGCGCGGCCATCGTGATCGCGGCCGCGGTTTTCTGGCTGACGATCGGCCCACGTCCCGACATCGCATTTGCCATGCACACGATGCGGTTCCTGTCCAAATTCGTCTTCACGATTGCTCTAGCCGTCAGCGCCTTTGCCCTCGTCCGCGCGCTGTCGACGCCCGGTGCATCGACAGGGCGGGCGGCGAGCTGGATGATCGCCGCGCCGCTGCTGGTGATTATGGCCGTGATTCTCGAACTCCTCGTCGTGCCTGTGTCCGACTGGGGCACGCGCCTGGTCGGCACGAACATGGTCATCTGCCTGACCTTCATTCCGTTGATCGGCATCGGCCCGCTTGCCGTCTTTCTCGCGGTGCTGCGCCATGGCGCGCCAACAAGGCCGGTGCTTGCCGGTGCGACCGCGGGCCTGCTTGCCGGCGGGCTGGCGGCGACCTTCTATGCAGCGCATTGCTTCGACGATTCGCCGCTTTTCGTCGGCACCTGGTATACGATCGCGATCGCCGGCCTTGCCGCGCTCGGGGCGGTCGGCGGACGGCTTTTCGTGCGCTGGTAGCGGTGGCGATCAGCGCGTCGGAACGGGATGCTCGCCGCGATAGTCGTAGAAGCCGCGCCCGGTCTTGCGGCCGAGCCAACCGGCCTCGACATATTTGACCAGCAGCGGGCAGGGGCGGTATTTCGAATCCGACAGGCCGTCATGCAGCACCTGCATGATCGACAAGCAGGTATCCAGCCCGATGAAGTCGGCAAGCTGCAGCGGCCCCATCGGATGGTTGGCGCCGAGCTTCATGGCGGTATCGATGGCGTCGACCGAGCCGACACCTTCATAGAGCGTGTAGATCGCCTCGTTGATCATCGGCAGCAGGATGCGGTTGACGATGAAGGCCGGGAAATCCTCCGAGACGGTGATCGTCTTGTCGAGCTGCTTCACATAGGTTTTTGCTGCCTCGAAGGTCTGGTCCTCGGTGGCGATGCCGCGCACCAGCTCGACCAGCTTCATCACCGGAACCGGGTTCATGAAATGTATGCCGATGAAGCGTTCCGGGCGGTCGGTCTGCGAAGCCAGCCGGGTGATCGAGATCGACGAGGTGTTCGTCGCCAGGATGGCCTCGGGGTTGAGCTGCGGGCAGAGCTGAGCATAGATCTTGCGTTTGACTGTCTCGTCTTCGGTCGCCGCTTCGATCACCAGATCGGCGCCCGCAAGGTCGGCCATGGCCGGCGCCGCGGAAATGCGCGCCATCGCCTCGTTGCGCAGCTTTTCCTCAAGTTTGCCGGAGCCGACCTGACGGGCCATGTTGCCGCTGACCGTAGCAATGCCCTTTTCGATGCGGTCGGGCGAAATGTCGTAAACCAGCACCTTGTAGCCCGCCAGCGCCGATACATGGGCGATGCCGCCACCCATCTGGCCCGCGCCGATGATGCCGATCGTCTCGATCTTGCTCATTACCCGATCCCGTCAAGGCCTTTGCGGCCTGCTTTTTGTGCAGTGCAAACTAAAAGGGCGGGGCGACTTCGTCTACCCCACCCCGCAGAATTTAATACGCTTTGGCAGAGGGCGTCAAAGCGCCTTTTGCAGTTCCGGCAGAATGACGAAGAGGTCGCCGACGAGGCCGTAGTCGGCGACCTGGAAGATCGGCGCTTCCTCGTCCTTGTTGATGGCGACGATGACCTTTGAATCCTTCATGCCGGCAAGGTGCTGGATGGCGCCGGAGATGCCGACGGCAATATAAAGATCGGGCGCCACCACCTTGCCGGTCTGGCCGACCTGCCAGTCGTTCGGCGCATAGCCGGCATCGACCGCGGCGCGAGATGCGCCGACAGCCGCACCGAGCTTGTCTGCGACCGGCAGGATGACTTCCTGGAACTTCTCGGAGGAGCCCAGCGCACGGCCGCCCGAAATGATGATCCTGGCCGAGGTCAGCTCCGGGCGGTCGGTCTCGGACAGCTTGTTCTCGACAAAGCTCGACAGGCCGGGATTGGCTGCCGCCTGAACCGTCTCGACCGGCGCGGAACCGCCCTCGGGTGCTGCCTGAAAGGAAGCAGTGCGCACGGTGATGACCTTCTTGGCGTCGCTCGACTGCACGGTCTGGATGGCGTTGCCGGCATAGATCGGCCGCTTGAAGATGTCGGGCGACACGACTTCGATGATTTCCGATATCTGGGCGACATCGAGCAGGGCCGCGACGCGCGGCGAGACGTTCTTGCCCGACGAGGTCGCCGGCGCAATGATCGTGTCGTATGGCTCAGCAAGCGAAATGACGAGCGCCGCCAGCGGTTCGGCGAGACGCTCGGTCAGTTCGTCGGCGTCGGCGAGCAGCACCTTGGTGACGCCCTTGAGCTTGGCGGCGGCGTCCGCTGCCGGCTTGGCGCCCTTGCCGGCAACCAGCACATGCACGTCCGAACCGATCTGCAGCGCCGCGGAAAGCGCCTTCGCGGTCTGGCCGGAAAGCGTCGCGTTGTCGTGTTCGGCAATCAGAAGAATTGTCATTTTTGTTGTCCCTTCCTGGCCTTACAGCACGCCGGCTTCGTTTTTCAGCTTGTCTACCAGTTCGGCGACGCTCTTGACCTTAACGCCCGCCTTGCGGCCGCCCGGCTCCTCGGTCTTGATCACTTTCAGCCGCGGCTTGACGTCGGCGCCGTAGTCGGCAGGGCTCTTCTCGTCGAGCGGCTTCTTCTTGGCCTTCATGATGTTGGGCAGCGACGCGTAGCGTGGCTGGTTCAGCCGCAAATCGGCCGTGACGATTGCCGGCATCTTCAGTTCCAGCGTCTGCAGGCCGCCATCGACCTCGCGCGTCACCGTGGCCTTGTCACCGTCGAGCACGATCTTGGAGGCGAAGGTGCCCTGCGCCCACCCGAGAAGTGCAGCCAGCATCTGGCCGGTCTGGTTGGAATCATCGTCGATCGCCTGCTTGCCGAGAATGACCAGGCCGGGCTGTTCTGCCTCTACGACCCCCTTCAGCACCTTGGCGACGCCCAGCGGCTCAGTCTGCTCGTCGGTCTTGACCAGGATGGCGCGGTCGGCGCCCATGGCGAGCGCCGTGCGCAAGGTCTCCTGTGCCTGCTGCGGCCCGATCGACACGACGATGATCTCTTCGGCCTTGCCAGCTTCCTTCAGCCGGATCGCCTCTTCCACCGCGATCTCGTCGAACGGGTTCATCGCCATTTTGACGTTGGCGAGTTCCACCGCCGAACCGTCCGCCTTCACCCGGACCTTGACGTTCGCATCCACAACCCGCTTCACGGGCACAAGGATCTTCATTTGCCTGTCACCTCTTTCACGATAGTCTCTTCACGCTCGTCGGGCGCGCTATAGCAGCGTGCACCTCTTCAGAGTTGTCGAAAGCCGACATTCCGGACGGAATTCTGGTCTCGCCACGCCAGTAGGGTGGCGCTTCCGTAGTTGCGGCGACCCCGCCCGTCAATATCCGGGGCGCACTCGGATCCTCGGCAAAGCATTCAAATCGGTTCAGTCCGGCCCGGAAACGCTTCCCCGGCCCCAGCGCGGCGCCGGCTGGGCGGGCGGCAGATCGCTTGCCGGCGGCTCCACGGCAATAGGCGCCGGCCCGGCGACTACGGCTGGCTCCTCGTCGGCGCCGGCGAGTAGCGGCACGCCGCGGCTGCGCAAGACAAGCACCAGCACGGCTCCGGCGATGATGCCGCCGATGTGGCAGGCCCAGGAGACCTGGTCCTCGCCACCCTGGGCAAACATGAAGATCTGGAACAGAATCCACAGGATGAGCGGGATGAAGGCCGGGATGCGCAACGGGATGCGGGCGAAGACCAGCACCCATACCTTCACCCGCGGATAAAGGATCAGATAGGCGGCGACGACACCGGCGATGGCGCCCGACGCGCCGATCAGCGGCACTTGCGAATCCCAGGCCACCAAGCCCTGGAAGAAAGCGCCGGAAATGGCGCAAAGCAGGTAGAAGACGAGATAGCGGACATGGCCGAGCGCATCCTCGACATTGTCGCCGAACACCCACAGGAACAGCATGTTGCCGCCGAGGTGGAAGATATCCGCGTGCAGGAAGGAATAGGTCAGATAGCTCAGGCTCTCCGGAATGACGACAAATTGCGGAGCGAGCTCGACGCTGTCATGCACAACCGACGGGATGAAGCCGAGGCCCAATACCGCGGCGTTGGCGAAGTCCTCGCCGCCAAGTGTTGTTACAAAATAGATCAATACATTGAGCGCGATCAGGCTGATCGTCACATATTGCAGCTTGATGTGCCGCAGCCGGTTGGTGTCGTAAAGCGGGATGAACATCGGGCCTCTCCCGCTTCCGGCGGATTCAGCGGTTCTTGCCGGGAATCCATAGCACGTCGGCATTTCCATTGTCATTGACCGCGCGTGCGGCGACGAACAGAAAGTCCGAGACACGGTTGATGTATCTTATCGCCTCGCGGTTGACGTGCTCGTCTGGATCTTGTGACAGCGCCACCATGATGCGCTCGGCGCGGCGGGCCACCGTGCGGGCGAGGTGAAGGGCAGCCGCTGCCGGCGTACCGCCGTTGAGCACGAAGGATTTGAGCGGCTCGAGGTCCTTGTTGAGGAGGTCGATGTCCTGTTCGATGCGGTCGGTCTGCGAGGCGATGATGCGCAACGGCTCGTAGTCGAGCGGCTTGCCATTATCGGGGACTGCCAGATCGGCGCCGAGATCGAAAAGATCGTTCTGGATGCGGCCGAGCATCGCATCGATCGCCGGATTTACCGCCGCTGTATGGATGCGAGCCATGCCGATGCAGGCATTTGCCTCGTCGACCGTGCCGTAGGCGTCGATGCGAAGGTCGGATTTCAGCCGCCGCTCACCAGAACCGAGGCCGGTGGTGCCATCGTCGCCGGTGCGGGTGTAGATCTTGTTGAGCTTGACCACGGGTTACCTCCCGGCTGCCGGCCGGTGCGTCACTTACGGGTGAAATACACCGCCAGCATGATCAGCACCAAGGCCACGAACTGCAACAGCACGCGCGTCTGCATCAGCTTGTTGGAGGTCATGCTGGAGCCGCCGCGCATCAGGTTGATGAGGCCGCGGATCAGCACGATCACCACGGCGACCATAACGAGAACAGCGAGGATGTTGAAGACGGTTGCCATGGTGTGTTCCAGTTGGATTGCGTTCAGGCCCGTTTGGCGAGCAGACGGTAAAGTACCGATGACGGCAGGATGCGTTTAAGGATCGCGCCGGTCCTGGCCGGCACTGTTACCACATAATGCGGGCGCGGGCGCCGCGACAGAAGCGCATGGCGCAAGGCGGCATAAACCACCTCCGGCCCGGGCTTCAGCCGCGATGTGCTGCCGCCGGCCCGCAGCCGTTTGAGTTGCACTGCATAGGCGAGGCGATGGACTGAGTTCTCGTGATCGATGTTCGCCAGGAACCAGGGGAGGCTGTTGCTGGCGATCTTCGATTTCACCGCCCCCGGCTCGATCAGCGAAACATGGATGCCGCTGCCGAGCAGTTCTTGATAGAGGGACAGCATCAGCCCCTCGACGGCGTGCTTCGATGCCGAGTAAGCGCCACGGAAAGGCAACGGCGCGAGGCCGAGGATCGACGAGCAATGAACGAGACGGCCATGACCCTGGCGGCGCATCACCGGTACGACACGACGAGTGAGGTCATGCCAGCCAAAGACATTGGCCTCGAACTGCTGCCGCAAAGCCTCGACCGGCAGATCCTCGACGGCACCGGGCTGCCCGTAGGCGCCGTTGTTGAAAAGGGCATCGAGCCGGCCGCCGGTCCGCTCCAGCACCGACGCCACCAGCGCCTCGATCGATCCGGGCTCGGTGTAGTCCAGATAAAAGGCGTCGATGCCGTCGGCCTCGAGCGCAGCGATATCTTCCGGCTTTCGGGCCGTTGCGAACACCCGCCAGCCTTCCTTCTTAAGAGCATGGGCGCAATAGGCGCCTATTCCGGAAGAGGCACCGGTGACAATGATGGTGCGCAACTCTTCTTCGGGAGGAATGGTGGTTTGACCGAGGGTTGTCATTTGCCGCAAACCCTTCCCATATTCGCGGCGTCGGGACAATCGAAGGGAACGCGGTTCTTGTTGCGGAAGATCGTAGCCCTCAAACGCGTGCTCTACGACGCGCTCGGCCATTTCAACACCGACGACGGCTGGGCAATGGCCAGCCATCTGGCGATCACCGCGCTGATGGCGCTTTTTCCTTTCCTGATCTTCGCCACGACGCTGGCGAGTTTTTTCGGCGCGCAGGCTTTCGCCGACACCGCCGTGCACCTTGTGTTCGACACATGGCCCGAGCAGATCGCCAAACCGATCGCGCGCGAAGTGCTCAACGTGCTTACCGTCAGGCGCAGCGACCTGTTGACCTACGGTATCGTGCTTGCCGGATACTTCGCCTCGAACGGCATCGAGGCGCTGCGCACCTCGCTCAACCGCGCCTATCGTGTCTCAGAAACGCGCGGCATCATCTACCGGCGGGTGCAGAGCATCATCTTCGTGCTGATCGCGACGGCCGGGTTTTTGGCGATCAGCGTGCTGCTGGTCTTTGCGCCATTGCTGGCGCGGCTGGCCGAATCTCATCTTGAATGGATAAAACCCTATATGGGCACGATCACCCTCTGGCGTTACGTCATCGCCTCGGTCGTCATCATCGGCGGCCTGTTCGCCGTGCATTTCTGGTTGCCGGCCGGCAAGCGCCGGTTCGTTTCGATCGTGCCTGGCATTATCTTCACGCTGGTCGGCTGGCTCATCGGGTCGACCATCTTCGCCGCCTATCTCGACCATTTCTCGTCCTATGTGACGACCTATGCCGGCCTCGCCTCGATCATGATCGCCGTTGTCTTCCTCTACATCGTCTCGGCGATCTTCATCCTCGGCGGCGAGCTCAACGCCGCGATCAGCCGCTATTTGGAGGCGCGCGCCCGCGTCGGTGGCTGAGCCGTCGCCAGCCCGACGCCGAGCGTCGCGATGGCCATGCCGGCGATCTGGAGTGGGCTCAGCTGCTCGCCGAACAATGCCCAGGCGATGACCGCGGTGACGGCCGGCACGAGGTAAAACAGCGAGGCGACCTTCGACATCTCGCCGTCGCGGATCATTACCATCAACAGGAAGATGGCACCGATCGACAGCACCAGCACGAGCCAGGCCGTGGCGAAGATCAGTTCGCCGTTGACGATCACCGTTCGGGTCTCGAAGGCGAGCGAGGCCAGAGCCATCACCGATGCGCCGCCGACATATTGCCAGAACGTGGCAGCCACCAGATCGCCGCCGGAGGCGAAACGCTTCTGCCAGATCGTGCCGGCGCTCATGCCGAGTACGGAGACCAGCGAGGCGCCCAATGTTTCGGCGGTCACGCCGCCGCCGAGCGCGCCGAGCTTCGGCCAGAGCACGATTACCACGCCGATCAACCCGAGGCCGAGACCGGCCCAGTGACGCGGCAGGATGGCCTCGCCCAGAAGCCGGCCGGCGAGCACTGCCGTGATCAGCGGCTGCAGGCCGACGATCAGGGCTGAAAGCCCTGCGGGCATGCCCCGGTGGATGGCCCAGAACACGCCGCCGAGATAGACCCCATGCATCAGGATGCCGGCGCCGGCCGCGTGCAGCGCCTCGTCGCGGGTGGCGCGGCTCGAACCAAGCGCGGCCATCAACGCGACAAGCAAGATTGCGGCCAGGACAAAGCGCGCAGCCAGGAAAGTAAAAGGCTCCGCCCACGGCATGGCATAGCGCGCGCCGATGAAGCCGGTCGCCCACAGGACGACGAAAGAGGCGGGGATGAACCGCTTGAGGCTGTGCATTTTCCGGAGGCCGCGGTGAATTCGGGTGAGGGATCGACTGCGGCGATTGCTTAATGCCGTTCGGGCCGGCAAGCAAAACCAAACGGTTGATCCATAGAGTCATTTGAATTGAAGGAGCGCCGTTGATGGCCGTCGGCTCACCGGTCTAAAGACCGACCAGCCGCCTGACATCGTCGGGCGAGGCGCCCGCCTTACGCTGGGCGGCAAGGCCGGTATCGCCAAGACTCTTCGACAGTTTTCGTCCATCCGGGCCGAGGATCAAGCGATGGTGAAAATAGGCCGGCTGCGGCAGGCCAAGCAGTTGCTGAAGCAGCCGCTGCACGCTGGTCGCGGAATAAAGGTCCTGGCCGCGCACGACATGGCTGACGCCCTGCAGCGCGTCGTCCATGGTGACCGCGAGATGATAGCTGGTCGGGATTTCGCGGCGCGCCACGACCACGTCGCCCCAATCCTGCGGATGGGCTTCGACACGACGCGCCTCGGAGAGCGTCTCGTCCGTGTATTCGGCCCATGTCAGGTCCCTGCCGACCCGCGCCATTGCCGCATCGACGTCTAGCCGCCAGGCAAATGGTGCACCTTCGACGATGCGCCGCTTACGCTCGCTCGCCGGCAGCGCCTTGTCGGCGGCGGGATAGAGGGGCACGCCGTCCGGGTCGCGCGGCCAGTCGCGACCGCGCTTTTCGCTGTCGGCGATGAAGGCGCGGATCTCACTTCTGCTCATGAAGGCTGGATAGACAAGCTCCTCTTCGATCAGACGCTCGAGCATAGCCTGATATTCGGCAAAATGCTCGGACTGGCGGCGCACCGGTTCCTCCCAGCCAAGCCCCAGCCATTTCAGGTCGCGAAAAATGCCCGCCTCGAATTCCGGCGTGCAGCGTGTCGTGTCGATGTCCTCGATGCGCAGCAGCAGGCGTCCGCCCGCCGCCTTGGCCATTGCCTGGTTGAGCAGTGCCGAATAGGCGTGGCCGAGATGCAATTCGCCATTCGGGCTCGGCGCGAAGCGGAATGTCAGCAGTGTCATTGTCCGGCGGCAATCGGGTTGTGCGGCGCTTTCGCCAATTGCTACTTTGCGCCGGCAGCGTCGCGCGTCCAGAGGGACGCGTGACGAAGCGTGTGCGGCACTTTTGATTTTGGAACAAGCAGACATGCAACGCATCGCCAACCTTGACGACATTGTAGAAGGCCTGGACGCGCTGTGCCTGCTAGATCCGCGCCTGGACAAGGTGCGCGGCATGGCCGGCGAGGTGCCGCTCAGGCTGTCGGAGCCGGGCTTCAGGAGCCTTGCCTCGATCGTCGTTTCGCAACAAGTGTCCCGCGCGAGCGCCGATGCCATCTTCGGCCGGCTGACGAAACTGCTCGATCCGCTGACGCCGCAGGCGATACTAGCCGCCGATGAGGCGGTCTTCCGCGAGGTCGGGCTGTCGCGGCCCAAGCAGCGCGGCCTGATTGCCGTCGCCCAGGCGGTGGCCGACGGGCTCGACCTCGATCACCTCTGCCAACTCGATGCGACGGAGGCGATCGCAGCCATGACCAAGGTGCCAGGCATCGGCCCGTGGACGGCTGAAGTCTACCTTTTGTTTGCCGCCGGACACCCAGATATCTTTCCGGCGCGCGACGTTGCTTTGCAGAGCGCGGTCGGCCATGCGCTCGGCATCGACCCGCGTCCGCCGGAGAAAATGCTGATCCAGCTTGCCGAATCATGGAGCCCGTGGCGCGGTGTCGCATCGCGGCTTTTCTGGGCTTATTATCGCGAATTGAAGGGCAGGGATGCCGCGCCTCCGGCCTGAATCCGCAAAAAAGCATTGAAATCATGCGTTTTTGAGACCCGGCATGATCGACAATCCGCTTCACATCCCTGTCATGTCGGGCTTACAGTATCCGCGTCGACCGGTTCTAGGGTGAAGGAGGTCAACGACGTGACGGTTGCCGTATCTCCGGATGGGCTTCCAGCGCTGGTGCTGAATGCGGATTACCGTCCGCTCAGCTATTACCCCCTGTCGCTCTGGTCCTGGCAGGATGCCATCAAGGCGGTGTTCCTCGAGAGGGTGAACATCGTCGCCGAATACGAACACGCCGTCTCTTCGCCGACCTTTTCGATGAAGCTGCCGAGTGTCGTCAGCCTGAAGGCCTACGTGAAGCCGTCGAGGCATCCGGCGTTTACCCGGTTCAACGTCTTCCTGCGCGACCGTTTCCAGTGCCAATATTGCGGCACGCCGGACGATCTGACGTTCGACCATGTCATTCCGCGCCATCGCGGCGGCGCCACGACCTGGGAGAATGTCGTCGCTGCCTGCTCGCCCTGCAATCTGAGGAAGGGCGGCATGATGCCGGCCCACGCCAAGATGTGGCCGCTGCAGAAGCCCTACCAGCCGACGGTGCATGATTTGCATAATAACGGCCGGCTGTTCCCGCCCAACCATCTGCACGAAAGCTGGATGGATTATCTGTACTGGGATGTCGAACTGGAGCCTTGAGATCATCCGATAATTCGGGAGGCTGGCCGTCTGAAGCGATTTTCTGCGCTTCCGGCCTTCGCCGGCCGAAGCATTTATGAGCGGTCGTGGTGTGGTAGTTAAGGCTACGGCTGGCGTAGGCCGGTGCTCACGTACTTTAGTACGCTCCGCTCCGGTTCTCGATAATCACTTGATACGACTCAGCCTGCCGAATTCTTGAATAATCTCGCGTCGGCGCAAGGGTGAACCGCTCAATCGCGGGCAAAGGCGCTGCGGAAGGCTACGACTGCCAGGACAAAGCTGGCGATGGCGTTCCAGCCGGCCAAGGACAGGCCGAGGATGCGGAGCGCCGCCTTGTCGCAGGAGGGCGGGACGAATTTGTCGAGCGCGTCGAGCACGCCCTTGCCGCCGGTGTCCACCGGTCCGGCGGCTGCGGTGCAATCGGTCGGGCCCGGCCACCACGCCCATTCGACGCCGGAGTGATAAACGCTGAGATAGAGGCCGTAGAGCATCAGCAGGCCGCCAATGGCCAGCAGGCCACGGCTTATCCAGGCGGGCGCCTTAAAGGCCGACGCAAGCACCGCCAGCAGCATCAAGGGCACGCCGGCATAGTAAGGGGTGCGCTGCTCGAGGCAGAGCTTGCAAGGGATGTAGCCGCCAACATACTGGAAGGCCAGCGCCGAGCCGACTGTGGCGGCCATGGCGACGGCGAGGAACAGGGCGGTGCGCAGCCGCTGGCGTCCGGTATCGGCATTCACGGTCGCTGTCATCGGACTCAGTCCATTCGGTTCGATGCCGTTCAGACGGCGTATTTGACGACGATATAGAGCAAAATCAGGGCAGCGGCGCCGGCGCCCGCAATGTGGCCAAGGCGCTTTTCGATGAAGTGGCGGATCGGCTCGCCATAGCGGCGCAAGAGCCAGGCGAGAAACAGGAAGCGAGCTCCGCGCGCAACGATTGCCAGCACGATGAACAGCAGCAAAGGAACGCCGATGACGCCGGACAGGATTGTCACCACCTTGATCGGCGGCAGATGGGCGAGGCCGGAGGTGACCAGCATCAGGATGATGAAGCCAACACCCGACGAGACGCGCATCGCCTCGAACTCGTCATATTTGCCGTAAAATTCGAGGATCGGCCGCGCCACCGCGTCATAGGCGTAGTGCCCGATGAACCAGCCGGCGATGCCGCCCAGCACCGAGGCGACGGTGGCGACCAGCGCGTAACGATAGGCGCGATCCGGCCGCGAAAGCGCCATCGGCAGATAGAGCACGTCGGCCGGCACCAGGAACACCGAGCTCTCGACGAAGGCGATGAAGGCCAGCCACCATTCGGCCGATTTGCTGGCCGCCAGCGACAAGGTCCAGTCGTAAAGTCCGCGAAGCATCGGCACTCCTAATGCACGCCCAAACCGGTAGTGGTCTTGGGTCACGACATGTACAAACAAGACTTGGAAGCGCGCCGTATCAATCTCGTCGGACAAGGTGCGCTTCAATGACATGCGCCGCCTGTCTAGAAAGATTTTCCGCGCTGCACAATGGCAGCTGCTTCACGAAATCGAAAGGCTGAGGCTTGAGCGAGCCCAGATGTCGGGATTTGGCCAGTTGACGACCAGGCCATGGCATCGAGCACCTGCCCGCCTGAAGTGCGTCAATCGTGGGTTTTCCCGTCGAACACGATCCGTGTTTAAATACGGCGATTTTTGTCACATCCTGTCTTTCCATCCGCCCTTTGCGCCGCCATGACGTTCTCCGATTTCATTTACCGCCCCTTTGAGACGCTCATCCGTCCGCTGGATATTTCACCCGGGCCGCTGCCAGCGAGCGGGCCGTTTGCGCTGCTCCTGCATTTCGCGAGGATGTTCCGCGGCACTCTTGCGGCCATTACCGTCTTGATGATGGCGATCGAGGGGATCAACCTTGCGACGATCTGGGGGGCCTCGTTCGTCGTCGACGGGGTGAGCGCGAAGGGCGCGGCGGTTTTCCTGCACGAGGACTGGCCGACGCTGGTCGTGCTCGGCGTGCTGGTCTTCCCCGTGCTGCCGTTGCTCATCTTCCTGGGCAATGCGCTGAACTCGCAGACGGTGGCCGTATGCATGCCGGCGGCGATGCAATGGCAGGGCCACAAGGCGGTGGAACGCCAGGACCTTGCCTTCTTCCACGATCTCTTCGCAGGTCAGGTTGCGTCGCGCATTTCGCAAGTCGCATCCGCCGTGCAGCAGCAGATCGTCGTGGCCTTTTACAGAATACCGCTATTTCTGGTGCAGCTCGTCGGTTCGCTCGTTCTGCTTGGCGCGGTATCCTGGCCGCTGGCGCTTCCGGTGTTCGTCTGGATCGCCGCCAACATCGCCATTGCGGTGGTGGCGGTGCCCCAATATTCCGAACGCTCGCGCCGCTCGACGCGGGGGCGCAGCCTTGTTGTCGGCGCCATGACCGACCTCTACAGCAACATCCAGATGGTCAAGCTGTTTGCGGCGGAAGACAGCGAGGCGGGCGCAATGCGCACCGTCATGGAAAACGCCATCGAGACCCAGCAGCGCGAAAGGCGCATCTATCTGACGACCGACGTGGGCGTCGTCCTGCTCAATGTTGCGCTCTTTCTCACCAACGTTGCCATAGGGCTCTGGGGATTTGTCGCCGGCTTTGTCACGATTGGCCAGTTCGCCGCATCGATCGCCATCGTTCAGCGGCTCAATGCCAACTCCCGTGCCTTCCTGCAGATGGGCCAGCAGATTTTCCAGGCGGTGGGCACCATCCGCGACGCAATGCCGGTCGTGACGACGCCGCCGACTACAAAAGACGCGCCGAACGCCAACCCGCTCGACGTCACGGCCGGCGAAGTCGAGTTCAAGAACATCCAGTTCGAATACCGCGAGGGCCAAAGGGTGATCGAAGACCTGTCGCTCACCGTGCGCGCAGGCGAGAAGGTCGGGCTCGTCGGCCTCTCCGGGGCCGGCAAGTCGACCCTTGTCAGCCTGCTCCTAAGGTTCTTCGAGCTGAAGGGCGGCGCGATCCTGATCGATGGACAGGATCTCCGCAGCGTGACCCAGGCCAGCCTTCGGGAGAGCATCGGCGTCGTCACCCAGGACGTCTCGCTGCTGCATCGCTCCGTCGGCGACAACATCCGCTACGGCCGGCCCGATGCCCCGCCGGAGACGTTGGAGCACGCCGCGATGCTGGCCGAGGCCGACGGCTTCATCGCCGATCTCAGAGATGCTGAAGGCCGCACCGGCTACGACGCTTTCGTCGGCGATCGCGGCGTGAAGCTTTCCGGCGGCCAGCGCCAACGCGTCGCGATCGCCCGGGTGTTGCTCAAGGATGCGCCAATCCTGGTTCTCGATGAGGCGACGTCCGCACTGGACAGCGAAGCCGAGGCGGCGGTCCAGTCCAAGCTCGCGGTTCTGATGGAGGGCAAGACCGTGATCGCCATCGCCCATCGCCTGTCGACCATTGCCAGGATGGACCGGATCGTCGTCCTCGACAAAGGCCGCATCGTCGAGGAGGGAAAACCATCGGCGCTGTTGGAACGCGACGGGCTCTATGCCCGACTGTGGAAGCGTCAGACCGGCGGCTACATTGCCGACGCCATCGAGGAGATGTGAGCCGCCCTCGGTGATGATGTTTTGCTCATGGCCGGCTCGACACATTCTGCTTTCACTCCAGAAACCGGAATTGGCTGAACTCGTTTCCACCGTAGCGTTCGGAAGCCGATCATGAGCGAAGCCACAGTCCCGAACTCCCGTGCCGCCATTCTCGAGCGGCGATCTGCCGGCGTGCTGACATGGTCCGGCCCCGCCTTGATGTTGTTCGCGCGCTCGGCGTTCGCTGTTGCCGCGCAGGGCCTGGTTGCGGCCATTTATGCAGCGCACGGTTCGGCAACGCCCTGGCGCGACGCAGGGGCTTGGCTGCCGGCATACGGCAGTTTGATCGACGCGGGCTGCCTTGGTCTCCTGTGGTGGCTTGCACGGGCGCGAGGGCATCACGCTGCTCGATTTTATCAGCTTCGATCGCAAACGCTTGGGGCGCGATCTGTTGTTGGGCGTCGCGCTCATCCTCCCGAGCCTCGTTTTCATCTACGGTGGGATCATCGCCAGCAGCCTGTTGGTCTACGGCAACCCTGATGCACTGCAAATATACGGACCTTTGCCGCTCTTGCCTGCGCTTTACGGGGTGCCGATCTTTCCGTTGGTCTGGGGCATTACGGAGCAGACCACCTATAACGGCTATCTTCTGCCGCGTTTCCAAGTCTTGTCGGGAAGCACGGGATTTGCCGTTGCCGTCGTAGCGTTTTCCTGGTCGTTTCAGCACGCCGTGATGCCGCTGACGCCACACTTCATGCTCTACCGGCTCTTGGCGCCTATCGCCCATTCGACATTCATCACCCTCGTGTACCTGCGCGTGCGCCGCATCCTGCCGCTGGCGACGGCGCATTGGCTCATGGATGGGGTGTCAGCATTCATCGGCATTCTGTGGCCGCTGTTGAGGTAGAAGGGTTCAAACGGGCTGAGATGCCCACTATGGACCGAAGCCTCCGATCGACGAAATCGAAAGCCTGGGCTTGGGCTAGATAGGGTCTCGGGAATTGGCCAGTTGACGAACAGGCCTCCAACCGTATAGTCCGCGCCCATCCAGGCCGCCCGGCCTGAGCCCCTATGGCGGAATTGGTAGACGCGCTCGACTCAAAATCGAGTTCCGCAAGGAGTGCTGGTTCGATCCCGGCTAGGGGCACCATTTCTTAAATTCCCACGCCACTTCTTATTAAACCCAAGGGCGTCGGTGGGATCGTCCACGACGCCCTCGACGGCATCGAATGGTTGCGTCTTGCCTGTTGCCGCAAGCTGCCCAAGCTTCCGCTGAACGGTGCGCGGACTAGACCCAAGCGCAATTGGGCGTTCCTCACCACCGCAATCGGGCGTGCTGCGGTCCCCGCCATCACGAGGGATGCGCCGCCAACTCCGCGGTCAGCTGGTATAGCCGAACCGGACATTCCGTGGATTGAGGCGCCGGTCTTGCTCGGCTATGCACATGGCATGACAACGACCGACGATATTGTCAGGCCTCTTTCCCTTACCGTGGGTCTTATTGCCCGCTTCTGGCCGCAACTGCTGCTTCTCGGCGCCATCGGCTATGTAGCGCGCGACCTCCTGCTCAACGCGGCAGTCACGGTGGGCCTCGTCAATCCCCTCGGCGGGATGGTTGTGCTTTCGCTGGTGGTGCTGACGAAGCTTCTGGTCATCGTGGCGATGTTCGTCGCCCTGCGTCCGGGACTGCCGGCACTCGCCTCGCTTCGCCAAATGTCGGCAAGCGGTGCGAAACAGGAGAAAACATCCCAGCCCGCCGACCACTTGCTGGCGGTGACCGCGGCCGCCATCTTGCCCTTCTTCGCCTATTACGCCGCATGGGGATTCCTCGGCGACAGTGTGCGAGAATATTCGCGGCTGGCGCTCGAACGCATTCCGCTGGGAGAAAGCGCCGACATATTCGGCCTGCTGCGCTCCAGCGGCCTCATTGCGTCGATTGTCGGCTGCTGGTTGGTCCGCTGGTTCGCGAAGCGCATGAACAAAGGCGCGCGCAGGCCTTACTGGCGGCTGCTCGTCGTGGCGGCGGATGCAAGCTGGATTTTTATCGGGCTCTATGCGCTCGATATCTGGAAGGACGAGTTCATCACCTGGATCGGGGCTAGTGCGTTGCGCAGCGAACTCAGCATGGGCGCAGGATCGCTTGTCCTGTCGATCGCCGCTCACGCTGCCGAAGGCTTCACGCCGGCCGAGTTCAGGCAGCCCGGCATCCTGGAACAGGCGCAAAGCCTGTTCTTCTATGCGCTTCTGCCAATGGTCTGGCTGGTCATGGCGGCGATCATCAACGGCTACGAGCTGACGGCCGCTTCGGCAGCGGCCGCGCCGCCGCCGTCGCGCGGGTCCACCTGGCGCAAATGGTTGAGCGACTTCATCACGCATTTCCTCGGCGGCTACCGCTCGCGCTATGCGCCGATTTGGGCCTGTCTCAAGCTCACGCTCGGCGCAGGACTCGCGACGCTGCTCACCTTCGTCGTCGCCTACCGGCTGTCGGCTGGCTTTGCGCCTGGCTGTGGTTTGGCGCGACGCGGACGCTCGGCGCGCCAGACCTCGATAGATGGCAGGTCGTCTTCAGCTTCGCCAGCGTGTTCATCGGCAGTCCGAGCGATCTTGACGGCGGCATAGTGCTCGACGCCTTGAGGATCGCGCTGCTGGCGGCGGTGCTTGAATTTGCGGTGGCGGCGCAACGGCAGCCGCTGAGGGTCGCTACCTGAAGAGCAGATGGCGCGGCCTGGCGTTCGCCAGCGTGACCGACAGCGCAAGGCCGCTTGCCGTCGCCGGAATGACGAAAGTCTCGGCCATGCGCGCCGTGCCGCGCGTGCCGGCGCCCTGGAAGGCCAGCCCGCCGCAGCGGGGCTTGTCGGCTGCCTCGGGCTGCATCTTGCGCACGACGGGCCGGGTCAGGAAGGCAGGCAGCCAGCGGCGGCCTTCGGCGTCTGTGAGCACAACGGCGCAGGGGCTTTCTGCAAGGAGACCAGGATCCTCGATCCTCGCCTCGAATTCGGCCAGCACGACGGCTTCATCTGCCGAGCCGCCGGGCAGGCGCGACAGCGTTGTCAGCCGCCATTCGGCCCCGGCGTAGCGCTGCGACTCACCCCTGTCGACCGCGATCGGGTCGCGGTCGCTACCGGATCGCCATGCCTCCAGGCTTTCCCAGGAATGCACCAGCACTGCAGCCGGCAGGGCGAAGCCCAGCCCAGCAAGGCTCAGCCAGTAGCGGCGTCTCTCGGCACGGGAAATGGCCTCCGCCATCACTCGGTCTCCAGCGTCCAAGGCATCGGGCCATCGCTCCGGCGGATCGTCACGGCGCCAGGGATGTCGCCCACCGCAAGTTCGGTGATTGCCACCCGGACCTCTTCACCCAGCGGTGTGAATGCCGATGGCGCGACCAGCACGGTTCCGCCCGCAAGTTCGTTTTCCGGGACTTCGAAAGCCATGAGCACGGGCTTTGGCAGTCCCGGCTCCAGCCGCTCTGCCGGCAGCATTGCCGGCATGGTGGAAATGCGCTGGCTGAGAGAATAGCGCAACCCGCTCGGGCCGAGCCATTCGGCGGAGGTCAGGGTCAGGCTCTCGCGTTTTGCTTCGGCGGCGGCCTCGACCAGGACCCAGACCCCGGAAGTGGTGTAGGTCCGGGTCTGGCCAAAGCGCTCGATCCTTACGGTACGCGCGAGATGCACGTCGCCGACGGCCAGCGCGAAGGCGCGTGCGTCGGTGCGCTTACCCTGCTCGCCAGCAATCGAGACGGGCGAGGTGATGTTGCTGTAGAGCGGGGTAGTCCGCTGCATTGCGTAGAGGATCGCCGCCGCGAAGATGATCGCGCCGGTTTCCTTGAGACCTGTTCTCATTGCCCCGGCCCGACGACCATTTCGGTCTTTACCGGCAATGCCACGATCGCGACCGGATCGCGATCGAACCAGCCCGAGCCGCCGTAGAGATTGTCACGCCGCTTGTAGATCTGGCTGCCCACCACGAGACGCAGATCCTGCGGCAGCGGCTGCGCCTTCGGCCACTCCCAGGCGGCGATCATGTGTTCCGGTATGCCGGGATGGACGCCGCTTGCGATCCATTTGTCGCGTGCAAGATAGAAGGCCGGCGCCTGCACGTCCGTGATCGGCGGGTCGATGTCAAACATGGACGCGAAGGCGTTGCTGGTCGCCGCCGAGCGGTTGTCGAGGTCGAATTCGACCATCAAAAAGGTCTTCGGCTGGGACGGCTCGGTTCCCGGCGGCGGAACCGAGCCGGTTCGGGCACCGCGAAACGTAATAACCCAGCGCCCGGTGTCGATGGGCTCGCCGGCTGCGACCGTTGGAGTTGGCCGCGAGTTGGATGCGTCATACACCGTCATTGCGAATGACGCGGCGGCCGCCGCGAGGCCACCAAGGCCGGCGACGAGAAACGCAAAAAGACGCTGCCGCAAAGTCGATCGCTGTCCGACGGACATGTTTCCTCCCGCGGACTATCCACCAGACCCGAGCCACAGATGCAACCTGGAGAGGTGAGCTATGCGGTAACATTTATGGCACAATTCGAAACAGCTTCGTCTTGGATCGTGCTGCGGGCCGGACCCGCCGCCGTGCCTAGCGGAGGGCCGCCACGACGTCGGCGAAATCGGCCCGCTTGCCATTGTCGGCGCGGCGCAATTGCACCTCGACGGGCCTGCCGTCGGATTGGTCGCAGTAGAAGATGGGTCCGGGCCGCACCCATTTGTCGCCCCACTCGGTCAGCGCGATGATGACCGTTTTGAATTCCAGCCCCTTTCGGGTCAGGACGTATTCGGCCTGCTCGCCGGCGGCACCCGGACGACGGTCCATCAGGCCGGCCTCGACGAAATCCTCGAGGCGCTTGGCCAGGATGTTGGTGGCAATCCCCAGGCTCTTCTGGAATTGCGAAAAGCGCGTGTAGCCGCCGAACATCGCGTCGCGCAGGATCAACAGGCTCCAGCGCTCGCCGACCAGCTCCAGGGCGCGTGAGGCCGAGCAGTTCTGTTTTTCATAAAGACGACCAAGCATGGCGTGAACATACCCTGTTGACTTGCATCATGCAAGTATGCATTGTGCTTGCATGATGCAAGCGATGGAGCTCGAGAGAGCGTCGCTCACTTCATCGCCCGAGACTTGGGTGCCCATCAACCGTCGGATCCAGACAGGAGATATGTCATGAAAAAGGATGAAGATTACACGACGTCATTTGTCGTTGAGCAAAGCCCGGAAGAGCTTTTTGCGGCGGTTGTCAATCCGCGCGCCTGGTGGTCCGAAGACATCGACGGCGATACCAACAAGCTCGGTGCGATATTCTACTATCACTTCAAGGATATCCACCGCGGTACCTTCAAGGTTACGGAGCTTGTGCCCGGCAAGAAGGTCGTCTGGCACGTCGTCCAGAACTACTTCAACTTCGTCAAGGATGCGACCGAGTGGACCGGCACGGACGTGGTCTTCGAGATCGCGCCGACCGACAAGGGTACCGAGCTGCGCTTCACCCATGTCGGGCTGAAGCCGAGTGAAGAATGCTACGACGTCTGCCATGACTCCTGGCGCTTCTATGTCGCGAGTCTTCGCGACCTGATTTCGACGGGCAAGGGGCAGCCCAACAAGGGCGAAGAGAACGCCAATCCAACGGTCGTGCCGCAAAACGAGAACATCGGCCTCGAGCGCAAGACAGCGAGCGATGGCGCCGAGATGATCGTCATGACGACGGCAGCGGCGAAGCCCGGCATCGAGAGCAAGGTGCGGAATGCCCTGCGGGACGTAGCAGGGGCGGCCCGCAGGCAAAGCGGATGCATCGACTACAGCGTCTTTCGCTCGGAGGCGGAGCCCCATGTTACGATCTGCGTCGAGCGCTGGATATCGAAGCAGGAGCGCGACGCTTTTCTACGCTCGGCGGACGCGAAGAATTTCGTCTCGGCCATAACCGGCGCCTTCCTGGAGCGCCCATCGCCGATCTCCTACACGACATTGGAAGTCGGGTCCTGATTGCAAGGGTTCGCCCGGCGACGGTGCCGGTGCCGGCTGCCCTGGAGCAACGCAAAGGGGGACGGCATCCAAGCATGGAACAGAAACCTATAACCTACTTGCATGATGCAAGAACGAATGGCTTGCATTCATGCAAGTAGGAGGAGAGATCGCCGTGCCAAAATCGATGGAAGTCACAGACAAGGCCGTTCTGGTAACCGGGGCCAACCGCGGCCTCGGCAAGGCGCTGGTCGAGGAAATATTGAGGCGGGGTGCCAAGCGCGTCTATGCTGGCGCGCGCAAACCGCTCGCCCACGCGGATCAGCGTATCACGCCGCTGATCCTGGACGTGACCGATACGGCGCAGATTGGGGCGGCTGTCGAGCGGATCGGGTCCCTCGATATCCTCATCAACAATGCTGGCATCGGGCTCTACGACGACCTCGGCGATCGTGCTGCGCTCGAGCGACACCTCGCCGTCAACCTGCTCGGCGTGCACGGCGTAACCCACGCATTGCTGCCGCTGCTCACGCGTTCGCGCGGCGCCGTGGTCAACATCCTGTCGGAAGCGGCCCTCGTTCCCTTCCCCATTATTCCGTCCTACTCGCTGTCGAAGGCCGCCGCGTTCTCCATGACGCAATCGCTACGTGCTCTCGCCGGCGCTCGTGGCGTGAGCGTTCATGCGGTCCTGTCTGGTCCCATAGACACCGACATGAGCAGAGACGCCGACATACCGAAGAGCTCCGCGGAGAGCGTCGCGAAAGGTATCCTGGACGGCATGGCGCGAGGGGAGGAGGAAATTTTCCCCGATCCAAAATCGGCGTCCATGGCCGAGAGCTGGCGCGGCAGCGCGTTCAAGGCGCTCGAACGCCAGATGGCGGCTTTCGTCCAAGCCATGCCCGCAAAGTCATAGGCGACCGCGCTGCGAGCCCAACGGCCCCGCAGCGAATGCGCTATGGCGAAATTGCCCTAGGCTGCCGATGCGTCGCCGGTTCGATCCGGGCTGAGGGCACCATTTTCTTCCGGGAAACCTCGAGAGGTTACTTGGGCGTTATCCCAGGAGCGTCCTCTGGGATAACGTCTGAGATCCGGCAGCCCTTCCTGGCAAGCTGCGGATCGCAGCCCGAGCCGCTATCACATCGGCCCCGGCACCATCTTGGTCGGCTGCTCCGGCATCGGAAACGCATAATTGTCGCATTTCACGTCCGGGTTCGTCGGGCTGAACATTCCGAGTGGGTTCTCCTTGAACAGCCAGGCGTGAAGGTCGTAGTGGTGGAACTCCTTCGGGATGAGCGGATAATGCCCCTCCATAGGCCCCATGAATGTCTGGCCGAAGAGCTTCGGCGGCTCCTTGGTGTCCGGCGTCAAGGGCACGAGCCATTCCACACCGACCAGGCGCAATTCGCCGCCGACCGGCTCATAGATCAGCACATTGGGGCGCGTCGGATCCGCGGTCGGGCCGACAGTCGTGACGTTGACGAAATGGATGCCCATCGCGCCCTTCGGGTAGTCCATCGCTCCCTCTACCTTTTCGCCGCTGTAGAAGACGCATCCAACCGTCGACAGATAAAGCTCGCGAATGGCAACCTTGTAGTCTTCATACCTGGACAGCGATTTACGCAGGGCATCGATCTCGGCCTTGTCGGGTTCGGCGGCCCGAGGAGCGGCGGCGTTCAGACACGCGCCGACGAGACCTGCCAATGTGAGGATACCGAGACGCCTGAGGTGAGTTGTTTTCGTCATGCATTCCTCCCAGATTTTTCTTCTGGCCGTGCAGGACCGAGGCGGCAGTGATGCTGGACGCGCGGCCGTAATTGATCGCCTCATCCCTGTTGGGACTGCGTCGATGCTAATCCTTTCCGCTGATCGGGAGAATTAACCCTGACGACCTAGGCCCGAGCAGGTCGATGGTGCGGAGACGGTCGGCTGGGCCGGGTCCCCCTTTGGACCCGATGCGCTACCGTCGCCGCAGCAGGCTTCTCATCCGGTTGCGCAGCAGGCGCGCCATGTTGCGGGTCTCGCGGTAGAGGTGAAGCTGCGAGGCCGCCTGGCGGGCGGGGCGGTCGGCGTCCGGCGTCAGCCCGATCACCAGCGTGCCCATCGGCTTGCGTTCGCTCCACAGCCGGCTCATCACGGGGTGGTCGGGCACCGCGCAGGAATCGGTCATCATGATGTTGGGGTCGTCGAGATGCTGCCTGGTCACCTCGATCATCAGCAGCGTGCCCGGCGAATAGGCGGCGAGCGTCTCGTCATAGGCGGTCTTCCAGGTATAGGCGACGCCGGCCTCGACGAAGACGACCAGGCAGGCGATGGTGCGGCCGTCGAGCGTCAGCGAATGGATGCGGCAAAGATCCTGCTCGGCCAGCCGGTGCACCGCCTCGCGGGCGAAGGCGGCGCGGTAGCGGTCGATGGCCATGGCGGTGCGCTCGCGGCCTTTCCAGCCGGCGGCCTCCAATGTCAGGAAATTTTCGATGGCGTGGCGGATCTCGTCGGGCCCGCGCGCCACGACATGCTCCAGCCGGCCGAGGTCGGCGAGGCGGCGCTTCAGGCGGCGAAACTCGCGATAATGGTGGGCGCGCAGCGAAGCCTTCAGATACGCCTCGCCGTCGAGCTCGCTTTCGAGCACCGGGCGGTCGGCCTTGCCGGTGGTGACCAGCGTCAGGCCGCGCGTCTCGGCGACGCTGGCGAGCAGGCTGGCCACCGGGCCATCCAGCCTTATGTCGGGCAGCACGAAGACCTTCGGCAGCTTGAGATGCGGCCTGGACAGCATCGAGAAGAAATCCTCGATGACGCCGATCGGATCGTCGCGGTCGACCAGCGGCGTGCCGATCGGGCCGAACGGGCTCGACCAGGTGCGCATGACGGGAACCCCGAGCGGCACCATCGGCCGCTCGACCGAAAACGGCACCAGCAGGCGCAGCCGGTTGCGATACTGGTCGCCGTCGCGGATGACCGCCAGCCGCACCTCGCGGTCCTCGAGCCTGGGCATGGCCGGAGCCAGGAAGCGCGGATTGAAGAAGACGTTCGGCTCGATCGTGCGGGTGCAGAGATAGTCGAGCTCCTCGACCAGGTCGAAGCCGGCGGAGGCCGGATAGATGGCAAGCTTGCGCTCGGGCCGGTTGTTGGCGAGGATCTCGATATGGGCGGGATCAGCTTCGCGGGCAAGCCCGGCAAGGCCGGACACCATGGCACCGGCCGGGCCGCCGCTGGTTTCCTCGAGCAAGGGGACGGCAGCCATCAGGCGGCTCCTTTGGCGGGCACGAAAATCACCATGACGATGCCGAGCTTGCGCCAGACCGTGAAGGACAGCGCGCCGGCCTCGAAGATCATGGCGAAGGCGGTGGCCATCGCCGCGCCCCACAGGCCGAAGAGCGGGATCAGCACGACGTTGAGGGCGATGTTGAAGGCCAGGGTCATGGCGTAGACGGCGGCGCAGATATTCTGGTTGCCGCTCATGGTGAGCAGGCTTTCGCAAGGGCCGACGGCGGCCCGAGCGACGACGCCGAACACCAAAAGGAACAGCAGCGGATAGCCGGCGGCAAATTCCGGGCCGAACAGGGTCAGCATCGGCTCGCCCAGCGTCAGCACCAGCAGCGCCATCGCCAGCGACGGCCAGAACGTCCACGACACCGTCTCGCGGGCAAAGGCGGCGAGCTTTTGCGGCTCGCCATGAGTGAACTGCGCATAGCGCTGGGCGACACCGGCCTTGACCGCGAAATAGACGAAATGCACCAGCGCCAGCGTCTTGACGGTGGCGAAATAGACGGCGACGTCGTTGGGATCGAGATAGGCGCCCACCATCAGCACGTCGGCATTGGTGAGCAGGAAGAAGAAGCTCTCGACCAGGAAGATCGGCAGCGAGACGATGAACCACTGGCCGAAATGCAGCTTCATCGGCCCGGCCGGGATCCTTCTGTCCATGCGTGAAGTGACGCCGATGAGCTGACCGAGCGTGGTGGCATAGGTGGCGGCGATCGCGGCGAAGATCGCCGTTTTGGCATCCGGCGCGTAGCCGACCAGCAGCATCAGCGCGATGAACGCCAGGATCAGCAGCGGCCGCACCAGAAAGGTCGGCGACAGCGCAAACAGCGCCCAGGAATTGGCGCGCGCCAGCCCTTGCAGAAGATCGGACATGGCGATCATCGGCAGGCAGATGATGCCGAGGATGAACGGCACGACATAATAGTCTTCGATAAAGGGCGACAGCAGCCAGACGCCGAGCGCGCCGAGCCCGGCGATCGCCGTGGAGGCAACCAGCACGAACAGCCGGCTGGCCTGCACGATGCCGCGCAATTCGGCCAGCATGCCGCGCTCGCGATATTCGGGAATGAAGCGGATGACCGAGGTGTGGAAGCCAAGGCAGGCGAGGTTGCCGACGATGACCATCGTTACCCAGACGAGGACGAAAATGCCGTATTCGAACGAGCCCATCCAGCGCGCCATCAAGACCTGGCTGACGAAGGCGATGACGGCGCTGACGATGCGGACCGAAAAGGCGATCAGCGACATGCGGCCGGCCTCGCCGCGCTCGCCGGCGCTGAACAGCACGGCATCGATCAGGCCAAGCAGCGGCCTTATGCGCAGCGCAAAGCGCTGCGGCAGGAACCGCCCGGCTGTCGTCGCCGCGGAAAAGCGCACCCCGATCACACTCCGTTTTCCGCTTCTTTTCTGGCTATGCGTGTAGCGAAAACACATTAAGAAACGGTTGGGTGGGTGTTCCTTCGCCCCGTTCACGGGGAGAAGGTGCCGGCAGGCGGATGAGGGGCGGCGCGCTGCTTCATATTCATCATTCGCGCAACCCTTCACCCTGCTCTTTAGTGTCTCAGTTTGAAATACGCGGAAACGCCTATCTCGTTTGCCCCATATGCGAAAACGCCTATATGCTTAGCGGAACGCATGGCAGCAACAATGGTCTACACTGTCATTTGGTATGGAAGGCAGGGCATCGTCGACAAGGTGATCTTCGACGACGAGAAGACCGCGAAAGATCATGCAACCTCCATGTTCCAAACCCGAAAGGGTGACGATGGAATCGTGTCCGTTGAAGTTCGTAAGGACAACGGCGCTGTCGTCTTTAGCCATGCGGAGAACTAAGAATGCCAACCGGACCTAAAGGCCAGGAAGGATGTTCTGGCACCACTTACCAGCTCACAAAGAAGCTCATCAAGATCGTTGCCGAGGTTATCAGCCATGGGCGTTATGTCGCCTTCCAGATGCGGAGGTCGCTATCCCGAGGCAACTCTTCACCGACATCCTGCGGCTGATCGCGGAACTCCGGCCATCGCCCCATCCATCACCGGCGTGACCGGCCCGGTTGTCATGCGTTTCAGCAAAACAAGGGGAGAACTATGCCTTGAAGAAAGCGAAATCGACATCCTCGGCCAGCAGCGGGCAGACATCACGGCTTTGGCGGATCACCAACGCCATTTTTGCCGGGGTCTGATCTTGCAACTGGTGCCAGTTTGCGCAAACCTCAGTCTCAACAGAACGGTAATCCGGTGGATGCCTGATTACCTGAATCTGGGAGGGGCGAAGTGTTAGGCGAGCCCATTACCGTTCTGATGGTCAATGAGTATCCTGACTACATTGATGCACAAGTGTGGGCTGCTGAGCTGAAAACCCGTGTGCCGCAGCTGGAGTTCAGGCTTTGGCCAGACGCCGGGAACAAAAGTGACATAGATATTGTGCTGATCGACAAGGGCGCCAGTCCTGGCTTTTTTGATGCCATGACGGGGCTAAGCGCCGTCGTCTATTTGGGAGCCGGTGTCGAGGGTATTGATCTTCAGAGCTTTCCCAAGAGTGTTCCGCTCATCAGGCTCGCAACGCGTGAGCAGGCTTCGGAAGTGGTGCAGTACATCGTCCTTCGCGTTCTCTGCCAGCAACGGCATGTTGCGGATTACATGAGTCTACAAGCCCGCAAGTTGTGGAATCCGATCGCGCCGCGGAAGATCTCCGAGACAAGAATAGTTGTGCTTGGTGCGGGCCGGATCGGTGGCTGGGCCGCAAAGCTGTTTGCGGACTTTGGCTACGACACAGCAGTCTGGTCTCGTCATCAAAAGACGCTTCCTGGCATACACAGTTACTTTGGCCGTGCCCAGCTTGCGGGCGCACTCACAAGTCGGGACTACGTTATCTGTTCACTTCCCCTGACTGGTGAGACTCGTGGGATACTGAACTTGAGTGCCTTTGGAAAAATGAAGCGAGGTGCCTACCTTTGAATGTCGGCAGGGGCGCGCATGTCAACGAAGCCGACCTGATCCGCGCTCTCGACGAAGGTCAGCTTTCTGGTGCTTGTCTTGACGTGTTTGAGCGTGAACCGCTGGAGGCTTCATCGCCGTTGTGGACTCATCCCAAGGTGACCGTCACACCTCATGTCGCGAGCTTCTGGGTGGATTCTGGAATCGACCAGGCCGCCGATCTCTGCGGTCAAGTCGCCAGAGGAGAGCCTCTGTCCAACAAGATCGACCTCGAACGGGGTTATTGAATCAAAGTAGTGTCTTTACCCACTTTAGCAGGTTCCGATCTTCATGAAGCGCGGACATCAGCGCGTGCGTCACCCGGCTATTAGATTTCAAACTCAAACACCACCGCCGGTCGAGATACAGAAAATTCGAAATGCGTATTTTGGTGTCGGCGGGACACCGCCCCCCTCTGGCCTGCCGGCCATCTCCCCCTCAGGTGGGGAGATTGGCTAGTCGCAGACGTCCGTGCCGCCCCGCCTTAGGGCACCTTCTCCCCATCACGGGGAGAAGGAAAGCGCAGCCTTACGCAAACGCCCCATGACAGTGCTTGTACTTCTTGCCCGACCCGCACGGGCAGGCCTCGTTGCGGCCGACCTTGCCCCAGGTTGCCGGGTTCTTCGGGTCGCGGTCTTCGGGGGCGACGATGGCGTTGCTTTCCTGGCGGACCAGCACGGCCGTCTCGCCGCCGTCGAAATCGTCTTCGCCGGTGCTGCCGTCGATATGGCTGCCGAACATGTCAGGGGCCTCGGGCGGCGGCGCGTCCGCCGCCTGGCGGACCAGCTCGACGCGCATCAATTGCGCGGTGACGGCCTGGCGCAGATTGCCCAGCATCGCCTGGAACAGCTCGAACGCCTCGCCCTTGTACTCCTGCAGCGGATCGCGCTGGGCATAGCCGCGGAAGCCGACGACCGAGCGCAGATGGTCGAGATTGACGATGTGCTCGCGCCACAGATGGTCGAGCGTCTGCAGCACCACGGAACGCTCGACATAGGTCATCACGTCGGGGCCGAAGCGCTCGGCGCGCTCCTTGGCGGCGGCTTCGGCAGCCTGGCTGACGCGCTCGCGGATGTCGTCCTCGGCAATGCCTTCTTCTTTGACCCAGTCCTCGACCGGCAGATCGAGATTGAGGAATTCGGCGATCTCGGCCTTGAGCCCGGCGACGTTCCACTGCTCGGCATAGGCGTTTTCGGGAATGTTCTTGGCGACGATCTCCTCGATGACGCCTTCGCGCATCTCGGTGATGGTCTCGGACAAGCCTTCGCCGTCCATCAGCTCGATGCGCTGCTCGAACACCACCTTGCGCTGGTCGTTCGAGACGTCGTCATATTTCAACAGGTTCTTGCGGATGTCGAAGTTGCGCGCCTCGACCTTCTTCTGCGCCTTTTCCAGCGCCTTGTTGATCCACGGATGGATGATTGCCTCGTCTTCCTTGAGGCCGAGTTTCTGCAGCATGCCGTCCATGCGCTCGGAGCCGAAGATGCGCATCAGGTCGTCCTGCAGCGACAGGAAGAATTTCGAGCGGCCGGGATCGCCTTGGCGGCCCGAGCGGCCGCGCAACTGGTTGTCGATGCGGCGCGATTCATGGCGTTCGGTGGCGAGCACATAAAGACCGCCGGCGGCGAGTGCCTTTTCCTTCAGCCGGGCGATGTCGTCGCGGATGTCCTTTTCCCTGGCCTCGCGCTCGGGGCCGGCCGGCATGTCGCCAAGCTCCTCGGCAATGCGCATGTCGGCATTGCCGCCGAGCTGGATGTCGGTGCCGCGGCCGGCCATGTTGGTGGCGATGGTGATGGCGCCCGGTTTGCCCGCCTGGGCGACGATCGCCGCCTCGCGCTCGTGGTGGCGGGCGTTCAGCACCTCGAAATCCTTGAAACCTTCCTTGCGCAGGCGTTCAGCCAGTTGCTCCGACTTCTCGATGGAAGTCGTGCCGACCAGCGTCGGCTGGCCCTTGGCGCGGGCTTCCTTGATCTCCTTGACGATCGCCTTGTATTTCTCCTCTACCGTCCGGTAGACCTCGTCGTCCTCGTCAATGCGGATGACCGGCAGGTTGGTCGGGATCTCGGTGACGTCGAGATTGTAGATGTTGGCGAATTCCTCGGCCTCGGTCAGCGCCGTGCCGGTCATGCCGGCCAGCTTCTTGTAGAGGCGGAAATAGTTCTGAAAGGTGACTGAGGCGAGCGTCTGGTTCTCCGGCTGGATCGCCACATGCTCCTTGGCCTCGAGCGCCTGGTGCAGGCCTTCCGAATAGCGGCGGCCGGGCATCATGCGGCCGGTGAACTCGTCGATGATGACGATCTCGCCGTTGCGGACAATATAGTCCTTGTCCCTCTGGAACAGCCGGTGCGCCTTCAGCGCGTTGTTGACGTGATGGACGATGGCGACATTCTCGACGTCGTAGAGCGACTCGCCCTTGAGCAGGCCGGCATCGCGCAGCATGTTCTCCAGCTTCTCGGTGCCTTCTTCGGTGAAGATCGAGGTCTTCTGCTTCTCGTCGATCTCGTAGTCCTGCGGCTGCAGCTGGATGATGAAGGTGTCGATGGTGTTGTACATTTCCGAACGGTCCTCGAGCGGACCGGAAATGATCAGCGGCGTGCGGGCTTCGTCGACCAGGATGGAATCGACTTCGTCGACGATGGCGTAGCTGTGACCGCGCTGCACCATCTGGGCGCGCTCGTATTTCATGTTGTCGCGCAGATAGTCGAAGCCGAGCTCGTTGTTTGTGGCGTAGGTGACGTCGGCGGCGTAGGCGACGCGGCGCTCCTCGTCGGACAGGCCGTGGACGATGACGCCGACCTTGAGGCCGAGGAATTTGTAGACGCGGCCCATCCATTCGGAGTCGCGCGTGGCCAGGTAATCGTTGACGGTGACGACATGGACGCCATTGCCGGCGAGCGCGTTAAGGTAGACCGGCAGCGTCGCCACCAGCGTCTTGCCTTCGCCGGTGCGCATCTCGGCGATGCCGCCATTGTGCAGCACCATGCCGCCGATCAGCTGCACGTCGAACGGCCGCATGCCGAGCACGCGGCGGGCGGCCTCGCGCACGGTAGCGAAGGCCGGCACCAGAAGGTCGTCGAGGCTGGCGCCGTTGGCGATGTCCTGGCGGAATTTGTCGGTGCGGGCCTGAAGCTCGGCGTCGGAAAGCGCCCGCATCTCGTTTTCCATGGCATTGATCGCCTCGACGCGCGGCCGGGTCGATTTGACCCGACGATCGTTGGAGGAGCCGAAAACCTTACGGGCGAGACCGCCGAGACTGACCATCCAATGGCCCTTTCGATAGCATTCCAAGTCATTGCGACGGGCGCCGGCCGGCCCCCATCAAATCCGCGTGAACGCGGACAAACGCAAAAAGCGCCCGGAAAACGGTTCTGGACGCAAAGTCGTTGGACAGATAAGAGGGGGCTCATTCGATGTCAACGCCGCGCTCGCCCTGTCGACCGCGCCAAATTCCGCCACAATCCTGCTGGTCTGGAAGCCATTCCGCTCTAGCTACCCCGCTTTGGAGATAATCGTAATGTCTGTATTGTTCCGCCGCGCGTCGCTCGCCAGCCTTGGTCTGGCATTCGGGCTGTCGGCCCTCTCGCTGTCGCCGTTGATGGCGCAGGAAGCCGCCCCTGCCCAGCCGGCGGCACCCGCCCCGGCGGCCAAGCCGGTCGATCCGAACGCCGTGGTCGCCACCATCAACGGCCAGACGCTGACCGAGGCAGACCTTGGGCTTGCCGAGGGCGAGCTGTCGCAGCAGTTCGCGCAGCTTCCGCCCGAGCAGCGCCGCGCCGCGGCGCTGTCGGCGGCGATCGAAATCCGCGTGATGGCGGCCCAGGCGGTGACCACCGGCCTCGACAAGGATCCCGACTTCCAGCGCCGCATGGCATTCCTGCAGCAGCGCGCGCTGCATGGCGAAATGGTCGAGAAGGGCGTCGTCAACAAAGTTACCGATGCCGAGGTCCGCGCCCGCTACGACCAGGAAATCGCCAACACGCCGCCCACCAACGAGGTGCACGCCCGTCACATCCTCGTGAAGACGAAGGAAGAGGCGGACGCCATCATCAAGCAGCTCGACGGCGGTGCCGATTTCCAGAAGCTTGCCAACGAGCACACCAGCGATCCGAGCGGCAAGACCAGCGGCGGCGATCTCGGCTGGTTCGGGCCTGGCCAGATGGTGCCGGAATTCGACAAGGCGGCGTTTGCGCTGGCGGTCGGCAAATACACCGAGCAGCCGGTACAGTCGCAGTTCGGCTGGCACGTCATCAAGGTCGAGGACAAGCGCACCAAGCAGCCGCCGGCCTTCGACGAGGTCAAGGACCAGGCCCGCCAGGCGGTCATCCGCGACAAGTATTTCGCGCTGGTCAAGTCGCTGCGCGCCAACGCCAAGGTCGACATCCCCGATGCCAACCTGAAGAAGACGGTCGACGCACTGGAAAGCGCGAAATAGGCCAGATTGAGCTACGACAGGGCGCGCTGCCGCCCTGTCGCTTCTATTTGGTAGGGCGAACGATGATGCGTCGACGCCGCCGCCGGACCGCCGTGGCATCGCCGGCATCGCCAGCGACGATGCCTTTCAAGACATAGCCGACCGCCCTGTGCAGCGTCGCTTCGTCCTCGTCGAGGCGGTTCGTCAGAAGATGCGTCCAGGCGTACGAGGCGATCAGGTCGGCGACGACAGTGGCATCGACATCGGCTGCCACCTCTCCCCTTGCCTTGGCGCGTTCGACCATCTGGCCGGTGTGGACACGACGGCCTCTCGCGTATTCGGCAAGGGCGGCGGCCGCTTTTTCGTCCGACTGCGCCTCGGCAATCAGCGATCTGAACACGCTGCCCGACGATGTGTCGCGCCAGTGCGCAAACAAGCTCTTCAGGAAGCCGACGAGGTCCTGCTCAAGGTTCCCGGTGTCGGGATTGTCGACACGCTTTTGCCGCTGGTAGACGTCGAGCAGCAGAGCGGCCTTGCTTGGCCACCAGCGATAGATCGTCGGTTTTCCGGCGCGCGCCCGCCGCGCCACCGCCTCGATGGAGAAGCCGGAATAGCCGGCTTCGACCAGTACCGCTTCGGCGGCATCGAGAATGGCATCGGCGCTTTCGGGGCTGCGCCGTGCGCCGGCTGATTTGCGCCCGGGATCGGTGGTTTCGCCCATCTCGTCTTCCTTGCCGATGATCTCAGCAGCCATCATACACAGCCCCTTGACGAAACGAAACGATCCGTTTCATATGTAACGGAACGTTCCGTAACGATAAGGAGAACAGCAATGACCTCGACTGTCGCCACGCGTTTTCGCGCTTGCGCTTCGCCCTGCTGGTGCTGCTCGGCGTCTACCCGCTGATCACTGCCATTTTGTACATGGTTTTTCCGCTGACCAAGGAGTGGCAAATCTGGCAGCGTACACTGGTCATCGCGCCGCTGATGGTCTCGATCATGATCTGGGGACTGATTCCGGGCGTGCAGCGGGCGTTTCGCGGGTTCATTAACCCAGCGGTCCGGTGATGTTCATTCCAGCGCCTGCGACGTTTCCGACGCAACGCGCCACTCGCCGTCGGCCAGCACGAGTTCCAGCATGACCCGTGCCTTGCCGGTCAGCCGCTGCGCCGAGTGGTCCTTCGGCACATAATCGTAGGTCATGGCGAAAACCGCATCGGCGCGGTCCTTGCCGTGCGGCGTCACCTCAAGGCTGCCGGGCTCAAGACCGAACGACCACGACGCCCATTGCGCGAACCAGTCAGTCTTGACCTTGACGATGGCCTCGCTGTCGTAGCGCGTGCCGTAGATGGTGGCCGACGCACCGTAAAGCCGCTTGACGGTCTCGCGCATCGCCTTGGCATCAGGCGCCAGATAGTCGTGGCGCAGAAACTGCTCGATGGCGCCCTTGTCGCCGACGGAGCGTTCGAGCGCTGCGACCTCAGACGCGGGCGCCGGGGTGACGGCCGGTTTCGGTTGCTGGGCACTGTCTCCGCCCGGCACAAATTCGAAACGCTCGAGCAGCGATCCCTGCTCCCAGGGACGCTGCGCCTCGCGCGTTGCGGAAACGACATCGCGGCGCACCGCGATCATCATGTCGTTGATGCTTTGTCCGGGTTCCGCCATATGCCGCAAAAGTGCGGCGGCGAAGGGCGAGTTGCGCTCCGTCCCGTCCATTGCGACGGCGCCGGGCGCCGTCGAGAAGGCGATGAACGAGCCGCGTGTCGACTCGAACTGGGCGAGGCCGGCGAGAGCCGTCGCCGAGCGCGTCGTGGCGCTGCGGCTGAGGCTTCGGGCAAACGGGTTGTTGCGGCAGGCATCGAGGAAGACCAGGCTGACTTTGGTCTGCTGCTCCATGATGTCGAGGACCTCGTCGATCGGCACCGCCTCGAGCTGCAGCTTGACCGGCATGTCCAGCCTGGCGTCGACCGGCACGATGAAGTTGCGCCCGTCGACCTGCAGGCCGTGGCCGGCATAGTAGAACAGCCCGGCACCGGCGCCCTGCAGCGCATCGGAGAATTCGCCGATCTTGCGTTCGAGCTCGCGCTTGCCGAGATCGTTGCCTTCGATCACTTCGAAACCGATGGCGCGCAGCTTGTCGGCAATGTCGAGCGCATCGTTGACGGGATTGGCCAGCGTGCCGGCTTTGGCGTAGCTGCCGTTGCCGACCACAAGCGCCACGCGCCGCGCCGTCTGCGCATCCGCGCGCAGCAGCAGAAAGCCCAGAAACGCCAGTGCCAAGACCACAAGCCTGCCCATGGGGCAGGATCATAGCGCTATCGGCCGCAGCGATGCCAACAAATTTGCAACAGCCCTGCTTGCGGCATGAGGCAGTGTCAGGCGTCCGGCACCCGTAACGGCTGTGAAAACGGCTTGCGCCGACGCGCGCTATCGGGCAAACCGGCGTTCCTTTCGCGATTTTCCCGCCCGGGGTCTTCCATGTCCGCACAGGTTTCGCCGCTCGCGCCGAAGAAATATGCCAAGATGCCGACCATCGAGGGCGTGCGCATCGCCACCGCCGAGGCCGGCATAAAATACAAGAACCGTACCGATCTGCTGGCCATGGTGTTCGACGCCGGCACCACCGTCGCCGGGGTGTTCACCAGGTCGAAATGCCCCTCGGCGCCGGTCGACTTCTGCCGGCAAAACCTCACGGCGGGCAAGGCGCGCGTTCTGGTCGTCAATTCCGGCAATGCCAATGCCTTTACCGGCCAGAAGGGCCGCGCTTCGACCGCACTCACGGGCGAGGCGGCGGCGAAGGCGGCCGGCTGCACGCCAGGCGAGGTGTTCCTGGCCTCGACCGGCGTCATCGGTGAACCGCTCGATACTGGTAAGTTCAGCCACCTGCTGGCCGGGCTGATCAAGGACGGCAAGCCGGAATTATGGACCGAAGCCGCCAAGGCAATCATGACCACCGACACCTATCCCAAACTGGCGACCGCGACGGTCAAGCTCGGCAATGCCGACGTCACCATCAACGGCATCGCCAAGGGCGCGGGGATGATCGCGCCCGACATGGCGACGATGCTTTCCTTCATCGCCACCGATGCGCCGATCGCAGCACCGGCGCTGCAGGATCTCTTGTCGCGCGGCACGGCCAAGACCTTCAACGCGGTCACCGTCGACAGCGACACCTCGACCAGCGACACGCTGCTGATGTTCGCCACAGCTGCTGCCGCCAGGCGTGGCGCGCCGGCGATTTCCGACCCCAAGGATGCGCGCCTCGGCGCGTTCCGCCGTGCCCTCGGCAAGGTGTTGAAGTCGCTGGCGCTACAGGTGGTGCGCGACGGCGAGGGCGCCCGCAAGCAGGTCGAGGTCACCGTCACCGGGGCCAAATCGGCCCGCTCGGCCAAGCGCATCGCGCTGTCGATCGCCAATTCGCCGCTGGTCAAGACGGCAGTCGCCGGCGAGGACGCCAATTGGGGCCGTGTCGTCATGGCCGTCGGCAAGGCCGGCGAACCGGCCGACCGCGACCTTCTGTCGATCTGGTTCGGCGACAACCGCCTGGCATATCAGGGCGAGCGCGACGCCGCCTATTCCGAAGCGGCGACTTCGGCGTATATGAAGCGCGACGAGATCCGCATCCGCGCCGATATCGGCATCGGCCGCGGCAAGGCGACGGTGTGGACCTGCGATCTCACCAAGGAATATGTCGCCATCAATGGCGATTATCGGAGCTGATGACATTGGCTTCCAGACATCCGGCAAGCGTGTTGGCGATCGTGCGCCGCTACGAGGCGGCTGGCTTTCGCGCCTGGCCGGCGGCCGCCGTCCATTATGACGGCACCTGGGTCGTGCGGCTGACGGCCGGCCATCCGGCCAAGCGGCTGAATTCGGTCAATCCGCTCGATCCGGGCGACATTCAGCACATTGCCGAGCGCATCGGCCGCGCCAGCCGTCGCTTCGACGCCTATGGCAGGCCGCTGACCTTTCGCGTCTCGCCGCTGTCTGGGCCGGACCTCTCAAAGTACCTCGACGGCGAGGGCTGGAGCACATTCGCGGAGTCGCTGGTCATGCGGCTGCCGCTGGCGGACGCCATGCTCGACGACGCCATGGACCAGATTCCGTTGAAGGACATCAGCCGTTTCATCGGCGCAGCGCTCAAGGTGAGCGGTTCGGACGTGTCGCTACGGCCCGGCCTGTCGGAGATCATTGGCGCCATCCAGCCGGAGGCCGGGCTGTTTGCGCTGGAGAACGGCAGCGAGCCGCTGGCAACGTTGATCTGCGTGCATGACGGCGACCTTGCCGGGCTGTTCGAGATCGCCACCGACAGATCGGTGCGCAACCAGGGCCATGGCCGCCACCTCATCCGATCGGCGCTGAAATGGGCGCGACTGCGCGGGGCGCGGGAAGCCTGGCTGCAAGTCGAGGCGGACAACGCGCCGGCGCTGGCGCTTTACCGTTCGCTCGGATTCGACGAAGTCTATCGCTATCACTATCGCCGGCCACAAGGCGCATGAGCGGCTCAGACACGCTCGGCAAGCGCCTGCTCCTGGTTGCGGCCTGCGCGCTAGTCGATGCCGACGGGCGCGTGCTTTTGGCGCAGCGGCCCGAAGGCAAGCAACTCGCCGGCCTATGGGAGTTTCCGGGCGGCAAGGTCGAGCCCGGCGAAACGCCGGAACAATGCCTGATCCGCGAACTGTATGAGGAGATCGGCATCGAGACCGATATCCCTTGCCTGGCACCACTCACCTTTGCCAGCCATTCCTACGATGATTTTCACCTGCTGATGCCGCTGTTCGTCTGCCGTCGCTTCCGCGGCATTGCCCAGCCGAAGGAACGGCAGGTGCTGAAATGGGTGCGGCCGCGCCAGATGCGCGATTTTCCAATGCCGCCGGCCGATGCCCCGCTGATCCAGTTCCTCATCGATCTGCTGTAACGGCCGATCTCCCATAAACCGGGCAGCTCCGCGAAGCGATATCAGCAGCGTTAATGAAAGATTTATCTGGCCGTGAAAAATTGACGCAAAGCGGTTACGCCGATTCCACCGCTGGGGAGCGATTTGCATGAGCTTCGACAAGGACTGGGACTTGCCTTGGCCCGATCGCCTTCCTGGCGCCGCCAATGCTGGCATGGGAATATTGCGCATCGCCCTTTTGTTCGGCTCGGCCGCGGTGGCTCTGGCCTTGATCGCGACACCCTACCTCGACAGCCGGACCCGATCGCAGTTTGCCCGCGATGGGCTTGATACAATGAGCACCGGCTCGATCGGCCAGCGCGACAGCTATACGCTGCGCAAGAGCGTGCTGCAGCCGCTGCCCAGTTCGGTTTGCGTCATTCGGGCCGATGGCAGAAGCAGCGGTGACTGCTGACGTCCTCAACAGATATCTGAAGCGCGTCGCGTTCGACCGGCCTCGTGCGACGCGCTTATGTTTCGATGCATGTCGTTATCGCAAAACCGCTGCACACTTTTGCGCGACATGCATTGGAATGCAGCTGTTTCACCGCGCGTTAAGCCTGTCACGTTAACCTTTCTTAACGGGTCGGCGCTAGGTTCCGGCAAGAGGGATGGGCGCCCATGAAAATCTTGCTGCAACGATTTTTAGAAGACGAGAGGGGTGCGACGGCTATCGAATATGGTTTGATCGTGGCCGTGCTGTCGCTTGCCATTGTCACAGGCATCGGCCAGGCTGCCGGTGCGATCGAGTGGCTGTTCAGCGACAACAGCAGCAGGCTTGCCAACGCATTTGCGCAGTGATTCGCTCGGCTGTTGCGCAGGGGCTACGCCTAGCTTTTGCGCAGGGATATGCTCAGGGGCCGCTGGGGTTTTCCAGGATCGTCTTCAGCGATATTTTTGCGGAGCCCGGCTTCAGCGGTTTTTGCTGAGAGGCATCGGGCGCCCAGCCTGACATCCAGACCACCGAGAAACTCGCCCTGACGCGGCCATCGGCGTCCGAAAACCGCTCCGCATAGATTTCGGCGGCGCGCGCGAACAGCGCTCGGGTGCCCGGCCGTCTGCTGCGGTCGACAAGCGCGCTGGTCTCGCCCATTGCGCGCAGGTCGGCGACCAGGCCAAAGAGGGAATCGTAGCGCACCGTAATCGTCTCGACGTCGGCAACCGGCAGCGCCAAGCCGGCGCGCTGCAGCAGCACGCCGGCGTCGCGGACATCGGTGAACGGGATCACACGCGGGCTGGCGCCGCCGTAGAGCTCGGTCTCGGCGGCAAGCAGGCTTTCGCGCAGTTCGGAGAGCGTGCCTATGCCGGCGAAGGCGCCGAGGAAAAGCCCGTCCGGCTTTAGCGCCCGGCGGATCTGCACCAGCATGCCGGGAATGTCGTTCATCGCCTGCAGCGACAGCAGCGAGACAGCGAGATCGAGGCTTTCCGGCTCGAATGGCACGGTTTCCAACGGCGCCACCACTCCTGGCCGGCCGTCGAGGAAAGCGGCGTCGGCCTCGACGCGCACGTTTTCCGCTACCTTGCCGCTTTCTGCGAGCACCTCTGCTGCTGCCGGCGTCTGGCAAAACAATGAGGCCGCCTTGCCGAACTTGCGTTCGACGGCGCCGAGCCGGTCGGCAAGATCCTCGGCCGCCCGCCGCATGAGGAAATCCGCCCCGGCGATAGGGCGGGCCAGTGCCCGACGCTTGTGCGCCAGCCAGAGCGAGGTGTCGATTACAAGCTGCAATGGGCAGGTCCTTGTGCTTCGCTCTCTGATATAGTGATGCGGAGGACCAACCACGTGGCCGATCCCATGCCGGAGATCAAGCGTATTGCGATCAAGAGCATTGCCCGCAAGGCATTGGGCTGGCCGGCGCGCCTGTTGTTCCCGCCGGTCTGCGCCGGCTGCCGCCGCCATGTCTCGCAACCCGGCGTGTTGTGCGGCGCCTGCTGGCCGAAACTCAGGCTGCTGGAACGGCCATGGTGCCCGGTGATGGGCACGCCGTTCACCCACAATATGGGTGAGGGGTTCCTGTCGGCGGAGGCGATAGCCGACCCGCCGCCATTCGAGCGCGCGCGCGCGGCGGTTGCCTATTCCGGCGTGGCCCGCCAGATGGTGCAAGGGCTGAAATACCAGGACCGCACCGATCTGGCGCCGTGGATGGCGCGCTGGATGCTTCGCGCCGGTGCCGAGCTCATCGCCGAGGCCGACGTGGTCGTGCCGGTGCCGCTGCACTGGCGGCGCTTCTTCAGGCGGCAGTTCAACCAGTCGGCGGAACTGGCGCGGGCGGTGGCGCAGCTCGGCGATCGGCCCTTCGCGCCATCAGCCATCAAGCGCGTCAAACTCACGCGCCAGCAGGTCGGGCTGGAGCGGCGGGAACGCGAGGAAAATGTGCGCGCCGCATTCACAGTGCCTGATGAAGCGGAGATCGAAATCGCCGGCCGCCGGGTGCTGTTGATCGACGATGTCTACACCACCGGCGCCACGGTCCGTGCGGTCGCCAGGGCGTTAAAAAAGGGCGGTGCCGGCGCAGTCGACGTACTGACCTTCGCGCGCGTGCTGCCGGGGGACTTTCGGGCCGACGAATCGGCGCCTATATAGCCTATATGACAGCGGAACGAGGCAGGGTTGCTGACCGATGGTCGATGTGACGATCTACACGCGGATGATGTGCGGCTATTGCACTGCGGCCAAGCGGCTGCTCGACAGGAAGGGTGTCGCCTACACCGAGCACGACGCCTCCTTCTCGCCGGAGCTGCGCCAGGAGATGATCTCCCGGGCTCACGGCCGTTCCACCTTTCCGCAGATATTCATCGGCGACACGCATGTCGGCGGCTCCGACGATCTCCACGAATTGGAGGCGGAAGGACGGCTGGACAGATTGCTCGCCAACGGCTCGGCCAGGTAAGGACATGACGATGACTGGTTTCAAGGCGGCGGCGATCCAGATGCGTTCGGGAACCAGCCCGGAGCGCAATGCGGTCGATCTGGAACGGCTGGTGCGCGAGGCGGCAGGCCTGGGCGCGAGCTACATCCAGACCCCGGAAATGACCGGCGCGCTGATCCGCGACAGCCAAGCCCGGGCCGCTTCGTTCACCTCCGAAGACAAAGACATCATCGTCTCGACGTCGCGGAAGCTGGCCAACGAACTCGGCATCTTCCTGCATATCGGCTCGACCGCCATTCTGCGCGCCGACGGCAAGCTCGCCAACCGCGCACTTCTGTTCGGGCCTGACGGCGCCACGATTGCCACCTATGACAAGATCCACATGTTCGACGTCGATCTCGACAATGGCGAGAGCTGGCGCGAATCCGCCGCTTATGAGCCGGGCACGGAGGCTGTCGTCACCGAAATCGATGGCGCGAAGCTGGGCTTTGCCGTCTGCTACGATCTGCGCTTCCCGCAGCTGTTCCGCGCCGAGGCGCTGGCCGGCGCCGATCTGCTTGCGGTGCCCGCCGCCTTCACCCGCCAGACCGGCGAAGCGCATTGGCATGTGCTGCTCAGGGCGCGCGCCATCGAGAACGGCGCCTATGTCGTCGCCGCCGCGCAAGGCGGAGTGCACGAAGACGGTCGCGAAACCTATGGCCATTCGCTGATCGTCGATCCCTGGGGCCGCATCATCGCCGAAGCAGCGCATGACGAGCCGGCGGTGATCGTCGCCGAAATCGACCCGGCGCAGTCGGTCGCAGCGCGCAAGAAGATACCGAATCTCAAAAACGCACGCGATTTTGCCGTAAACGCCGGTTTGGCGCAGGCGCCGCGTCTCAGGGGTGCCGCCTCTTGATCCGCTTTTCCCTGATCTGCGAACACGAGCACGAATTCGAAGCCTGGTTCCGCAGCAACGACGATTTCGACACCCAGAAGAAGCGCGGCTTCGTCGACTGCCCGACCTGCGGCTCGCACAGGGTCGACAAGGCGCTGATGGCGCCTGCCGTCTCCACCGGGCGCAAGCGCGAAAGCATCGCGCTGGCCATGGGCGAGGCGCAGAAGCAGGCGCTGGCGCAGCTCAAGGCCATGGCCGACAAGGTGCGCGAGAATGCCGACTATGTCGGCGACAAATTCGCCGAGGAAGCGCGCAAGATCCATTTCGGCGAAAGCGATCCGCGCGGCATCTATGGCGAGGCGACGCTGGACGAGGCCAAGAGCCTCGCCGACGACGGCGTCGAGTTCATGCCTATTCCAAGTTTCCCCGACGACCGCAACTGAGGAAAGTCTTGCCCCATCCGGAGAAGACTGAAAAGCGGCGTGGTTCAGAGATAGTGATCCGTGTTTTCAGCTGGTTGGCTATAAAGTCGATCGACAAGAGAACGATCGATGGGTTGCCAGTTTTCTATAATGGCGAGAGCGGTGGGAAAGATGCAGATAAGGTTGCCGCCGCGCTGCGATTGATTCAAGAATTTGACCCTGTTCGATACAGCCGTCTGGTCCGCGATCTCAAACGGATCTGGATCACAATCAATCCAGGTGCCGCTGCGCAATTTGTGAAATCGACTTCGACTTGCGAGCTTGATCGGCGATTTGTTCTAGGCGAGCACACGCTGACCGACCAGATCGCCAGCGCGATAGTGCATGAGGCGACGCATGCGCGTCTCCATCAGCGAGGCATTGGCTATGAGGAGGAATTGCGCCACCGGGTGGAGTGGGTTTGCATGAGACGTGAACTGGCTTTTGCGGCGAAACTGCCGGACGGGGCGAGTATTCGTCAATGGGTCGAAGCTCGACAAACGGAACCCTCGGATTTTTCCAATGTAGCGATGAATGGTCGGCAAATTGATAGCGCGCGTGATGCCTTGCTCCATCTCAATGCTCCAGGTTGGCTGGCAGACTTGATCGTCTTTTTCGCCCGGCGGCGATATCAGAGGCGTATCAGGCGACAAGAAGCTGAAGCGCATTTCGACAAGCGAAAATGATGCTCCGTTTCGCTTGTGGGGATTCGCTTCCGCCCAGAGCGGCGATGCCGCCGCCCCCTGCACAAGCGTCCGCAATTTCAGGCCGAGCAGCAAGGATGGGCCTCGCGGGTAATCGTTTCGCTGCTTCTTTCGTGCCCACTGCTTGACGGGCTTGCTTCACTTGACGGGCTTGCTTCCGCATAGGCTGCAAACTGGCGTTCAAGCGCCTTGACCGCACTGCTGCGCCAACCCTCCGCCACGGATTCCGACATGGGATCGGGGAAGATTTCCTCCTCGCCGTTCTCCACGCCGTCCAGGATCGCTCGCGCAACAGACTCCGGAGAGGCCTTCGGGATGTCCAGGCCCCGTGTCATGTCCGTGTCCACGGGGCCGGGAAGGACCCTGTGGACGCTGACACCCCGTCCGGCCAAGAGGGTGCGCAACGACTGTGACAGTGAGAACGAGGCCGCCTTCGAGATCGAGTAAGCCGGACTGAACGGCACGGCGGCAATCGAGGCCAGCGACAGAATGTTGACGATGGCTCCCCGCGACCGGGCCAGCAACGGCAGCAGAGCCTGGGTCACGTCATACGCGCCGAAGAGGTTTACCGCGAGCTGTTGTTCGAGCACGCGACGGTCGCTGAGGTCGTCGAAGGGCGATACGCCGGCGTTGTTGATGAGGATATCGAGAGCATCGATTTTCTCGACGGCCTCCCGGATCTGCGCGGCGTTCGTTACATCCATGGTCAGGGACGTTACACGCCGGTCGGGGTGAGCCATGGCTTGGCGGGTTGCGGCATAGACGCGCTTTACGCCTCTGCTCAGGGCTTCCTCGACCAGTGCCCGACCGATGCCCCGATTGGCTCCAGTCACCAGGATAGTTGTGCCTTCGATCTTCATTGCGTCTCTCCTAGTGCTTATCGTTGTGTTCGAGCTCAGTGCATAATCGCGCCGCAACTCAGGCGCGTCGCAACTCAGGTTGGCTACAGTCGCCATTCTCGATACGACTGGTTGGTGAGATGGACTTAGCGCCGGATGTCGAAGCCATGGGAGTGACAAGTGTGACGGGATTCCGATGGACTCGCTGATCACGGCCGCGGCGCATGCGCTCGCGGCGGGCGATCCGCTCGGCGCCTTGAAACGGGTTGCGCTGCGCGACGATGCGCCGGCCCTTGCGTTGCGCGGTATCGCGATGGCGCAGCTTGGCGACCTGAATAGGGCGAAGGTTCTTCTCAAGAGGGCGGCGCACGCATTCAGCCCGAGGGAGGCCGTGGCCCGCGCGAGGTGTATCGTCGCCGAGGCCGAGATCGCGCTCGTCTCGCGCGACCTCGCCTGGCCGGCCAAGGCACTCGACACCGCGCGGGCGACGCTTGAAAAGCATGGCGACCGCGTCAACGCCGCGCATGCGCGCAACCTCGAAGTTCGGCGCCTGCTGCTGATTGGTCATCTAGACGAAGCCGAGCGCAGGCTGGACGGCTTCGATCCCTCGCCGCTGCCGCCGGCATCGCGGGCCGCCCACGAGCTGGCTGTCGCCGGCATCGCCATCCGCCGCTTGCGGACCGGTCCTGCGCGCGCCGCACTCGCCTAGCGG
>NZ_JAMYNH010000016.1:0-125769 GCF_040318975.1 Mesorhizobium sp. M0983 | reverse complement strand
GTGGCCTTCTTGGTCCCCGGCCCGCCAAAGGCTCCCCGCCCGCGGGCCGCCCCCGCCCCGGGGGGCGCCAAAAAAAACCCCCCCCATTTCCGCCCCAAGCCCCCCCCCGCGGCTTCCCCCCCCCGGTTCTTCGTCGTTACCGTCCTTCGCCGTTTGCCGTCTTGGCGCGCGGGAGAAAATTTGCCCCATCGCAGAATTGACGTTTACGCAAACGTCAATATTTGTTATCTCGACCGCAACGTTGGTCCGTCTGCCATCCTCATATGCTGAGGCTGATTTCGGGGCCAAGACCGCATGGTGGAGGAAACGCATGCCGATCTACAGAGCGCCGATCCGGGACACGCTGTTCGTGCTGAACGAGGTGCTGGGCTATCAGCGCTATTCCAATCTTCCCGGATTTTCCGACGCGACGCCGGATGTGCTCGAGGCCATCCTTGCCGAGGGCGCGAAGCTCGCCGAAAACGTCATGCAGCCGCTCAACCGTGTCGGCGACGTGGAAGGTTGTGTGCGCCATGTCGACGGGTCGGTGACGACGCCAAAAGGCTTCAAGGAAGCCTTCGACCAGTATCGCGAAGGTGGCTGGATGGGGCTCGCCGCACCTGTCGAGTTTGGCGGGCAAGGCTTGCCCTATGCAGTGCATACTGCGGTTGCCGAATATATGGTGTCGGCCAATATGTCGCTGATGATGTATGCCGGACTGACGCAAGGTGCGATCGCTGCGATCATCACCCATGGCACCAAAGAGCAGAAGGCGACATGGTTGCCGAAGCTGGTCGAGGGCGCCTGGACCGGCACCATGAACCTGACCGAGCCGCACTGCGGAACCGATCTCGGCTTGCTGCGCACCAAGGCCGTTCCAAATGGCGACGGCACCTATAGGATCTCCGGCCAGAAGATATTCATCTCGGCCGGCGAGCATGACATGTCGGGAAACATCGTCCACCTCGTGCTGGCCCGTATCGAGGGCGCGCCGGATGGCGTGAAGGGCATCTCGCTGTTCATCGTGCCGAAGCTCAAGCTCGATGCATCAGGCAATCCGGGCGAGAAGAACACCGTCTCCTGTGGCTCGATCGAGGAGAAGATGGGTATCCATGGCAATTCGACCTGCGTCATGAATTACGACGACGCTGAAGGCACACTGCTCGGCGAGGCCAATGGCGGGCTGAAAGCCATGTTCACCATGATGAATGAGGCGCGGCTTGGCGTCGGCCTGCAGGGGCTCTCGCTGTCGGAAGTTGCCTACCAGAATGCGGTTTCCTACGCCAAGGATCGCCTGCAGGGCCGCTCGCTGTCGGGGCCGAAAGAACCGGACAGGAAGGCCGATCCGATCATCGTCCATCCGGACATCCGCCGCAGCCTGATGACCATGAAAGCTTTCAACGAGGCCGGTCGGGCGCTGGCGCTGTGGACGGCGATCAAGTCCGACATCGCTCACCGCTCCGGTGACGACAAGGACCGCCAGGCCGCCGACGACTACACCGGGCTGATGACGCCGGTGGTCAAGGGCGTGCTCACCGACAAGGGTTTCGATCATGCGGTAATGGCGCAGCAGGTGTTCGGAGGCCACGGCTATATAGAAGAGCACGGCATGAGCCAGTTCGTCCGCGATGCCCGCATCGCCATGATCTATGAGGGTGCCAACGGCATCCAGGCACTCGACCTCGTCGGCCGCAAGCTGGCCTTGAATGGCGGTCGCGCGGTGCAGGCGTTCTTTAGGGAAGTCGGCGAGTTCTGCGAGGAGAACCGCACCGACGAGAAGATGGCGCCCTTCACCAAGGCGCTGAAGAAGAGCCTCAACGATCTGCAGGCGGCGACGATGTGGCTGATGCAGAACGGCATGGCCAAGCCCGACAATGCCGGTGCCGCCTCGACCGACTACATGCATCTCTTCGGCCTGGTGGCGCTGGGCTATATGTGGGCGCAGATGGCCAGGGTGGCCGCAGCGAAATTGGCGAATGGCGCCGACGGCGCTTCGTCTTTCTACGACAACAAGCTGGTGACGGCGCGCTTCTTCGTGGAGCGGATCATGCCGGAGACGGCGGCGCACCTTGCCCGCATCTCCAGCGGCGCCGACACATTGATGGCGCTGCCGGCCGAAGCGTTCTAGGCTCCCCTCTTCCTCGCGAGGAGGGTGGCCGCGAATCGGCCGGGAGAGGGCGCCACGGCAGCGCGCCAGCCTCAATTCTGGCGGCGTGCTTGGAAGGAGGATCAGAGAATAAACATGACCAGTCCCGCCGAAATCCTTGGCCTTCCAAAACCCGCCTGGGCGGCGGACGAGGTCGGCATGCTTTATGACATGGCGCACCGCTTCATGTCGGAAGAGATCGCGCCGCGTTACGACGAGTTCGAGAAGAACGAGATGGTCGACCGCGAAAGCTGGCTGAAGGCGGGTGCGGCCGGCCTGCTCTGCGCCTCGATGCCGGAGGAATATGGCGGCTCGGGCGGCAGCTTCGCGCATGAGAGCGCCATCATCGAGGCGATCGCCCATGTCGGCGTCGACGGGTTCGGCATTGGCCTGCACAATTCGATCGTCGCCCCCTACATCCTCCATTACGGCTCGGACGAGCAGAAGAAGAAATGGCTGCCGAGGCTGGCGACCGGCGAACTGATCGGCGCCATCGCCATGACCGAGCCGGGTGCGGGCTCCGACCTGCAGGGCGTCAAGACGCGCGCCGAAAAGGACGGCAACCAGTACAAGCTCAACGGCTCGAAGACCTTTATCACCAACGGCCAGCTCGCTAACTTCATCATCGTCGTCACCAAGACCGATCCGCAGAAAGGTGCCAAGGGCATCTCGCTGATCGTCGTCGAGACCGACGAGGTGGAGGGCTTCGAGCGCGGCCGCAACCTCGACAAGATCGGCCTCAAGGCCAACGACACGTCGGAACTGTTCTTCAACGACGTGCGTGTGCCGACCTCGAACCTGCTTGGCAACGAGGAAGGCCAGGGCTTCGTCCAGCTGATGCAGCAATTGCCGCAGGAGCGGCTGCAGATCGGCACCACTGCTATCGCCATGGTCGAGCGGGCGCTGGCTCTTACCATCACTACGTCAAGGAGCGCAAGGCCTTCGGCAAGGCCATCATCGAATTCCAGAACACCCAGTTCAAGCTGGCCGAATTGAAGACCGAGGCGACCATTGGGCGCGTCTTCTATAATGACTGCGTTGCCCGCCACATTAACGGCGGCCTCGACCCGGTGACGGCCTCGATGGCCAAATACTGGCTGTCAGACCTGCAGGGAAAAGTCGTCGACGAATGCCTTCAATTGCATGGCGGCTATGGCTACATGAATGAATATCCGATTGCGCGCATGTTCCGCGACGCCCGCGTCCAGCGCATCTACGGCGGAACCAACGAGATCATGAAATTGCTGATCGGGCGCTCTCTCTGAGCGACTTTCAGCAAACCCAAGGAGCAGGAAAATGGCCGAAGCTTACGTCTATGATGCCGTGCGCACGCCGCGCGGCAGGGGCAAGAAGGATGGCTCGCTGCACGAAGTGCCGGCGGTGCGGCTCGGCGCCAAGGTGCTCGAGGCGATCCGCGACCGCAACGGGCTGGACACCGGCACCGTCGACGACATCATCTTCGGCTGTGTCGATCCGGTTGGCGAGGCGGGTGCAGTCATTCCACGTGCCGCTGCTTTCGAGGCCGGCTACGACACCAAGGCGCCTGGCATGCAGATATCGCGCTTCTGCGCCTCGGGCCTCGACGCCATCAATTTCGGCGCCGCCAAGATCGCGCAAGGCGCCGACGAGATCGTGATTGCCGGTGGCGTCGAATCGATGTCGCGGGTCGGCATGGGCGCCTCCAGCGGCGCCTGGTTCATGGATCCTTCGGTCGGCCTGCCCGGCTGGTTCGTGCCGCAAGGCATATCGGCCGACCTGATCGCCACCAAATACGGGTTTTCGCGCGACGACGTCGATGCCTACGCGGTCGAAAGCCAGAAGCGTGCCGCCAAGGCGTGGGGCGAGGGCCGCTTCAAGAATTCGGTGATCTCGGTCAAGGACCAGAACGGCCTGACCATTCTCGATCACGACGAGCACATGCGGCCTTCGACCGACATGCAGTCGCTGGCCGCGCTCAACCCGTCCTTCGTCATGCCCGGCGAAATGGGCGGCTTCGACGCTGTCGCGGTGCAGAAGCATCCCGAGGTGGAAGAGGTCAACCACGTCCACCATGCCGGAAATTCGTCCGGCATCGTCGATGGCGCGGCGGCCGTGCTGCTCGGCTCGAAAAAGGCGGGAAAGACGCTCGACCTCAAGCCGCGCGCGCGTATCCGCGCCTTTGCCAACATCGGCTCCGAACCGGTGCTGATGCTGACCGGTCCGGTCGACGTCACCGAAAAGCTGTTGAGGCGGGCGAAGATGAAGCTGTCGGACATCGACCTGTTCGAGCTTAACGAGGCCTTCGCTTCGGTGGTGCTGCGCTACATGCAGGCTTTCGACATTCCTCATGACCGGATCAACGTCAATGGCGGCGCCATCGCCATGGGCCATCCGCTGGGCGCCACCGGTGCGATGATCTTCGGTACGGTGCTGGACGAATTGGAACGCCGCGACCTGAACACCGCGCTGGTGACGCTTTGCATCGGCGCCGGCATGGGCACCGCAACGATCATCGAACGCGTCTGACGGAGAGAGATGATGAGCTATACCAATTTCACCCTCGACACCGACGCCGACGGCATTGCTTTGGTCACCTGGGACATGCCGGACCGTTCGATGAACGTCTTCACCCAAGAGGTGATGCTCGAGCTGAACGTCATCGTCGACAAGGTGGCGACCGATGCAGCGATCAAGGCGGCGGTCATTACCTCCGGCAAGGATACGTTCTCGGGCGGCGCCGACATCACCATGCTGCAGAAGATGCTGGCGACCTTCGCCGCCGACAAGGCAAAGGACCCAGAGAAGGCGACCAAGGCGCTGTTCGACAATGCGGGCTATATGAACGGCCTGTTCCGTAAGCTGGAAACCTCGGGTAAGCCGTGGGTTTCGGCGATCAACGGCACCTGCATGGGCGGCGCGTTCGAATTGTCGCTCGCCTGCCATGGCCGTGTCGCGGCCGATTCAGACAAAGTGAGGATGGCACTTCCCGAAGTGAAGATCGGCATTTTCCCCGGCGCCGGCGGAACCCAGCGCGTGCCGCGGCTGACCGACCAGCAGCAGGCGCTGCAAATGCTGACCTCCGGCCAGACGCTGTCGCCGCAGAAGGCCAAGTCGATGGGCCTGATCCATGAGATTGCCGAGCCGGACAAGCTGGTCGAAACCGCCAAGGCGATGATCAGGAACGGCTTGAAACCGGTGGCGCCCTGGGACGAAAAAGGCTTCAAGCTGCCCGGCGCTCCGATCTATTCGGTGGCCGGTGCCAATCTGTGGCCGCCGGCCATCGCCATCCTGCGCCGCGAGACCTATGGCAACTATCCCGCCGCTGCCGCCATCCTGAAATGCGTTTACGAGGGCTTGCTGGTGCCGTTCGACACCGCCTTGCGGATCGAGCAGCGCTACTTCACCGAGATCATGCAGACCAGAGAAGCGGCAGCGATGATCCGCTCGTTGTTCGTGTCGCTCCAGGAACTGAACAAGGGCGCGCGCCGCCCGGCCGGTGTGCCGGGAACGAGGTTTAAGAAGATCGGCGTGCTCGGCGCCGGCTTCATGGGCGCCGGCATTGCCTATGTGACGGCCAAGGCGGGCATTCCGGTGGTGCTGCTCGACCGTGACATGGAGTCTGCCGCCAAGGGCAAGGCGCATTCCGACAACCTTATCTCGGATCAGGTGAAGAAGGGCCGTGCCAAGCCACAGGACAAGGACCAGTTGCTGACGCTGATCACGCCGACGGCCGATTACGCCGATCTCGCCGGCTGCGATCTTGTCGTCGAGGCGGTATTCGAGGATTCGGCCGTAAAGAAGGGCGCCACCGAACAGGCCGAGGCTGTGCTCAAGCCTTCGGCGACCTTCGCCTCGAATACGTCCACCATACCGATTACATCGCTGGCCAGGAATTCGGCGCGGCCAAAGAATTTCATCGGCATCCACTTCTTCTCGCCGGTCGACAAGATGATGCTGGTCGAGATCATCCTCGGCAAGAAGACCGGCGACAAAGCGCTGGCCACCGCGATCGACTTTGTCCGCGCCATCAAGAAAACCCCGATTGTCGTCAACGATACGCGCGGTTTCTATGTCAATCGCTGCGTACTGCGCTACATGTCGGAAGCCTACAAGATGCTGATCGAAGGTGTTCCGGCGCCGATGATCGAGAATGCGGCGAAAGCCGCCGGCATGCCGGTCGGTCCTCTGGCGTTGACCGACGAGACCGCGATCGACCTTGCCCAGAAGATCATGAAGCAGACGATGCGCGATCTCGGCGACAAGGCGGTCGACCCGAAGCAGATGGCGCTGATCAGCACGATGGTCGACACACACGGTCGCTTGGGTCGCAAGAACAGCAAGGGCTTCTACGACTATCCGGCAAAACCTGCCAAGAAGAAGCTGTGGCCAGGCCTCAGGGACCTCTACCCGCAACTGGCGCCGGAGAGGGTCGATTATGAGGAGCTGAAGCAGCGGCTGCTGGTCACCATCGCGCTTGAGGCGGCACGGGTGATGGAGGAGGGCATCGTTACCGATCCACGCGAGGCCGATGTCGGCTCGATCCTGGCCTTCGGCTTCGCGCCCTACACAGGCGGTGCACTGTCCTACATCGACGGCATCGGCGCGAAGAAATTCGTCAAGATCGCCAAGCGCCTGCAGAAGAAATACGGCGCCGAGTTCAGGGCGCCGAAGCTGCTGCTCGACATGGCCGAGAAGGGCGAGACCTTCTATGAGCGTTTCGATCCGTATGACAGGAACGAGGCCAAGGAGGCAGCGTGACGCCGTCTTCGGCGGTGGACAAGATGGCGGCCAAGAGGTAGAACAGGGAAGGTATTTTTTCCTGTTTCGAAGGAGAGCAAGGTGCTCTCGCATGACCGCGTTTGGGCCGCCATCGACGCTCTCGCCGAGCGTTATTCGCTTTCGGCCTCCGGGCTGGCCAGGCGCGCTGGCCTCGACTCGACGGCCTTCAACAAATCGAAGCGGCTGTCCTCGGATGGGCGGCCGCGCTGGCCGTCGACCGAATCGCTGGCCAAGATCATCGAGGCGACCGGCGCCTCGCTGGATGAATTTGCGGGGCTGGTCGAAGGCCGGGGTAATTCCGGCGCACTGCCCGTGCAGAAATCGTCGGTGCCGCTGCTCGGCTTCGCCCAGGCGGGCGCCGGTGGCTTCTTCGACGACGCCGGGTTTCCGGCGGGGCAGGGATGGGACCTGATCGAGCTGCCGGCACGGGCAACCGAAACCTCCTATGCGTTGAAGGTCCAGGGCGATTCCATGCTGCCGCTTTACCGCAATGGCGATGTCCTGATCGTCGAGCCGGGGGCTATCATACGAAAGGGCGATCGCGTCGTCGTCAAGACCAATGCCGGCGAGGTGATGGCCAAGGTGCTCGACCGCCAGACACCGAAGTCGATCGCGCTGGTCTCCCTCAATCCCGATCATCCGGACCGCGACATCCCCATGCGTGATGTCGAATGGGTGGCGCGGATTGTCTGGGCAAGCCAGTAGGCGCGGGGCCGGTGCGTCTGCCTCACCTTGCCTTGGCCGTTCTGGCGATTCCGGCGATGGCCACGGCAATTGTCGCTGGCGGCCGCGCCGTCCAGAACCAAAGCGGCGGCCCTGGCGAGCAAATTCAGGTCAGCGCTGAACCCCAGCCCGCCGCGCCGGCTACGTCGGCCATCTCGAAACCAGAGGCGGCCAAGCAGGCTACGCATTCAAGGGCAATCGATCCGGAAATCGTGGTGCCGCCGCAGCTCGGTTCCGACGAGCTTGAACGGATTGAGCCGCGCGCACCGTTGAGCGATCTGGCATTGGCCGGACTGCCCAGGCCGCCAAAAACGAAAATGCCTGACGACTGGAAAGGCACGAAACTGTTCCAGCCGGTCGCGCCGGCCGCCGGGGTCATCGAGGCAAAGGGCTATTCGATTGCGGTTTCCGGCATCGACATCGTCAAGCAGGACGAGACTTGCACCGACGGCGGCAAGTCTTGGAGTTGCGGCATCCGGGCGCGAACTGCCTTCCGCGCTTTTCTGCGCGGTCGTGCGGTGGTCTGTGCCGTGCCGCCCGAAGGCGGCCGTGACCTGATCGCCGCCGAGTGCCGGATCGGCAATCAGGATATCGGCCAATGGTTGGTCGAAAACGGCTGGGCGCGCGCCGCCAAGGGCGGCGCTTACATAGAAGCCGGCGAGAAGGCGCGTGCAGCGAAAAAGGGCGTCTTCGGGCCGGCGCCGAGCGTCTCAGGCCTGCCGCCGCTCCCGGCTGCGTCGCGATCCGCGCCTGTGGCGCCGGGCTCGATCCTGGAGGAGCAGGACGGCGTCCTCAAGCCGCCAGCTGACCAGCAAGCGCCCGTCGAATGAGCTCACGCGTTTCGGCAATGCCGTAGAGTGCGGCGAAGGAACCGAAGCGCGGCCCGCGTTCCTGACCTATCAGCACCTGATAAATCATCTGGAAGAAGGCGACGGAGACGCCGGGTCCACCCTCAGGGCTCTGCTTGGAACGATCCTGGTAGCGCTCGATCTTGCGCGCGACATTGAGGGCGGCGTTCTGGATCGCCTCGCCGGCGGCGTCAGCGGGCAGCGCGGCGAGCGCTTCCGAAAGTTTGGTCAGCGCCTCGCGCTCGACCGCGTCGGCGGCACGGTACACCTTAGCCGGCTTCACGAAATCGTCGAAATAGCGGATCGCATATTCGGTCAGCCGGTCGAGTTCGGGGTGAGTTGCCGGCGTCACACCCGGTGCGTGGCGCGAAATGAAGCCCCACAGCACGTCCCTGTTCTGCGCATTCGAGGCGCTGACCAGGTTGAGCAGCAGCGCGAACGACACCGGCAGGTCGATGATAGGCGGATTGCCGTCATGCATGTGCCAGACCGGATTGCCCAGCCGTTCTTTCCAATCCTGCTTCTGATAAGCAGAGAGGAACGTGTAATATTCGTCTACCGCCTTCGGGATGACGTCGAAATAAAGCTTCTTCGCGGTTCGCGGGCGCTGGAACATATAAAGGCTAAGGCTCTCGGTCGGCGCATAAGTCAGCCACTCGTCGATGGTTAGCCCATTGCCCTTCGACTTCGAGATCTTCTGGCCGTGCTCGTCGAGGAACAGCTCATAATTGAAGCCCTCCGGCGCTGGAGCATCGAGCGCACGGCAAATCTGCCCGGCGAGCTTGACGGAATCGATCAGATCCTTGCCGGACATCTCGTAATCGACGCCGAGTGCTGCCCAGCGCATCGCCCAGTCTGGCTTCCATTGCAGCTTGGCATGACCGCCGGTCACCGGCGTCTCGAAGCGCTCGCCGGTGTCCGGGTCGCGCCACACGATGGTGCCGGCGTCGAGCTTGCGCTCATCGATCGCGACTTGCATGACGATGCCGGTCTTGGGATGGATCGGCAGGAAGGGCGAATAGCTCTGCGCCCGCTCTTCACGCAGCGACGGCAGCATAATTGCCATCACCTTATCGAAGCGCTCGAGCATCTTGAGCAGCGTCGCGTCGAAGCGGCCGGAAGTATAATAGTCGGTCGAGGAAGCGAATTCGTAATCGAAGCCGAAACGGTCGAGGAAGGCGCGCAACCGTGCGTTATTGGCGGCGCCGAAGGACGGATACTCATTGGAGAAAGGGTCCGGTATCCTGGTCAGCGGCTTGCCGAGATACGCGCGCAGCATGTCCTTGTTAGGCACATTGTCCGGCACCTTGCGCAATCCGTCCATGTCATCGGAGAAGCACAGCAGCCGCGTCTTGACCTTGTCTTCGGTCAGCACGCGGAAGGCGTGGCACACCATAGATGTGCGCGCCACCTCGCCGAAAGTGCCGATATGCGGCAGCCCCGACGGGCCGTAGCCGGTCTCGAACAGCACCGTTTCCGGGTAGCCGCTGCTCGCGTAGCGGGCGACGATCTTTTTCGCTTCCTCGAACGGCCACGCCTTGCTTTCGGCGGCCGCGGTGAGGACTTCCGGGCTGAGATCGATCGGCTGTTGTCCGGCCATGATGCTATTTCCTGCAGCTTTGCCGGCATCCGTGCCGGCAGCCGCATGCTCTAGACTATGATCCCGAAAAGTGGAACCCGGTTTCCGGGCAGGACCGTGATCAGGCAAGAAGATATGAGCCCCGTCCCATTTAATCGGTATGGATCAGGCTTCAGGGCCTGACCGGAGCGTCAACGATCGCGGCTCTTTTTCCTTGCGGCGCCGGTCCCTCGTTCCTAACTTCGGGACCCGTCTCAAGGAGTTGTAAATGCCATTGTCGCCACACGAAGCCATGATCTACCTGATGGTCATCACCTCGGCGTCAGACCGCGACATGACCGATGTCGAACTGGCGCGGATCGGCGACGTCGTTCGATCCTGGCCGGTGTTTGAGGATTTCAATCAGGAGCGGCTGGTCGAGGTCGCCCAGGCCTGCCAGAAAATGCTGCAAGAAAAGGACGGGCTGGAGGGCGTCCTGGCGCGCGTCGCCGAGGCGCTGCCCGACCGCCTGCGTGACACCGCCTATGCCGCTGCCTTCGAGGTCGCGGCCGTCGATCTCGAAATGCGACTGGAGGAGGTGCGCGTGCTGCAGCTCGTCCGCCGGGAACTCGACCTCGATGCGCTGACGGTCGCCGCCATCGCGCGAGCCGCCAAGGCCCGCCTTCGCACGCTGACCTGAGCCAGCAGCCAAGCTCAGAAAAAGCTGACCGGAAAATAGCGCAGATAGAACTCGGCGAACGTGCCTTTCACCGAAATTTCCTGCAGCGCATAGTCGAAAGCGGCGGCCAGGGCCGGATCGTCGGCCCTGGTGGCGATCGCCATGCCCGAGCCGAGATATTCGGGCGCCAGATAGGGGCCGCCGGCAAAGCGGCAGCAGCCCGCCGCATCCGAACCGCCGAGCCAGAACGCAAAACGCATGCCATCGCCGAAGGCGGCGTCGATCTTGCCGGCTTTCAGCTCGCCATAAAGCTCCTCCGGCTTTGCGAAGGGGACGATTTGGACGTCGCCGAAATAATCGCGCAGCATCCGCTCATGCCCGGAGCCGGCGATCACGCCGACACGCTTGCTGCGCAGCTTGTCGAACATTGGTTCCGTCAGCGCCTGTGTCTTCGGCACGACGAAGCGTGCCGGAAATTGCAGGTAGGAGCGTGAAAACGCGTATTTCGACCGCGATTCCGGCGTGGCGGCGATTCCGGCAATGATCGCTTCGCCTTCGCCTTTCCGCAGCGCGCCTTCGAGCTCGGCCCAGGGCAGCGCCTGGATCTGGCATTTTTCGGCAATGCCGAGCTCGGCGCAGATGGCGCGCGCCAGGTCCACATGGAAGCCGGACAGTCGGCCTGCCCCGTCGAGAAAGTTGAAGGGCGGGAAATCGGTGGTGGTCAGGAATCGCAGCCGCGGCAGCATCGAAAGGTCCGGCTTTGGCAGCCGCACCTTGGCGTCCCAAAACACCGGCACCTGCGGCTCCGCAGCGCGCGCAGCACCCGCAAGCGATTGCACTCCGATCAGCATCGAGATCAATGAAATGGATATGCACCGAAACGCCACGCGACGACTCCGTCCAGTCTTGCCCCGGCTTTCGTACGAAATAACACAGGTTCTTGTACGAAAATAACTCAGGCACAACGGTTTTTGGTTTCATCATGGCAATTTAGGGATATTGTTTAGTGAGTTTGCAAGTGACTGTATGATGCCGGCTCAAGAGGAGCGGTGGGGCGTACAGAGGGAGCAGCTTTGCAGTCCGGGGTTGATGGCGTAGTGCGGGTTGATCACTGCCATTGGTCTCAAGTGCGGAAGGCAACATGGGGTAGATGTTGCGATGGGTCATTTCGATCGTACCCTGGAGTTGATAGATCAGTTGCAGCACGCCGGCACAGCGGCCGCCGTCTGCGAAAAGCTGCTGGGGGTAACAAGCGGGTTCGGGCTGACGGCGCTGATGGCCGGGACGGTTCCGCAACCTGGAACGCCGAAAAATCAGCAAAAGAACCATGTGCTGCTTTGCGACTGGCCGGCTGAATGGCTTGAGCGCTACGTCGCACGCAACTACGTCGATCACGATCCCGTCGTCAGCCACATGAAGCAGCTTCAGGCGCCGTTCCAGTGGCGGGAAGCGTCTCAGGGCATCCGCATCGGCAAGAGCGGCGGCGAGGTGATGGGCGACGCCGGTGAATTCAAGCTGCGCGACGGGTTGGCCTTCCCGCTGATCACGCTCGATGGCCAGATCGTCATGGTGTCGCTGGGCGGCGAGGCTGTCGAATTGTCGGGCGCCGAGTTCGGGTTGGTCTCGTTGGTCTCGACTTATGCGATTGGCCGCGCCATGCAGCTCCACACCATGGCGGGCAAAACCATCGACCATGTCGAATTGACGCCGCGTGAGCGCGAATGCCTGCAATGGGCCGCCGTTGGCAAGTCCGAATGGGAGATTTCCCAAATTCTCGGCATTTCGGAACACACGTCAGAGAAACACCTTCTTAACGCCAAAAGCAAACTCGGTGCCGTCAACCGGGTCCAAGCCGTCGCGGAAGCGATAAGGCGCGGCTATATTAACTAGGTCGGCCGCGCCGGCCTAGAAATTCTTGCCTACGTGATCGCGTAATTTTCTCGGGGGAGCACGGCCGTATTTTCCTATTGAACCTAGGAGACGGCAAATGCTTTTTTCCCTCACCACCCAGGAATTGATGGAACGCCCAGGCCTTTGGGAGGCAGTTCATCGGTTGCGTTACAAGATTTTCGTCGAGGAGATGGGATGGACCGATCTGCAGCGCCCCGATGGCCTCGAGATCGATCAATTCGACCACGACGAGGCAGTGCACCAGATCGTCATCCGCAATGGCGAGCTCGCCGGTTACCAGCGTATGTTGCCGACGACCCGGGCACATCTTCTAACCGATGTGCTGGCGGACCTTTATGAGGGAACCCCACCGTCGGGGCCGAATGTCTATGAACTGACCCGCTATGCGGTTGCGCCGGGATTCCGCGACGGCCGGCGCGGCGTGTCGACGGTGGGCACCGAACTGATCGCCGGCTTCGTCGAGTGGGGTCTGAAGCGCAACGTCAACCAGGTGATCATCGAATTCGAGCCGATGTGGGTGCTTCGCGCGCTGCAACTGCATTTCCTGGCAACGCCGCTCGGCTATCAGCGGACCTATGGCAACCAGCAGGTCGTTGCCACACTGCTCACCTTCAACGAGCACACGCTCGACGTGGTGCGATCGCGCCGCAATCACTTTGCGCCTGTGCTGGCCAGAGGGTACCCGGACATGCTCGGACAGAGACGCGCCTCGTAAGATTGGAGAGGGCCATGAACGTTCACTCAAAAACAGAATTCCGCAATCACACGCTGATCGTCACCGTATCGTCGGGTGACGGCCGCCCGGTGCTGGACAGGCGGGCCTACGAAAGCCTGGCCAGGACATTCCATGAAGCCGCTGTCGATGACGACGTCCGCGTCGTGGTCCTGCGCGGCCTGGCCGGGTGCTTTTGCCTCGGTGCTGATTTCTCCGAATTTCTCGATGCCACCAAACATCGGCGATTGATCGCCGCCGTCACCGATATGTTCCGCACGCTGGCGACGTTCCCGAAACCGGTGCTTGCCTGTGTCGACGGCGACGCCGTCGGCGTCGGCTGCACCATCCTGTTCCACTGCGACATGGTGATCGCCTCGAGCAAGAGCACGTTCCGGGTGCCGTTCGTCGATTTCGGCCTGGTGCCGGACGCGGCGACCAGCATCCTGGCGCCGCAGAAGCTCGGCTATGCCGGTGCGTTCCGCTTCTTCTGCCTCGGCGACACGCTCGCCGCCGAAGATGCCAGGCAGCTCGGCCTTGTCGGCGAGATCGTGACGGACGTCAGTGTCGAGGAAGCCACGTTGGCCAGAGCCAGGCAGCTCGCCAAGAAGCCAGTCGCGGCACTGCTGCAGACGCGCGACCTGCTTAGGGGGGACACCGGCGCGCTCTGCGACCGCATCGATCAGGAGATCTCGCTTTTCCAGCAGGCGCTGCAGGACGACACCACGCTGAAGCGGCTGCAGCGGATTGCCCGGATGGCGGCATGAGAGCCGTGAATCGATGAGGTGAGCTTATTTTTCGAGGAAAGTCGGCCCTTCGCCGATGATCTTCTTGTCCTCCTTGCCGATGACGTCGAGGTCGCGGCCGTCATAGGGAAGTGACAGGAGAATGCGCTGCATGACCGCCAGCCGTGCGCGCCGTTTGTCGTTCGCCCGCACAATGATCCAGGGCGCGAACTCCTTGTGCGTGCGTTCGACCATCAGGTCGCGCGCCTTGGTGTAGTCGTCCCATTTGGTGATGCCGGCGATGTCGATCGGCGAAAACTTCCAGCTCTTCAGCGGGCTCCAGCGACGGTCATGGAATCGCTCAAGCTGCGTTTCCCTGCCGATGTTCAGCCAGAATTTGAAGAAATAGATGCCCTCGTTGCGGATCATCCGCTCGAAATGCGGAACCTCGTCCAGAAATTGCTCGTGCTGCGCGGGCGTGCAGAATCCCATCACCGGTTCAACGCCGGCGCGGTTGTACCAGGAGCGGTCAAAGGTGACGAATTCGCCCGACGTCGGGAAGTGGTCGACGTAGCGCTGGAAGTACCATTGTCCAAGCTCAGTGGGTGTTGGCTTGGTCAGCGCCACGTTGCGCGCCGTCCGAGGGTTCAGATACTGGCGCAAAACGAAGATCGTGCCGCCCTTGCCGGCGGCGTCGCGTCCCTCGAACAGAGACATCACCCGCTTGCCCGTCGACTGTAGCCACGCCTGCGCCTTGACCAGCTCGATCTGCAGCTGCTCGAGCCTCTCGTCATACCCCTCGCTCTTCATCTTCTTGTCGTAGGGATAGCCGCCGGCGGTCAGCTTGCGGTCCTCGACCCAGTCCGGAAGAGTGGGGGCCTCGATGTCGAACTCCCGCTCCTTGCCGTCGATCATGATCTTCAACGGCCCCGACGAACCTGTAGCGGGGCCTTCCTTGGCGTTTTTCATCGAGACGAACCTTTCCAGCTTCCGGACTCATGCTATTGGGAGCCTCCATGCCGGTCCAGCAGGAAGTTCTTGAGGTGGCCGCAGACGGAGCGCAGGCGACGGAGCGCAAATGGCCGACATCGGCACAGAGCGGAAAGGCAGGGCGCAAGCCGTCGCCATGCGGCTGTGGAACAGCCGCTGGCTGCTGGCGGCCGGCTTCGTTGCAGTTCTGATGGTCTATGGTTTTGCCGGCATATCCGGCTATGTGGTGCTGCTGGCAGGCGCCGTGCTGGTTGCCGCTGCGATGCTGCCGGCCGGCGTCGCGCATCAATCGACCGAAAATGCCGCGGCCATCGAGGCGAGCGGCCTGCAACGGCTTTCCGGCGAATATCTCGCGGCGGCGGTTGCCGATCCGCTGGTCATTTTCGATCGCTCCGCCGCCATCGTCCATGCCAACGCCGCCGCCTTTGCAGCCTTTGGTGGGATTGCCCCCGGCGTATCGCTGTCGCTGAAATTCCGCGCGCCGGAAATGCAGGCCTTGCTGGATAATATCTTGTCGGGCAACGTCGCTTCGGACAGCGTCGACTACATCGAGAAGCTGCCGGTCGAACGAGCTTATCGGGTGAGCGCGTCTTCTGTCGGCCACGCCACGGATCTCTACGTGCTGGTGTTCAAGGACCAGAGCGAGGCGCGCCGGATCGACAGAATGCGCGCCGACTTCATTGCCAATGCCAGCCACGAGTTGCGCACGCCTCTCGCCTCGATCGCTGGCTTCATCGAGACGCTGCGCGGGCCGGCCCGCAACGACCCCGCGGCACGCGAGCAGTTCCTGCAGATCATGCAGAACCAGACCAGCCGCATGGCGCGCCTCATCGACGACCTTCTGTCGCTGTCACGCCTGGAGATGAAGCCCTATCTCAAGCCGGGAACCGAGGTCGATCTGCGCCAGGCCATCGACAGCGTCATCGATTCGCTTGGGCCGCTGGCCAAGGAAAGCGGCGTCGTCATCGAGCGGGATTTCGCGCAAGGGCCGCTCGACGTGCCCGGCGATCGCGACGAGCTTTTCCAGGTTTTTGAAAACCTGCTAGAAAACGCCTGCAAATACGGTCAGTCCGGTGGACGCGTCGTGGTGTCGATCACGCGCGGCGACAGCGATCCCGAGCCGGGCATCGACGTCACCATCAGGGATTTCGGCCCCGGCATCCCCGAAGAACATATCCCGCGCATCACCGAGCGCTTCTACCGCGTCGATGTCGAGAACAGCCGGACCCAAAAGGGCACCGGCCTTGGCCTGTCCATCGTCAAGCATATCCTAACCCGCCACAACGCCAGACTCTCCATCAGGTCGGAGGTCGGCAAGGGCGCGGCGTTCACGGTCCATTTGCCGGCTCGCTGACGCCGTACTATCTACCACATGATGGGCCGTTTCTTTTTTCTGTCATCCGGCTAGCGTATCAGCGGGGATTCGAGCGAACGACTCAACCAGAAGATCCGGGAAGGCATTCGTCCATGCAGTCCGTGCACATCGTCAGCGCCTATGACGAGGAGCTGAAATATCTGTCGAAGCGCATCGCGGCGATGGGCGGGCATGCCGAGCGCATGGTCGAGCAGGCAGTAGCGGCGCTGGTCAATGCGAATCCGGGGCTCGCCCAGAAAGTCATTCGAGACGACCTGGTTCTGGATGAGGGGCAGCGTGAGATCGACGACAAGGCGATCATCATCATCGCCAAGCGCCAGCCGATGGCGACGGATCTGCGCGAGATCGTCGGCGCGATCCGCATCTCGGCGGACCTCGAACGGGTGGGCGACCTCGGCAAGAACATCGCCAAGCGGGTGGTTGCCGTCGCCGACGGGCGCCAGCCGAACAGCCTGTTCCGCGGCCTCGAGGCTTTGGCCAATCTGGCACTGACCCAGCTCAAGGAAGTGCTCGACGTCTACGCGTCGCGGTCGGTGGAGAAAATCGGTTTCGTGCGCGACCGCGACGACCAGATCGATGCCATGTACACCTCGCTGTTTCGCGAGTTGTTGACCTACATGATGGAAGACCCACGCAACATCACGCCCTGCACGCATCTCCTGTTTTGCGCCAAGAACATCGAGCGCATCGGCGACCACGCCACCAACATCGCCGAGACGATCTACTATATCGTCACCGGCGATCAGATGCCGGCCGATCGCCCGAAGGGCGACAAGACGGATAAGATAATTCTTCCCGCAACGCTGCCTGCGAAGTGAGTTCTCGAAACAAAACGTGGTGGCCGCTAGAGTTGCCACTTGGTGGAGTGGCTCTCAAATCCGAAAAGCAGCTCCCCTGCTGCTCGACACTAATGCGAATTTCGGATTCGCCACCTGAGAGCAAATTGCGCTAAGCTTTCGACGCGCCGACTTCTCAGTTCCGCGATGAAAGCCTGCCTTCAGGAGGCTGGGATGGAATATGTCCGCGAGTTTGCTCCCGCGCCGCCGATGTCGGGCATAATCGCTTGCGGCGTCTATACGGCTGGGCGGCGCATCGCCGACATACCGATCGAGGAAGCCGGCGAATGGGCCGGGAAGCCGGGCCATGTCGTCTGGATCGGACTGCTGGAGCCCGACCGCAATTTATTGCTGCGCGTCCAGGCGCAATTCCATCTGCACGAGTTGGCGATCGAGGACGCCGAGCATCCGCACCAACGGCCGAAGATCGAGCAATATGGTGATGCCCTGTTCATCGTTGCCCGCACGGCGCAGCTGATCGACAGCCGTGTCACCTTCGGCGAGACGCATCTGTTCGTCGGCGCTGGCTACATTGTCAGCGTCAGGCATGGCCCGTCGACCTCCTACGCCGCCGTTCGCCAGCACTGGGAAAGCTGTCCGCATTCCCTCGCCAAGGGCGAGGATTTCGTCCTCTACGCCATTCTCGATTTCATCGTCGACAACTACATGCCGGTGCTCGAGCAGATCGAAAACGAGGTCGAGGCGATCGAGGACAAGGTTCTGCTGAAGCCGATGACCGGCTCCGACATCGAGCGGCTTTACATGCTGCGCCGCGATCTCTTGCGCCTGCGTAATGCGGCCCTGCCGCTGGTGGAGGTCTGCCGGCGGCTGACCAGCGCCGATCTGCCGCAAATCCATACAGCCATGCACCCGCTGTTTCGCGACGTCACCGACCACATCCGCACGGTCCAGGAAAAGATCGACAGCCTGCGTGAGGTTCTCGCCTTCGCCTTCGAGGCGAGCCTTCTGGTCGGCCAGAGTCAGGAGACGGCGATCTCCAAGAAGCTTGCCTCATGGGCCGCCATCTTGGCCGTGCCGACAGCATTCGCCGGCATCTACGGCATGAATTTCAGCGACATGCCGGAACTGAGGATGGAATATGGCTACCCGGCCGTACTGGCGGCAATCGCCCTGATCTGCACGTTTCTTTACTGGCGGTTTCGCAAGAATGGGTGGCTTTGAAGAGAGGTGAATAGTGAATAGGGCTAAATGGGAGCCTTGCTTCTTACGCCAGGCTCAAGCCGCCACCATTCACCTGCTCCGCCGCCGCTCCGACGCCGGCTGGAACGCCACCCGGGCGTGGTACTTGCAGTAGGGTCCGGTTTCGGCGGCGTCGTTGCCGCAGAAATGGAAGTCTTCCGAAAGCGGATCGCCATTCGGCCACTTGCAGGTGCGCTCGTTCAGCTCGACGAGTTGCAGATGCCGGGAGATCGGCACGACGACGTTTTCGACCGGGCGGATATAGTGGCGCGACACCGGTTCGGCATCGAACTGCGCCTTGAGCGCGGTCGCACCGATCGACATCGACGTGGTGGCATGGCGCGTGGCGCTTGCTGCCCGCGACACCGATTTCTGGATCGTCGATCCCTGTACCGTCTTCTTCTGGCGTGCCGGTGATGCGGTTGTGCGTCCGCGGCCGGACAGTTTCAGCCGGTGCACTTTGCCGATGACCGCATTGCGGCTGACCCCACCAAGCTGTGCGGCGATCTGGCTGGCGCTGAGACCCTCCGACCACAATTTTCTGAGAAGTTCGACTCGCTCGTCAGTCCAGTTCATGAGACCGCGCTCCTGCTGAAAAGTGCGGCAATCGGAATCCATTCCCGACCCGGCTTCTGCCGGGCAGACACCACATATATCGGGTGATTAGGTCCGCCGCACGAAATCTAGTTATTTCTCTACTACAATTACCTTATGCGCTGACTCGGTGACAAGAGTCCCAAGGCCAACACGAATCGGTTTTTTCGGTTTTCCCCAACTTGCCCGGTCGCTTATGAGCCGGCATTGTGCTGGGGGGCTTGCCGCACGTCCTTGCGCGACCTTTTCGTTGACTTCACGGCCGAAAAACACGATAAGCCACAAGGGCCGCCGCTTTGGCGGCTTTTTGATTTTCCGGTTCCGGAGACGCATATAATGAGCGGTTCGGCGCTTTTCGAGACCTTTGTTCGCGCACCCCTGGCTTTCGACCACGGTGAAGGCACCTGGCTGGTCACCGACAAGGGCGAGCGATATCTCGATTTCGCAGGCGGCATCGCCGTGAATTCATTGGGCTACAGCCATCCGCATCTGGTCGCGGCCCTCACTGAACAGGCCGCCAAGCTCTGGCACGTCTCCAATCTGTACGAGATTCCGGGACAGAGCCGGCTCGGCGAGCGGCTGGCCGACGCCAGCTTCGCCGACAAGGTGTTCTTCACCAATTCCGGCGCAGAGGCGCTTGAATGCGCCATCAAGACGGCGCGGCGCTATCACTTCGTCAAGGGCCATCCCGAGCGCTTCCGCACTATCAGCTTCGAAGGCGCCTTCCATGGCCGCACCCTGGCGACCATCGCCGCCGGCGGCCAGTACAAATATCTGGAAGGTTTCGGCCCCAAGGTCGACGGCTTCGACCAAGTCGGCTTCGACGACATCGACGCCGCCGAAAAGGCGATCACGCCTGAAACCGCGGCGATCCTGATCGAGCCGGTGCAAGGTGAGGGCGGCATCAGGCAAGTGCCGTCGCAATCGCTGAAGCGGCTCAGGCAGCTCTGCGATCAGCACGGACTGCTCTTGATTTTCGACGAGGTCCAATGCGGCGTCGGCCGCACCGGAAAGCTGTTCGCGCATGAGTGGGCGGGTGTCACACCCGACCTCATGGCGGTGGCCAAGGGCATCGGCGGCGGCTTCCCGATGGGCGCCTGCCTCGCCACCGACGAGGCAGCGGCCGGCATGACCGCCGGCGTGCACGGCACCACCTTCGGCGGCAATCCGCTGGCCATGGCGGTCGGCAACGCCGTGCTCGACGTGGTGCTGGAAGACGGCTTTCTCGATGACGTCCGGCGCAAGGCGCTGCTCTTGAAACAGGGGCTGGCCGGTGTCGCCGACGAATTTCCGGACGTTATCGAAAGCATCAGGGGCACCGGCCTGATGCTCGGCCTTAAATGCGCGATGCCCAACACCAAGGTTACGGTGGCACTGCGCGACCAGCATCTCTTGACGGTTCCGGCCGGCGACAACGTTATCCGTCTGCTGCCGCCTCTCACCGTCACCGATGCCGAGATCCACGAGGGGCTCGAGCGCATTCGTGCCGGCGCCAAGAGCCTGGCGGATGCCATCGTCGCTGCCGCCGCGAAGTAATCCTGGAATTCCTGATGTCCCTTCGCCACTTCACCGATCTTTCCGCCGTTTCCGAAGGCGATCTGCGCTTCATGCTCGACGACGCAGCTGTGCGAAAGGCGAGGCTCAAGGCCGGCGAACGCACCAAGCCGCTCGAAGGCAAGGTGCTGGCGATGATCTTCGACAAGCCCTCGACGCGCACGCGCGTGTCGTTCGACGTCGGCATGCGGCAGTTGGGTGGCGAGACGATCATGCTGACTGGCACCGAGATGCAACTTGGCCGTTCCGAGACTATTGCAGACACGGCCAAGGTGCTGTCGCGCTATGTCGATGCCATCATGATCCGCACCACCTCGCATGACCGGCTGCTGGAACTGACGGAAAACGCTACGGTGCCCGTCATCAACGGGCTGACCGACGAAACCCATCCCTGCCAGTTGATGGCCGACATCATGACCTTCGAAGAGCACCGCGGTCCGGTGGCCGGCAAGACGATCGCCTGGACCGGCGACGGCAATAATGTCCTGCATTCTTTACTGGAGGCCTCTGCGCGGTTCCGCTTCAAGCTGAACGTCGCCGTGCCCGAAGGCAGCGAACCGGCTCAGAGGCATGTCGACTGGTCGAAGGCCAATGGCGGCAAGCTGAAATTCACTCGTTCGCCCGAGGAGGCCGTTCACGAGGCCGACTGCATCGTCACCGACTGCTGGGTCTCGATGGGTCAGGAGCACCGTGCGCGCGGCCACAATGTCTTCTTGCCCTATCAGGTCAACGCGGCCCTGATGGCGAAAGCCAAGCCGGACGCGCTGTTCATGCACTGTCTGCCGGCGCATCGCGGTGAGGAGGTTACCGACGAGGTCATCGATGGGCCGCATTCGGTGGTGTTCGACGAGGCCGAGAACCGGCTCCACGCCCAGAAGGCGGTTTTGGCCTGGTGCCTGGGCGCTTGATCCGGGCCGCCTTGATCCGGGAGTTCGTGGTGCCTATCTCAGGCGCATCACGCAAATCGAGCGCGTCTCGTCGCATGCGCCCCGGAGGGCGGCATCGCCGCGCCCCGGAGCTTTGTCATGTTGGAAACTCGTCAATTGGCTGAACATCAACCCAAGCTCGGCGAGTTCGGCTACGCCGGCGACGACCATGTCGTGCCGTTTGAGGTCGGCCCGCTCGACGTGCGCGGCCGTACCGTCCAGCTCGGGCCGATGCTCGACGCTATTCTCAGCCGCCACGAGTATCCCGAGCCGGTGGCACGACTACTGGCCGAAGCCTGTGTGCTGACCGTCCTGCTCGGAACTTCGTTGAAGTTCGAGGGCAAGTTCATTCTGCAGACCCGCACCGACGGGCCGGTCGATATGCTGGTCGCGGATTTCTCCACGCCGCACGCGCTGCGCGCCTATGCCCGCTTCGATGCCGACCGGCTGGAGGCTTTGACGGCTGCCGGCGAGACGTCGCCGCAGACGCTGCTCGGCAGCGGCGTCCTGGCGCTGACAATCGACCAGGGCGCCCACACGCAACGCTACCAGGGCATCGTCCAGCTCGACGGCGTCACGCTGGAAGAAGCCGCACGCACCTATTTCCGCCAATCGGAGCAGATTCCGACCGACCTACGGCTTTCGGTGGCCAAGCTTCTGACGCCCGGCGTCGGCGGTGCCCGCGAGCAATGGCGCGCCGGTGGCCTGCTGGCACAATTCCTGCCGCAGTCGCCGGAACGCATGCGCGTACCCGACCTTCCCGGGGGCGACGGCGATCCGCGTGAGGAAATCCACGACCCGACCGACAATTCCTGGCAGGAACTGCTGGCGCTGCTTGGTACCATTGAACCGACCGAGCTGATCGATCCGACTATCGGCGCCGAGCGGCTGCTTTACCGGCTGTTCCACGAGCATGGTGTCCGCGTCTTCGGCGGCGTGCCGGTCGCCGACCAGTGCTCATGCTCGAGGGAGAAGATCCGCGGCATCCTCGAGGGTTTTTCCGCCGAGGAGATCAGAGACAGCACCGAGGATGGTAGCATTCACGTCGCCTGCGAATTCTGCTCGAAGCAATATGACTTCGACCCGGCGGAATTTGCAGCGGCTCAATAACGAGCGTCAGTGCGGCTGCCTTCGCAGAACTTGGGTTCCTCGCCCCGCAAGGCGGGAAGAGGAATCAAAGTGAACGTCAATTGACGGTGCGCCGCGTGCCTGGCAAATCGAGTGAGAAGGCGGGGATGGCGACGTCGAAGGTCTCGCCCCGCTTGTTGCGCATTGTGTAGTGCCCGACCATGATGCCGGACGGGGTCGAGAGCGGGCATCCAGACGTATACTGATAGCTGTCGCCGGGGTTGAGTCCCGGTTGCTCGCCGACGACCCCGGGGCCGCGCACTTCCTCGACCTTGCCGGTGCCGTCGGTAATGTGCCAGTAGCGCGACAGAAGCTGCACGAACTCGTCCGACTGATTGTCGATGGTCACCTGGTAGCCCCAGACATAGCGGTTTTGCGGCGGGTCGGAGTGATCCTCCAGATAGAACGGCCTGACCTGCACTTCGATGTTGCGGGTGACGGCGCTGTACATAAACTGCTCCAAAGCAATGTAGATGGAACTTTCGACGCTCAGCGCAGTTTGATCAACGATGCGCGTCATCTCCTTGCCCGACTCAAGCGCAGGTGCCGAAAAACAATGTCATTTAAGTGACACATGACAATGATGGTGTGCAGGCTTGTGCCGGGCGACTCGGTGTTCTGTCGAATTGTTGAAAACGGCCGTCAGGCGGCCGGCATTTCTGGAGTGACCAGATCTCGATGGAACCGACATTCGCAGCCGCCCTCTTTTCCATAGCTCTCCTTCTTTCAAATCTCGCCAGCATCCTGTTAGCTTCGCTGAAGCTGAAGCGAGCAGCCAGGATCGCATCGCCCGCCGCCACCGTGCTACCGGTATCGATCGTCGTCCCGGCGCGCGGCGTCGAGCCGTTTACCGAGGAGACGCTGGAGCGCGCCTTCTCACTCGACTGGCCGCGCTACGAACTCATCTTCTGCGTCGCCCATGCCGACGACCCCGTGGTCAAGTCGATCACCGCTGCAATGGCGCGTTTTCCGGCTATACGCGCCCGGCTGCTCGTCGGCGACGACCGCATCAGCGGCAATCCGAAACTCAACAATTGCGTGAAGGGTTGGGAAGCGGCGCTTTATCGCTGGGTCATCCTTGCCGATTCCAACGTGCTTATGCCGAGCGATTATGTCCAGCAGCTGATGGCGGCATGGCGGCCCGACACCGGCCTCGTCTGCTCGACGCCGATCGGCTCGCGGCCTGAAGGGTTTTGGGGGGAGGTCGAATGCGCCTTTCTCAACACGCTGCAGGCACGCTGGCAGTACGCTGGAGAGGCGCTCGGCCTTGGCTTCGCCCAGGGCAAGAGCATGTTGTGGAACAAGTCGATGCTTGACGCCAATGGCGGCATCCGCGCACTGGCCGCCGAGATTGCCGAGGACGCCGCCGCGACCAAGCTGGTCAACCGGCTCGGACTGCGGGTCAATCTTGTCGCTTCGCCGTTCGAACAGCCGCTCGGCCGGCGCACGCTTGGCGAGATCTGGTCTCGGCAGGCGCGTTGGGCGCGGCTGCGCCGCGTCACCTTCGCGCTGTTCTTCGCCCCCGAGATCCTGATCGGCGCGGCGCCGCCGCTGGTGCTTGCGCTGATCGCGGCGGCTGACGCCGGCGTCAGCCTGCCGGCAACCGCCATCGCCGTGCTGGTCGCGGCCTACCTGCCGGAATGTGCCCTGGCCTGGGTCAAAGGATGGCACCTGTCGCTGCGCACCATCTTGGCAATGATGGTTCGCGACTGCATGCTGCCGGCGATATGGGCGCGCGGCTGGCTGAGCGGCGCCGTCGACTGGCGCGGCAACGTTATGACCATCCAGACCAAGGCCGTCGCGGAGCTGGAAGAGACCCCGTCCGGCGCCTGACCGGCACGTCCGGCGCGGGCTGTACGAACCCGCTCGCCCTGTTCGGCCAGCCTTATCCGGCAGCTCTCAGCGCTTGCTCGATATCTTCGAGCAGATCGTCGGTATCTTCCAGGCCGACGGAAAGCCTGAGCGTTCCCGGTCCGATGCCGAGCTCGGCGCGGGCCTCATCGGTCAAATTCTTGTGCGTGGTCGTCGCCGGATGGGTGATCAAGCTCTTGGCGTCGCCGAGATTGTTGGAAATCAGCACGATGTCGAGCGCGTTCTGGAAAGCAAAGGCCGCCTGCTTGCCGCCCTTCACATCCAGGCAGATCAGCGTCGAACCACCCGACATCTGCTTCTTGACCACGGCCGCTTGCGGGTGGTCGGCACGGCCGGGATAGATGACGCGGGCGATTTGCGGGCGCTCGGCGAGGAAATCCGCGATGCGGCCGGCACTTTCCGTCTGCTGGCGTACGCGCAGCGGCAGCGTCTCCAGGCCTTTCAGCAGGGTCCAGGCATTGAAGGGCGAGAGGCTGGGGCCGGTGTGGCGGAAATAGTCATGCAGGTTCTCGTCGATCCATTTTTTGTCCGACAAGATAACGCCTCCAAGGCAGCGCCCTTGGCCGTCAATATGCTTGGTGGCCGAATAGACGACGATATGGGCGCCGAGCTGCAAGGGTTTCTGCTGCAAGGGCGTGGCGAAGACATTGTCGACGATCAGCCTGGCGCCAATCGAGTTGGCAAGTGCCGCGACGGCGGCGATGTCGACCACCTCCAGCGTTGGGTTGGTCGGGCTTTCCAGGAAGAACAGTTTGGTGTTCGGCTTGACCGCCTGTTCCCAATTGGCGATGTCAGTGCCATCGACCAGCGTTGCCTCGATGCCGTATTTCGGCGCCAGCGTCTCGACCACCCAGCGGCAGGAGCCGAACAATGCGCGCGCCGCCACGATATGGTCGCCCGCCTTGGCGCTGCACAGCAATGCTGCCGTCACCGCCGCCATGCCGGACGCCGTGGCGCGCGCGTCCTCGGCGCCTTCCAGCGCGCACATACGCTTTTCGAACATGTCGACCGTCGGATTGGCATAGCGCGAATAGATGAAGCCCGGCTCCTCACCCTTGAAGCGCGCTTCCGCTGCTTGCGCCGTCTCGTAGACATAGCCTTGGGTGAGATACATCGCCTCAGAGGTCTCGCCGAAGCCGGAACGCAGCGTCCCGGCATGCACGAGTGCGGTCTGAGGCTTCCAGTCGCGCTTCTTGGTCATCATTCTATCCAAACACCAAAAATGGTCCAAACAACAAAAAACCGGTCGCGAAAGTCGCAACCGGTCCATATGGCCTTGCGGCCCGACGGTCCTTTAGCGACTTGTTTAACGTGGCTGCAAGCCGACCGGCCAAATCACCACGGGATAACGAGCTTTAGACCCGCGCCACGCTTGCGTCAATTGCCGGCATGATTAAGAGGGTTGTACCAAGCAGGTGCCAAAGGCGTCCAGTGTCGGACCTGCGGCAGAACAAGACCTCGCCCGGCGTTCGAACGGAGCCAGACCCTTGCGGCAGACAGGCATTCTTCCCGATCAGGATATTTCCGCGCTGTTCCAGACGGGCGCGCTGAAATCGCCGCGCGCGCTCGATGCCGACCAGATCCAGCCGGCCAGCCTTGACCTCAGGCTCGGCGACAAGGCCTGGCGCGTGCGTGCTTCCTTCTTGCCCGGCCCCGACCACAGAGTTGTCGACAAGCTCGACCGGCTGAAGTTGCACGAGATCAACCTCGCCGAAGGTGCCGTGCTCGAAACCGGCTGCGTCTACATCGTGCCACTGCTCGAAAGCCTGGCGCTGCCCGCGCATATTTCGGCTTCGGCCAACCCGAAGAGCTCGACCGGGCGGCTCGACATCTTCACTCGGGTAATGACCGACCGCGGCCACGAGTTCGACAAGATCGCCGCCGGCTATGAAGGCCCGCTCTATCTGGAGGTCAGCCCGCGCACCTTCCCGATCGTCGTGCGCACCGGCTCGCGGCTGTCGCAGATCAGGTTCCGCACCGGCAATGCGCTTTTGTCGGAAAGCGAACTGCACGACCTGCATCGCGCCGAGATGCTGGTCGCCACCGAGCCGCCCAACATCTCAGGCGGCGGCATCGCGTTGTCGATCGACCTCGACGGTGACAAGGACGGGCTGGTCGGCTATCGCGGCAAGCACCACACCGGCCTGGTCGACGTCGACAAGCGCGCCGCGCAGGATGTCGTCGATTTCTGGGAGCCGCTCTACAAGAGCGGTGCCGGCGAGCTGGTGCTCGATCCGGACGAATTCTATATCCTGGTGTCACGCGAGGCGGTGCATGTGCCGCCGCTCTACGCCGCCGAAATGACGCCCTTCGATCCGTTGGTCGGCGAGTTTCGCGTCCATTATGCCGGTTTCTTCGACCCCGGTTTCGGCCATTCGGCGTCGGGCGGCACCGGCAGCCGGGCGGTGCTCGAGGTGCGTAGCCACGAAGTGCCGTTCATTCTCGACCATGGCCAGATCGTCGGGCGGCTGGTCTACGAGCACATGCTGAAACGGCCGCAGGCACTCTACGGCACCGATCTCGGCTCCAACTATCAGGCGCAGGGCCTAAAACTGTCCAAGCATTTCCGCGCGGCGCGCTGAGCTTCCCCTTACTTGCGGCTATGCCGGCTCAAAGCGCCTTCACCGCCACCTTCACCGGCTGCTCGATTTCGAGCGGGTTGCGCAGCGGCAGGCCGAAATCCTTCGCCTCGATTTCGAACACGTCGCCGGCCTCCGTCCTGATGCCGTCGGCGAAGGACAGCGTCGCCGTGCCGAACATGTGCACATGCACGTCGCCCGGCTGGCGGAAGGCCGAGTATTTGAAGTGGTGATGCTCGAGATTGCCAATGGTGTGCGACATGTTCGCCTCGCCCGACAGGAACGGCTTTTCCCAAAGCAGCTTGCCGTGGCGCAGGATGCGTGAAGCGCCGCGAATGTCGGACGGCAGGTCGCCGATCAGGATCTCCGGCCCGAACGAGGCGTTGCGCAGTTTCGAATGGGCGAGGAAGAGATAATTCACGCGCTCGGTGACGTGGTCGGAAAACTCGTTCGACAGCGTGAAGCCGACGCGGAACGGGGCGCCGTCGTCGCCGATCACATAGATTCCGGCGATTTCCGGCTCCTCGCCGGCATCCTGGGCGAAGGCGGGCGACATGAGCGCCGCGCCGGGCGCCACTGCCATGGTACCGTTGCCCTTGTAGAACCATTCGGGCTGCACGCCGATCTGGCCCTTCGCCGGCTTGCCGCCCTCCAGCCCCATGCGGAACATCTTCATGGAATCGGTCAGCTGTTCCTCGCCGCCATCGCTGAGCTTCTTGTGCATGGAATCGCGGGTCGCGGCGGAGCCGAGATGCGTCAGCCCGGTGCCGGTGAGATGGAGATGCGCCGGATCGGGATGGTTGATCGGCGACAGCAGCCGTCCCTTCTTGTAGGCTGCGTCGAGATCGACGGTTTCGCCGAAGCCCTTGCGCTCGATCAGGGCGACAAGCCCGGTGCCGGTGCGCGCGGCTTCCATCGCCAGCGAATAGACGCTGCGGGCGCCGTTGATGACGCGGGTCTTGCCGCCGTTGCGGGCAACGACGCGGATCGTCTCGGCGTCGTCGAGGATCTGTGAGATCAGCATGGTAACCCTCTCTGAATTGCGGCCTGCCTTCTTGGCAAACCCTGCCCGGCGCGGCTCGGACCCTGTCCACGCCGCGGTTGAAATTCTTCGTCCGGATTGCGCTCGCGGGTCAGGTCCCTCGGGGGACTTCTTCGCGCCGCCCGGCAGCGCCGCGATGTGACCCGTATGCCTCCTGGTTGCCTCTCAAGCCTTGTTCTTGTTGTAGACGTCGAAGACGACGGCGCCGAGCAGCACCAGGCCTTTGACCACCTGCTGCCAATCGACATTGACGCCCATGATCGACATGCCGTTGTTCATGACGCCCATGATGAAACCGCCGACCACCGCGCCGATGACCTGGCCGACGCCGCCCATCGCCGAAGCGCCACCAATGAACACCGCGGCGATGACGTCGAGTTCGCTGCCGAGGCCCGCCGCCGGCACCGCCTGTCCCAAGCGCGCCGCGATAATCAGGCCGCCGAGTGCCGACAGCACGCCCATGTTGATGAACACCATCAACGTCAGCCGTTCGGTCTTGATGCCCGATAGCTGCGCTGCCTTGGCATTGCCGCCCATCGCATAGATGCGGCGGCCGATCGTCATGCGTTTGGTAACGAAGACGAACAACGCGATCAGCACGCCCATCACCATGAGAACGATGGGCAGGCCCCTATAGGTGGCGAATTGGTAGACCAGAAACAGCGCCAGCCCGCTGATCACCAGGGTCTTGACGACGAACAGCGAGAAAGGCTCGGCTTCGTAGCCATGCCGCTCGCGGGTGCGCCGCGCCCTGAGCCCGAAATAGGCATAGGCGAGCACGGCGGCGAGGCCGATCACGATAGTCGTCAGGTGCAGCGTCAGGCCGCTGCCGACAATGGTTTTGCCGGCGGCGTTCACGGTCGGTGGTATCAGCGTCAATGGGCCGATCAGGTCCGGAATGAAGCCGGAACTCAGCGCCTTGAAGCCGACTGGAAGCGGCCCCACGGAAGACCCGCCACCCAGCAACGCCTGACAGATGCCGCGGAAGATCAGCATGCCCGCCAGCGTTACGATAAAGCTCGGTATTCGGTGATAGGCAATCCAGTAGCCTTGTGCCGCGCCGATCGCGCCACCCACGATCAGGCAGACGATCGACACCACCAGCGGATTGCTCAATGGGCCAAGCGGCCAGATAACCATCATCATCGCCGCCAGTGCGCCGATGAAGCCGGCGACTGAGCCGACGCTGAGATCGATATGGCCCGAAACGATCACCAGAAGCATGCCCAGCGCCATCACGATGATGAAGCTGTTCTGCTGCACGAGATTGCTGAGGTTCACCGGCTTGAACAGCGTTCCGGACGTGGTGAACTGGAAGAACACCATGATTGCGATCAACGCCAGCACCAACCCGTATTCGCGCAGATTGGTGACCAGCGCCGAGACGGCAATGCGAGGTGCCTGTTGTATATCCTGGGCGACGCCGGTTTGCGGCCCGGGAGCGCTTTCGGTGCTCATGATGCTTTCCCTTCTCCACGGACGATGGCGCGCATGATCTTTTCCTGGCTGGCGTCGCTCGCCGCCATTTCGCCGACGATGCGTCCTTCGTTCATGACGTAGATGCGGTCGGTGATGCCGAGCAGTTCGGGCATTTCCGACGAGATGACGATGATTGCCTTACCCTCGGAGGCGAGACGCGCGATGATCGTATAGATTTCATATTTGGCGCCGACATCGATACCGCGTGTCGGCTCGTCGAGGATCAGCACTTCCGGATTGGCGAACAGCCATTTCGACAGCACCACCTTCTGCTGATTGCCGCCAGAAAGGTTGCCGGTCATCTGGTAGACGCTTGAGGCGCGGATATTGGTCCTGCCGCGATAATCGTTGGCGACGGAAAGCTCGCGCAAATCGTCGATCACGCCATGGCGCGAGACGCCGGGCAGGTTGGCCAGCGTGATGTTATGCTTGATATGGTCGATCAAGTTGAGACCGTAGGTCTTGCGGTCCTCCGTAACATAGGCGATGCCGTGTTCCACCGCCTTGCTCACCGAAGAGACATCGATCGGCTTGCCGTTAAGGAACACCTCGCCCGTGATGCGACGGCCATAGGACCGGCCGAACAGGCTCATGGCAAACTCGGTCCGGCCGGCGCCCATCAGCCCGGCAATGCCGACCACCTCGCCCTTGCGGGCGTTGAGGTTGATGCCCTTGATGACCTGCCGCTCGGCATGGATGGGATGGTAGACCGACCAGTTTTTCACTTCGAGAACGGTCTCACCGATCTTCGGCTCTCGCGGCGGGTAGCGGTCGTCGAGCGAACGGCCGACCATCGAGGTGATGATGCGGTCCTCCGAGATGTCCTTCTTGGCCAACGTCTCGATGGTCCGGCCGTCACGGATGATCGTGACCTTGTCGGCGACCCGGTTCACCTCGTTGAGCTTGTGGGAGATCAGGATCGAAGTGATGCCCTGCCGCTTGAATTCGAGCAGCAGATCGAGCAGCGCCTGGCTGTCCTTTTCGGACAGGCTCGCCGTCGGCTCGTCCAGAATGAGCAGCTTCACTTCCTTGCTGAGCGCCTTGGCGATCTCGACCAGCTGCTGCTTGCCGACGCCGATATTGGTGATCAGCGTGTTGGGGTCTTCCTTGAGGCCGACCTTCTTGAGCAGGGCGCTGGTGCGCGTCTCGTTGGCATTCCAGTCGATGACGCCGTATTTGGCCTGCTCGTTGCCGAGAAATATGTTTTCGGCGATAGACAGCATCGGCACCAGCGCAAGCTCCTGGTGGATGATGACGATGCCCTTGCGCTCGCTGTCATGGATGCCTTTGAAATGGCACTCATCGCCGCGATAGATGATCTGGCCGTCATAGGTGCCGGACGGATACACACCCGACAGCACCTTCATCAGCGTCGACTTGCCGGCGCCGTTCTCGCCGACCACGGCATGGATCTCGCCTTCCTCGACCATGAGCTTGACGTTCGACAGCGCCTTGACGCCTGGAAACGTCTTGGTGATGTCGCGCATCTCCAAAATCGTCGATGCCATTGAGAATACCACTCCTGCGAGGTCCGCAAACAATACCGGGCTGGCTCGCCAACGAAAAGGGGCCCTGCCTGCGCAGGACCCCAGGCTTTGTAACCGCGATTACTTCAGTTCTTCGGCCTTGATGTAGCCGGAGTCGACCACCAGGGCCTGGTAGTTCGACTTGTCGACGTCATGCGGCGTCAACAGGATCGAGGGAACGACCTTGACGTCGTTGTTGTAGGTCGTGGTGTCGAGGCCTTCCGGCTTGCCGCCCGAGAGCACCTTGTCGACGAGTTCGACCGTCGCCTTGGCGAGTTCGCGGGTATCCTTGAACACGGTCGAATACTGTTCGCCGGCAATGATCGCCTTGACCGAAGCGGTCTCGGCGTCCTGTCCGGTGACGATCGGCCATGGCTGATCGGCAGTGCCGTAGCCTACGGCACGCAGCGAAGCGATGATGCCGCGCGACAGGCCGTCATAGGGCGAGAGCACGCCATCGACGCGGCTGCCGTCCGAGTAGTTGGCGGAGAGCAGATTGTCCATGCGGGCCTGGGCGGTTGCCGCCAGCCAGCGCAGCGTGCCGACCTTGTCCATGCCCATCTGGCCGGACTTCACGACGAGGGTCTTGTCGTCGATCAGCGGCTGAAGAACCGACATGGCGCCGTTATAGAAGAAGAACGCATTGTTGTCGTCCGGCGAACCGCCGAACAGCTCGATGTTGAACGGGCCTTTCTTCTCGGGATAGCCGAGGCCCTTGAGCAGCGATTTGGCCTGGATGACGCCGACGCCGAAATTGTCGAAGGTGGTGTAGTAGTCGACATTTGGCGTCTTCTTGATCAGGCGGTCGTAAGCGACGACGACGACGCCGGCGTCATTCGCCTTCTGCAGCGCATCGCCCATCGTGGTGCCGTCGATCGAAGCGATGATCAGCGCCTTCGGGCCTTTGGTGATTTCGTTTTCCAGCTGGCTGAGCTGGTTCGGAATGTCGTCCTGCGCGTATTGCAGGTCGACAGTGTAGCCCAGAGCCTCGAGCTGGGACTTGACGGCGTCGCCGTCGTTGATCCAGCGCTGCGAGGTCTTGGTGGGCATCAGCACGCCGACCAGGCCTTCGCCCGCTTGCGCCGGCAGCGTCATAGCCGCGATGCCTAGGGCCGCGACGGCGGCCAGTGTCTTGATAATCTTCACATTAACTCTCCCTGGTTGATGGACGCGTACCCTTGGGTTTCGTGGGCCGCGCAATCGTGCAGGAGCGCCAAACGCGCCGCTGCCGTCAATCGATCTCCGGTATCCTCCCAATCGGCCCCGAAACTCTGGTTTCAATCGATACGAGTTTTCCCTCGTCACCGACCGTCAAGTCTCAGGACGCGCGAAGGGTGTGTCGCTTTGCCATAACTGTCAAATGCGATCTTTGATGGTTGCTATATCGAGACTGATATGGCTTAGGCTAGTGACGACGCTGCCGGATCCAGCTGGGGCGCCGGGCGTAGGAGTAGGGAAAAATCATGGCGGCGCTGCGAAACCCTGGCGGAATATCAGCCGGTTACGATGAAATCCCGGGTGATGGCGGAACCTTGCTGCGCAGCGGCTTGAGCCTGCGTCACATGCGCATGATCGCAGCCCTCGACGAGCACGGGCGGGTGAGTGCCGCGGCCCAGGTCATGAACATCTCGCAGCCGGCGGCTTCGCGCATGATCGCCGAGATGGAGGCGGTGCTCGACGTCAAGCTCTGCGAAAGGCTGCCGCGCGGCATCACGCTGACGCCCTATGGCAAGGCATTGGCACGGCGCGCGCGATCGATCCTGCTCGAGATGCGCGAGGTCGACCGCGAGATCTTCGAGCTCAAGGCGGGCAAGGGCGGCTCGGTGTTCCTAGGCGCGGTCACGGCACCGGCGATCGAGCTGGCGGTGCCGGCGATCCGCGAGATCCGGCGCCTCTATCCGCGCATCGAAATCACCATGCAGGTCGAGACCTCGAACGTGCTGGCGCGCGAGCTGATCGCCTCTCGGCACGATTTCATCATCGCCCGCATCCCCGACGACCTCAATCCGCGGCTGTTCGAGGCCCGCGTCATCGGCGTCGAGAAGGCCTGCCTGATCGTGCGCCGCGGCCACCCGCTGACCAAGGGCAAGGCAGTGCGGTTGGAAGACACCGCCGCCTATGACTGGGTTTTCCAGTCGGGCGGCTCGCCGCTGCGCCAAGCCATGGAAAGCAACTTTTTGAACCGCAACATCGCGCTGCCGGATCGCATCCTCAACACCAGCTCGCTGTTACTGACTCTGGTCATGGTCGCGCAATCCGACGCGATCGCGCCGGTGTCGATCCAAGTCGCGAAGTTCATTCAGAACCCCGAAGGGCTCGAGGGCGCCATCGACGTCGTCCAGACCGAGTTCGACATCGAGGTCAGGCCCTACAGCCTGATCACGGTAAAGAACCGCGCGCTGTCGCCGGCGGCCAAGATGCTGCACGATTTTATTTTGCGGGAGGTGGGCTGAGGATTGGAGCGGGTAGCGGGGCGCATCCCGTGGCCGGCCAGACGACCAGACAGGCCCACCAGCAGCGGCGCCGATGCACGTCGGCCACAACTGCTGCGTGATGCTCAAAAAAAGCCCGCCAGCAGAAGCCAGCGGGCCAAGGGTAGACATTCCGGTTGGGGTCATTCGAGGCCCCGCCGACCCTCAATGTGAGATATTCGACGAACTGGCACATCGGCCAAACAGATGAAGGACGGCCAGCAGCTGTAAAACTGCCTGTAAAGCCGCAAGTTTTCAACATCGCCAACTCAGGCGCAACCCGTGTGGCAAAAGCTGGAGCGGGTAGCGGGAATCGAACCCGCGCGTTCAGCTTGGGAAGCTGACAAGCTACCATTACATCATACCCGCGCTGGTTCCTCCGATATCATGGCCCGGCGCCGATGCGCAATCCGGTTTGAGGGCTCGGCTTGATGCCGGGCGGTCAACTGCGTATTTCTGGGCATGTGCCCGAATCGCGGCACCCGACTGTGGAGACAGGCCTTGTCCGCACTGAACCGCTTTCTCGGCGATACGCCGCTCCGGGTGATCTTGAAGCTGCTTGTGGTGTCGTTCCTCGTCGGCCTGGTCATGAACGCCTTCGGCTGGTCGCCGATGGACGTGCTCTACGGCATCCGCAAATTCTTCATCGACCTGTGGAATTTGGGCTTCCACGCCATCGACCGCTTCCTCGGCTACATCCTGCTCGGTGCCGCGATCGTCGTGCCGGCCTTCATCCTGCTCAGGATCGCCAATTTCAGGAAGTAGAGCATGATCCCAAAAAGTGGGAACCGGCTTTCGGAAAAGATCATGCTCAAACAAACAGCCTTTCACGCGTAGCCCGCAGCCACCTCGAACAGGATGGCGTGGCGTGCGGCAAGTGCTGCGACATCCGTCGAATAGCCGCCGCCGATAACGCCGCACACCGGGACGCCTAGCGTGCGGAAATGGCGGATCACCATATCGTCGCGGGCGCGCAGCCCGTCATTCGACAGCGCCAGCCTGCCGAGCCGGTCCTCGGCATGGACATCGACGCCGGCATTGTAGAAGACGAGATCCCAGCGCTTTCGCGCCGACAGCTCCGGCAGGATGGCGCCCAGCCGCTCCAGATAGGCTGCATCGCCGGTGCCGTCGGGCAGGGCGACGTCGAGGTTGGAGGCGATCTTGCGCGCGGGGTAGTTGCGGTCGCCATGCATGGAGAAGGTAAACACGCGCGGCTCGTCGTTCAGGATATCCGCCGTGCCGTCGCCCTGATGCACGTCGAGGTCGACGACCAGGATGTTTTGGGCGGCACCTTCGGCGAGCAGCACCAGCGCGGCAACGGCCACGTCGTTGAAGGTGCAGAAGCCGGCGCCTTGCGCGCGCCGCGCGTGATGACTGCCGCCGGCCGTGTTGCAAGCGATTCCGTTCAGCAAAGCCAGCCGCGCCGCCATCACCGTGCCGGCCGTTGCGAGCTGCGCCCTCAGCGAAACCCGCGGTCCCACGGGAAAGCCGATCTCGCGCTCGATCCTCACCGGCACGTCGCAGGCAAGCACCTGGTCGACATAGTCTGCCGCGTGGGCAAGCTTCAGCCATGATGGCCGCGCCACCGCTGGTGTGTTGAGCGCTTCGGGCCGCGCCAGGCCGCGTGCCCGCAAGGCGTCCATCAGCAGCGGATATTTGCTCATCGGGAAGCGGTGGTTGACGGCGAAACCGGCGTCGTAATCGGGATGATGAACGATCTGCAAGGACATGGGACGGCCGGTGCGCCAGAGGCGGGTTTCGGTTGACCATGCCGGGATGGATGGTTGCGCGAGGTCCGCAAACTGGGGCACATCGGCTAGCCGATCAAGCCGCAACAGGAAGCAACACACGTTTGGAGCAGGCTTTACCCACCGAAGCCCACGTCACCGAAGCCAGGGCTTTCGTCGTCACCAACCGTTCGGTGCTCGCCATCGCCGTGCCGATGACGCTTGCCTATCTGACGACGCCGTTGCTCGGAATTGTCGACACGGCGGTGGTCGGACAGTTCGGCGACGCCGCCCTTCTCGGCGGCCTGGCGGCCGGCGCCCTGATCTTCGACGTCGTTTTCACCACCTTCAACTTCCTGCGCTCCGGCACCACCGGCCTCGTCGCCCAGGCCTTCGGGCGCGGCGATGCACTGGAGGAGCAGGCGGTGTTCTGGCGCGCCGTGCTGATCGCGGTCGTCGCCGGCATCGTGTTTGCCGCACTTGCGCCCCTGGTTTCGGCTGCCGGGCAATGGTTCATCGGCGCCGAGCCGCGCGTCGGCGCGGCGATGGACGTCTATATCCGCATCAGGATGCTCGCAGCACCGTTCTCGCTTATCAATTACGCCATCCTTGGTTATGTGCTGGGGCGCGGCGAGGGCGGGCTAGGGCTGATGCTGCAATTGATACTGAACGGCATTAACATCGCCCTCTGCTTCCTGCTTGGCCTGGAGCTTGGCTGGGGTGTTGCCGGCGTCGCCTGGGCGACGCTCACCGGCGAATTCGTCGCCATGCTGCTTGGTCTCGCCATCGTCGGCCGGCGCTTCTGGGCCGCACCCAGGCTGCCACGCCATCGCGTGCTCGATCTGGCGGCATTCCTGCGCATGATGTCGCTCAATCGCGATATCATGATCCGCTCCTTCTCACTGCTCGCCGCCTTCGCGCTGTTCACCCGCCAGGGCGCGCAGTTCGGCACTCTGACGCTGGCCGCCAATGCCGTGCTGATGAACCTCTTCCTGGTTGCCGGCTATTTCCTCGATGGATTCGCCACCGCCGCCGAACAGCTCGCCGGGCGCGCCATCGGCGCCCGTGCCGCCACGGCGTTTGACCAGGCGGTGCGGCTGACGCTGTTCTGGGGGCTTGGTCTGGCCGGCGCTGCGACGCTCTTCTTGTTGCTGGAGGGCACGGATCTGATCGCCCTGATCACGACCTCGACAGACGTCCGCGCCATTGCCGACATCTACCTGCCGTGGGCGGCGTTCACTGCGCTCAGCGGCGCGCTGGCCTTCGAGATGGACGGGGTGTTCATCGGCGCGACATGGTCGCGCGACATGCGCAACATGATGCTGTTGTCGTTCCTGGCGTTCAGCGCCGCGTTGCTGATCCTGGCACCGGCGTTCGGCAATCACGGCCTGTGGGCCGCGCTGCACGTGTTCCTGCTGGTGCGCGGCTTTAGCCTGCTCGCTACATTGCGGCTGCGGGTGCGCACGGCCTTTAACTGATCGCTAAAGCGGTTTCGTCGCCCAGTGATCGAGGCGGCTGTCGCGAAGCTCGCGCAGCGATTTCAGCCCTTGACTGTCCATGAAACGGACCATGCCGGAAAGAATGCGCCCCGGCAGCGCCGGCCCGGCATAGATCATGCCGGTATAGAGCTGGACGAGATCGGCGCCGGCACGGATCTTTTCCAGCGCCGTCTCGGCGGAATCGACGCCACCGACGCCGATGATGGCGGAATCCGGGCCAAGCAGTTTTCGCATCCTTGCCAGCACGATGGTCGAGCGCTCGAACAAGGGTTTTCCCGAAAGCCCGCCGGTCTCGCCGGCAATGCCGGCGTTGCGCAGGCCGGGTCGCGCGATCGTGGTGTTGGAGATGATGACGCCGTCTATTTGCTTGTCGGTGATCTCGGCGGCGATGTCCTCCAGTTCGGCCTCGACCAGGTCCGGCGCGATCTTGAGGAAGACGGGCGGCTTTGCCGGTGCCGCCGCACGCGCGGCCATGACCCGCGACAGGAGTTCACCAAGCTGTTCGCGCGCCTGCATGTTGCGCAGGCCCGGCGTGTTTGGCGAGGAGATGTTGATCGTCAGATAGCCGGCGTATCGCGCAAACCTGATCACGCCGCGCTCATAGTCGCCGACGCGGTCGGCGCTGTCCTTGTTGGCCCCGACGTTGACGCCGACGACGCCGGCGCGGCCCTTGCGGGCAGCAAGACGTTTTTCCGCGGCGGCGTGGCCTTCATTGTTGAAGCCCAGCCGGTTGATCACTGCCCCGTCCGAAGGCAGCCGGAAGATGCGCGGCTTCGGATTGCCCGTCTGCGGCAGCGGCGTGATCGTGCCGACCTCGGCGAAGCCGAAGCCGAGGCCGAGCAGTGCGTCCGGCACTTCGGCATTCTTGTCGTAGCCGGCCGCCATGCCGAGCGGGTTCGGGAAATCGAGCCCGCAAAGGCTGACCTTTAGCTTGTCGTCTCGCAAAGGGCGCCCGGCGACCGGCAGGCCGCATCTCAGCGCGGCAATCGACAGCCCATGCGCGGTTTCCGGATCGAGCGTGAACAGCAGTTTCTGGCCGATCCGGTCGAACGCGCTCATTCGGCCTCCAGCGCCGGGAATTCGTGCCGGCCGTCGGCACCGAGCGGCAATGCCTGCACCGAGACGACCGCATCCAGGCCGAGCCCGCCATAAAGATGCGGGAACAAGGCGCCGCCGCGCGAGACCTCGTATTTCAGCGCATCGCCGAGGTGCGCGCCGTCGACGGCGACCAGCAGCAACCCGCTCTGGCCGGCGAAATGCTTGGCTGCCGTTTCCCGAACCTGCCCGGCGGTGGAAAAATGGATGAAGCCATCGGCGACGTCGATCGGCGCGCCGGTGAAGCGGCCTTCTCGTTCAGCCTCGCGCCACAGCGCCTCGGGAACTATCTTGTAGATGATCTCGGACATCGTTGCGCTATAGTCCGAACCGACGACGCGGGGAAGGGCAGGCCCGCGTTCTTCCCCATTTCAGGTTCTTCCCCAATTCCGGCGCAAACTGTGATAGATTGCGCCGACTGGCTCATGGAGGAAAACATGCGTCTGAAACACGTCTTGATCCCCGCAGCACTGGTCTCGCTTGTCGCAGCTTCGGCCTTTTCCGAGGAAGCCGATCGCTACCGGCTGGAAAAATCGGCCAATGGCTATGTGCGCATGGATACGCAGACCGGCGCCATGTCGCTCTGCGAGGAGCGTTCCGGTCAGCTCGTCTGCAAGACAGCGGCCGACGAACGTGCCGCCTTCCAGGATCAGATCGACCGGCTGCAAAATTCGGTGAAGGCGCTCGACGAACGCGTCGCCAAGCTCGAAAATTCGCTTGCCGCGCGTTTCGAATCGACTTTGCCCAGCGAGGAGGATTTCAACAAGACGATGGGCTACATGGAGCGCTTCCTGCGCAGCTTCATGGATATCGTCAAGGACATGGACAAGGACGAAGACGGCGCCAAGCCCAATTCGCAAAAGACCTAGGCAATTCGCAAAAAGACCTAGGGCGGGAATAGCAAGCCGGCCACGCCGAACAGCGGCGTAGCGTTATGATCGTTCAGATCCTGCAAGGCGGAAAATCGCCAACGGGATTCGGGGAGGGATATCACCGTTGGGCTACACATTCGTCATCGCCGACGATCATCCGCTTTTTCGCGGTGCATTGAGGGAGGCACTCGCCGGCATCGGAGATGTTGCCGCCATTCACGAGGCCGGCGATTTCGAAAGCGCCAAGGCGCTGGTCCTGGCCAATGAGGATGTCGATCTGGTCCTGCTCGACCTCTCGATGCCGGGCGCAAGCGGCCTTTCCGGCCTGATCTCGTTGCGCGGCATCCATCCGGCGGTGCCGATGATGGTGGTCTCGGCGCATGACGATCCGGTGACGATCCGGCGCGCGCTCGACCTGGGCGCCTCGGGGTTCATCTCCAAATCGGCCAGCATGGAAGAGATCCGCAATGCGGTGCAGTCGGTGCTCGCAGGTGATATCGCGGCACCCGCCGGGGTCGATCTCGGCGTCGAGCGCGATCCCGAGATTTCCGACCTGATCAAGCGGCTGCAGGCGCTGACGCCACAGCAGACGCGCGTGCTCGGCATGCTGGCGGAGGGACTGCTCAACAAGCAGATAGCCTATGAGCTCGGCGTCTCCGAAGCGACGATCAAGGCGCATGTCTCGGCCATCCTGCAGAAGCTCGGCGTCGACAGCCGCACCCAGGCGGTCATCCTTTTGTCCAAGATCGGCAGCGACCCGGTGCAGGCCGCCGGCTGATTCTTATTCGGCCGCCGGCGCCAGCGGCCTGACCCTGGCCATCATCGAGCGCAGCATCGCCGGTTTCAACGGCTTGCTGATCACAGGCACGTCGAGCCTGCCGGCGGCGGCGCGAACCTCGCTGGAGCGGTCGGCGGTGACCAGCACGGCCGGCAGGTCCTCGCCATGGATCGCACGCAACTGGGCGATCAATTCGAGGCCGGTCTTGTCGTCGAGATGATAGTCGGCAAGCACAATGTCCGGCCGATGCATGGCGGACCTGTCGAGATCCTCCGCGCCGGAAAGCGTATCGACGCTGCAGCCCCAGCCCTCGAGCAGCAGCCGCATGCCGTCGAGGATGCGGCCGTCATTGTCGATGCAGAGCACATGCAGCCCGGCAAGCGAGGTCGTAGCGCGGGCAGGCGGCTTCGCCTCGGCCTCGCGCCGCGGTGCCTGCACGGCCGCCACCGGCAGCAGCACGGAAAAGCGCGTGCCCTTGCCGGGATTGGAGAAGATCCGGATTTCAAGGCGCAGGACGCGGGCGATGCGGTCGACGATGGAGAGCCCCAAGCCGAGGCCTTCCGCCTCGCGCATGCCCTCGTCGAGCCGGGTGAATTCGCGGAACACGGTGTTGAGCTTGTCGCCGGCAATGCCGATGCCGGTGTCGATAACCTGGATCTCGGCCAGTTCGCCGCGCCGCCGCACGCCGACCAGGATGCGGCCATGGCGCGTATATTTGATGGCGTTGGAGACCAGGTTCTGGATCAGCCGGCGCAGCAGATTTCGATCCGTCATGACGCTGAGCGACGACGGCATGATCGAGAGTTCGAGCTTCTTTTCGGCGGCAAGCGGCCGGAAGTCGTTGCCGATCTGGCGCAGCAGCCCGTCGAGGCCGAAGCTCGTATCGTCCGGCTTCATCGCGCCGGCATCGAGGCGCGAAATGTCGAGCACCGCGCCGAGGATGGTCTCGACCGATTCCAGTGACGATTCGATATTCATCGCCGCCTTGCCGGCAGGCCCCTTGCCGGTCTTCTCGATCAGCGACGTGCAATAGAGGCGGGCGGCGTTCAGCGGCTGCAGGATGTCGTGGCCGGCGGCAGCGAGGAAGCGCGTCTTGCCGAGATTGGCCTCTTCGGCCAGCATCTGCGCCTGCGCCAGCTCCTCGTTGACGCGGGTGAGCTCGGCGGTGCGGCTCTTCACGCGCTGTTCCAGCGATTCATTGGCGCGCTTCAGCGCCAGATCCTGCTCGACGCGCCCTGAGATGTCGGCATAGGTGGCGACGATGCCGCCGTCCGGCATCGGATTGGAGCGCAATTCCAGGATACGCCCGCTGGTCTTCAGCTCCATCTGCCATGGGCTGACGAAGCTGGTCAGGCGGTTCAGCATGGTGACGCGCTGGTCTGGCGGTATATCGCCGCGCTCGGCAAGGTGGCGCAGGATACGATCGAGCGAGACGCCGACCTGGCCCATTTCGTCGGGCAGGTCGAACAGCGCCCGGTACTGGCGGTTCCAGCAGATCAACCGGAAATCGCGGTCGAAGACGGTGATGCCCTGTTCCATCTGGTCGAGTGCGATCTGCAGCAGGTCGCGATTGTGCTGTAGCGCCTCGGTGGCGTCGTCGAGCAGGCGGAAGGCGTCCTTGGATTCGCGGTCGTTGCGGCGCAGCAGCAGCGACAGGATCAGCCGCGCCGAGGAGGAGCCGACGGCACTGGCCAGAAGCTGCTCGGAGAAGCGGATGACATCCATGCTGGCCTGTTCGTTGCCGTGCAGTGAAGTGCCGCTGCTCTTCTCGAATGACTGGAAGGAGCGCTCGGTGCGTTCGACACCGAGATAGCGCGCGATCGTGTCCTTGAGGTCGTTGACGGTGATCGTGGTGCGGAAGCGGCGCAGGCTCGGCAGCGGCCCCGCCTCGCGCGGCACGAAGATCGACGCCTGGATGCGTTCCAGCGGCACCGACGCGCGCGACAGTGAGCCGAACACAAAAAACAACGTGTTGATCGACAGGCTCCACAGCACGCCATGGTTCAGCGGCTCGGCGACGGTGCCGAACAGGGCTTGCGGCCGCAATGCATCGAAGCCGAACAGGCCGTGGACGAGGATGCCGGTCTCGGGCGCGGCGAGCGAGGGAAGCAGTAGCGTGTAGCTCCAGACGACGATGCCGGCCACCATGCCGAGTGCCGCACCCCTTCCGTTGGCGCCGCGCCAGACCAGGCCGCCGATCATTGCCGGCGCGAACTGCGCGATCGCGGCGAACGACATCAGGCCGATCGAGGATAGCCGCGCGCTGTTTGTGCTCTCGCGGTAGTAGAGGAAGGCGATGAACAGCATGATGAAGATCGCCGCCCGCCGCACATTGAGGATGAGCGTCGACCAGTCCTCGCTCTCTGAGGTCGTGGTCCGCAGCAGCCGGCGCACGAACAGCGGAATGATCAGGTCGTTGGAGATCATGATCGACAGCGCGACGCTTTCGACGATCACCATTGCCGTCGCCGCCGACAGGCCGCCGATAAAGGCGGCCATGGCCAGCACGTCGTGGCCGCTGAACAGCGGCAGTGACAGCACATAGAGGTCGCTGCTGGTCCTGGGGCCGACCAGTTCCAGGCCGGCCAGCGCGATCGGCAGCACGAACAGGTTGATTGCCACGAGATAGAGCGGAAACACCCATGTCGCGGTGCGCAGCTCGGCCTCGCTGCGGTTCTCGACGATGGTGACGTAGAACTGGCGCGGCAGCATGAGGATGGCAAAGCCGCTCAGGCATGTCAGTACCAGCCAGGTCGCGAGCGAGGTGTTGTAGCCCATCGCCTGGCGCACCTGCGTGTTTTCGGCGAGCCGGTCGAACATATCGCCTGGCCCGCCGAAGATCAGAAACGTGACCATCAGGCCTATCGCCAGGAAGGCGGCGAGTTTGACCACGGTTTCGACCGCCACCGCCAGCACCAGCCCGTCCTGGTGTTCGGTGGCGTCGGCATGGCGCGTGCCGAACAGCACGGCAAACAGCGCCAGCAGCATGGCAACGACAAGCGAGATGTCGCTGACGAACGGATCGAACGACGGCGGCGAGCCGGTATAGTGCTCGACCATCAGGCTGACCGAGCCGGAGATCGCCTTCAATTGCAGCGCCATGTAAGGCACCGCGCCTATGGTTGCGATCAGCGTGGCGATCGCCCCGACAGCGAAGCTCTTGCCGTAGCGGGCGCCGAGAAAGTCGGCGATCGAGGTGATCTTCTCGGTCTTTGCCAGCCTGACGATGCGCTGCAGCAGCGGAAAGCCGAACACGAACACCAGCACCGGCCCTATATAGATGCCGAGGAATTCGAGGCCGCGCTCGGAGGACAGCCCGACCGAGCCGAAGAAGGTCCAGGAGGTGCAGTAGATGGCAAGGCTGAGCGCATAGATAAAGGGCCGGGCGCGGCCAGGCCCGGATGAGGTCGAGCGCCGGTCGCCCAGGCTGGCGATAGCAAACAGCAACGTCACATAGGCGATCGCGATGATGACGATGAACCAGCCCTGCACGCCTCGAACTTCCTCCCTGCGCCGGCTTTTTCATCCGGCCTTGCAGACGCAATCACAGCTTGGCCACCGAGTCCATCGCGGCTTTCGGCGCATTATGGCCGCGGCTTCGCGCAATCCAGGCCGGGGAAACACGTCTTTGCTCCTGTCGCAACCGCAGGTTTTTGCTATTCTGCCTGCCGGTCGATGCCGAGGGCGTGGACGGCAGCACGGCCGGTCAGGAAAAGGAGGGTCGAATGCTGAAAGAGTTTCAGGAATTCATTTCCAGGGGCAATGTGATGGACCTGGCCGTCGCCGTCATCATCGGCGCTGCCTTCGGCAAGATCGTCACCTCGCTGGTCGACGACATCATCATGCCGGTCATCGGGGCGATTTTGGGCGGATTAGACTTCAACAACTACTTTCTGCCCTTGTCCTCGGCCGTTAACGCCACATCGCTGGCGGATGCCAAGAAACAGGGCGCGGTCTTCGCCTATGGCAGCTTCATCACCGTGGCGTTGAACTTCCTTATCCTCGCCTTCATTATCTTCCTGATGGTCAAGGCGGTGAACAATCTGCGCCAGCGGCTGGAGCGCGAGAAACCGGCTACCCCGGCCGCTCCGCCACCAGCCGACGTCGCGCTGCTCACCGAAATTCGCGATCTCCTCGCCAGAAAGTAGCGCCTGCGGCAACTTTCTGGACCAAAACCCCGGTCGCTTGCGGCCGGGGTTTTCTGTTTTCGTCCGCCCTGAAACACGCTAGCAGTCGAGCAAACGAAAACGGACCCATCCATGACCCTGATCGATACTCTGCGCGCCGAAGCGCGGGCGGCGCCCGAAAGCGGCATTGTCGCCGTCATGAATCGTGGCCGCGGCCGCGACGGTATGATCCCGCTTTGGGCCGGCGAGGGCGACCTGCCGACGCCTGCCTTCATCACCGATGCCGCCGCCAAGGCGCTGGCCGCCGGCGAGACCTTCTACACCTGGCAGCGGGGCATTCCCGAACTCAGGCAGGCGCTCGCCCGCTACTACACCAGGCATTTCGGCAAGACTTTCGCCAACGAAGAATTCATCGTCACCGGCTCCGGCATGCATGCCATCCAGATGGCCATCGACGCGGTGGCCGGCAAGGGCGACGAACTTGTCTACCTGTCGCCGGCATGGCCGAATTTCGCCGCCGCCGCCGGCGTGGCCGGCGCCGTTCCGGTTGCAGTCACCCTTGATCAGTCCGGCAATGGCTGGTCCTGCGATGTCGACAAGATCGCAGCGGCGATCACGCCACGGACCAAGGCGCTGTTCGTCAACACGCCGTCCAACCCGACCGGCTGGACCGCCGACAAGGAGACGCTGCAGGCAATCCTCGATCTCGCCCGCGAAAGGGGCCTGTGGATCATTGCCGACGAGATCTATTCGCTGTTCCACTACGGCCATGGCCGCGCGGCGTCGTTCATCGACATCATGGCCGATGAGGACCGCATCCTGTTCGTCAATTCCTTTTCCAAGAACTGGGCGATGACCGGCTGGCGCATCGGCTGGATCAAGATCCATCCCGCCTTGCAGCAGGTGTTCGAGAACCTGGTCCAGTATTCGACTTCCGGCGTTGCGCAGTTCATGCAGCGCGGCGCCGTCGTCGCCCTCGACGAGGGCGATGCCTTCATCGTCGAACAGGTGGAGCGGGCGAGGGCGGCGCGCGACCTCGTCTGCGGCATTCTCGCCGAAACCGGCAGGGCGCGGTTCACCGTGCCGCAGGGCGCGTTCTATCTGTTCTTCGCCGTCGACGGCATCACCGATTCCCGCGCTGCCGCTTTCGACATGGTCGACCGCGCCAATGTCGGCCTGGCCCCCGGCACCGCCTTCGGCCCCGGCGGCGAAGCTTTCCTCAGGCTATGCTTCCACCGCCGCCTCGACCAGCTCGAAGAAGCCGCGCACCGGCTGGCGAAATGGATGAAGACTGTGTGAGGTGTGTTGAGCTTCGCGCCAGGCATCGCAGCACTGAAAAATGAGGCGGCACCGATAGGCGGCTTCCGCAATGGTGCCCGTAGCGGCGGAGGTTACCCGCCCGACTTCGGCACCAGCAACGGAATGACGCGGTCGCTCTTGGCCACTGAAGGCCGGCCGGCCGAACCGTAGGGAATCCCCAACGCATCCCATGTCTCGACTAGCGCGTCCTGTAAGGAGGCAATCAGCGCGTCAGAATGGAACGGTGTCGGCGTGATGCGCAGCCGTTCGGTGCCGCGCGGCACTGTCGGGTAATTGATCGGCTGGATATAGATGCCGTGCACGCCGAGCAGGCGGTCGCTGGCCATCTTGCAGAGCTCGGGATCGCCGACCAGCAGCGGCACGATGTGGGTAGGTGACTCCATTACCGGCAGGCCGGCCGCGGCAAGCACTTCCTTGGTCCGCGTCGCCTGACGCAGCTGCGCGTCGCGCTCGGCCTGCGAGCGCTTGAGATGGCGGATCGAGGTGGTTGCCGCGGCAGCGATCGCCGGCGGCAGCGCCGTGGTGAAGATGAAGCCCGGCGCATAGGAGCGCACGGCGTCGATCACGGCGCTGGTGCCGGTGATGTAGCCGCCAAGCGTGCCGAACGCCTTGGCCAGTGTGCCCTCGATGATGTCGATGCGGTCGGCCAGCCCTTCGCGCTCGGTGATGCCGCCGCCGCGCGGCCCGTACATGCCAACGGCATGGACCTCGTCTATATAAGTCATCGCATTGTAACGCTCGGCGAGGTCGACGATCTGCTTGATCGGCGCGATGTCGCCATCCATCGAATAGACGCTCTCGAAGACGATCAGCTTGGCACGCTCGCGGCCGGCCGCCTGCAGCAGGCTTTCGAGATGCGCGACGTCGTTATGGCGGAAGATCTTCTTCTCGGCGCCCGAGCGCCGCACACCCTCGATCATCGAAGCGTGGTTAAGCTCGTCCGAGATGATCAGGCAATTGGGAAGCAGCTTTGCAATGGTCGAGATCGACGCTTCGTTTGAAACGAAGCCGGAGGTGAAAACCAGTGCCGCTTCCTTGTCGTGCAGGTCGGCAAGCTCCAGTTCGAGCTCGACCAGCGGGTTGCTGGTGCCCGAAATGTTGCGGGTGCCGCCGGCCCCCGATCCCATTTTGCCTGCCGCCTTCTGGAACGCGGCGATGACGTCGGGATGCTGGCCCATGCCGAGATAATCGTTGGAGCACCAGACGGTGATTTCCTCGGCGCGGCCATTGGCACGCCAGATGGCGCGCGGGAATTTTCCCACGATACGCTCAAGGTCGGCGAAGACGCGATAGCGACGCTCTGCATGGAGCTGGTCGATCGCTTCCTCGAAGAACCGCTGGTAATTCATGTCGCCTTCCCAATTTTGCGCGGGATCATAGTCATTGGCCTATTCGCCGTCCACCGCACCGTTTTGGTCAAAATGCCACGCCCCAGGCCTGTTCCTAACGACCACGGAACGTGGCCTATTCCCTTGATGTGGATCAATCTTGTTTCAGGACAATGCCACCCGCCGATGAGACTGGTTACCGCAGATTGTAATGGCCTGGCGGCAGGTTTTCCAGTACGGCGACGATTGAGACAGTTCCGATAAATCATGAATAGCGAGGATGCGGATGACGGTTTTGGTGACAGGCGGTGCCGGCTATATCGGCAGCCATATGGTCTGGGAGTTGCTGGACACGGGCGACAGCGTCGTCGTCCTCGACCGGCTTTCGACCGGCTTTGAATGGGCGGTGGCTCCGGAAGCAAAGCTCGTCGTCGGCGATGTCGCCGACAAGGAATTGGTCGCCTCGATCATCCGCGACAACAAGGTCGACGCGATCATCCATTTCGCCGGCTCGATTGTCGTGCCCGAATCGGTGGCCGACCCGCTTGCCTATTACGAGAATAACACCTGCAAGACACGCACCCTGATCGAGACCGCGGTGCGCGAAGGCGTGCCCAATTTCATCTTTTCCTCGACCGCCGCCGTCTATGGCGGCGCCGGCCTGGAGCCGGTACGCGAGGACGCCAGGCTTGCGCCGGAATCGCCCTACGGCCTGTCCAAGCTGATGAGCGAATGGATGCTCCGCGACGCGGCTATTGCCTATGGGCTGCGCTATACGGCGCTGCGCTATTTCAACGTCGCCGGCGCCGACCCGAAGGGCCGCACCGGCCAGTCGACGCCCGGCGCCACGCATCTGATCAAGGTCGCCTGCGAGACGGCGCTCGGCAAGCGCCCCTTCATGCAGGTGTTCGGCACCGACTATCCGACGCCGGACGGCACCTGCATGCGCGACTATATCCATGTCAGCGACCTGGCGGCGGCGCATCGGCTGGCCCTGCAGCGGCTGCGTGCCGGCGGATCGAGCCTGGTCGCCAATTGCGGCTACAGCCACGGCTATTCGGTGCTCGAGGTCATCGACAGCGTACGCCGCGTCTTCGGCCATGATTTCGAGGTGCGGATGGGCGAGCGCCGCCCCGGTGACGCCGCCGCGGTTGTCGCCAATTCGGAGCTGGCCCGCGGCGAACTCGGCTGGACCCCGCAGCGTGACAACCTCGACCAGATCGTCTCCGATGCGCTTGCCTGGGAGCGCATCCTGACCAGCAAGAATTCGGCTCTGGGCTAAGCGCGGGCTCTCCGCAAGGGCTCGTCGGCAGGAGGCAGAGGCGCTATTGAAGGGCCTCACGGCTGAGCGTGCAGGCGTTCGGCTGCGTTCGACTTGGGGGCGGCATGAAAATATCGGTGCTTGGAGCCGGCGTCGTTGGCACGGCGGCGGCCTATTGTCTGGCAAGCGACGGCCATGAAGTCACGGTGATCGAGCGCCATCCGGCGGCGGCGCGCGGCACCAGCCAGTCGAATGCCGGCCTGGTATCTCCCGGCGATGCCACCGCCTGGGCTTCGCCCGCCGCGCTTAAAACGTTCCTGCGAGCCCTCTACAACCACGATCTCGGCATCAAGGTGCGGCTGCGCTTCGATCCGTATTTTGTCGCCTGGAGCCTGCGCTTCCTGCGCCAGTGCACGCATAAGCGCATGCGCGCCAACACCGAGATCAAGCTGCGCCTGGCGCTTTATTCACGCGACTGCATCAACGCCATCTCCGCTGACACCGGCATTCACTATGACGAGCGCAAGAAAGGCATTCTGTATTTCTTCCGCTCGCAGCAGAGCTTTGATACCGGCACCGACAATTACCGCTATCTCGCCGAACATGGCCTGCCGATCGAGATCGTCGGCCGCGACCGGCTGGTCGAGCTCGAGCCCGGCCTTGCCGGAGCCAAGGACAAAATTGCCGGCGGCGTCTATTCGCCGATCGACCAGACCGGCGATTCCAGTCAATTCACGCAGCGCCTCGCTGCCTATGCCGCCGAAAAACTCGGTGTCCAATTCCTCTACGGCACGACGGTCGAAGGCCTCGACATCGACGGCGACCGGGTGCGCGCGGTGATGACCTCGGCCGGCCCGGTGGCCGGCGACGCCGTGGTCATTTCCATGGGGCCGGAGAGCGGTCTGCTCGGCCGCCGCTACGGCATCGACCTGCCCGTCTATCCCGTGAAGGGCTATACCGTGACCGTTCCGCTGGAAGATGAAAGCAAGGGGCCGATCATGGGCGGCGCCGACGAGGACCGGCTGATCGGCTATTCCAGGCTGGGAAATCGGCTGCGGATGTCCTCGACGGCGGAGTTCACCGGTTTCGACCGCACGTTCAAGCCGCGCGATTTCAACTCGATCCTGAACACCGGCAAGGACCTGTTCCCCGGCGCCTTCGACGAGAGCAAGGCCGAGCTCTGGGCTGGACTTCGCCCGATGATGCCGAACTCCGTGCCGGTCATCGGCCGGGCGCGGTATGACAATCTATATCTCGATACCGGCCACGGCCATCTCGGCTGGACCATGGCCTGCGGTTCGGGAAAATTCCTTGCCGACGTGGTCGCCGGCCGCAAGCCGGAGATCGATCCACAGGGATTGCTCTACGCGGGCTAGCAACGGCCTGACCGCAGGGCGCCATGAGCTCGGCGGTCAGGCTCGTTCGTCGACTGCCGAACGCCAGGAGCGCACGTAACTTGTCCAGAGTGGATCGGCCGACGGTTCGGTCCTTTCGCCTCTGCCTTGCGGTGTCCCCTGGTCCGACGCCAGCAAGGCGGCGCCGATGCTGGTGCCTGTCGCAGCCGCGGAGGCAATGACGGCGCGCGCCGTCGCCGCAGCCAGCATGCGGGTGAACAGCCGGTTGCGGGCGAAGGGTCCTTCGACGATGGTTGACCCCCCGCCGCCGATCAGATCGAGGCAGGTCGCGGTCATCAGCGCCAGGTAGAACGAGATGGCGACAAAGCGCTGGCCATTGTTGATGCCGTCCGCGTTAAGCCATGCCGCGGCGCAGTGCGGAAACGGCCCCGAACCCCGTTGGATCGAAGGCAATAGGGACGTCTTGCGCGCGAGCACCGCGGCGACATCGTCTTCGGTCCAGTCTTCCAATTGGCCTTCCGTCAGCACGGAGAACTCGCGGCCACCCATGAAGCGCGCCGAGGGCACGGCATCGCCGAACGCGTTGACATTGACCAGCGTGTCGCGCGCCGGATCGAGCGTGACCTTGCTGCCACCAACCGCCATCGACACCACCCAGGTGCCGGTCGAGACGACGGAGAAAGGCGGCTTGTCGGACAGGAGATGCGGCAGCAGCGAGGCGTTGGAATCGTGCAGGCCGCAATACACCGGCGTTTGCGGATCGAGGCCGGTTTGCCGCGCCAGAGCGGGCAGGATCGGGCCCAAGCGGTCCTTGGCCTGCCGCACCGGCGCCATTAGCCGGCGCCATTCCAGCCGGTCGACCAGTGAGGAAAAATCCGCTTTCCACGGGTTCCACAGATCGGTGTGGCAGCCGAGCGAAGTCACCTCGCTGGCGGCGACGCCGGTCAGGCGCAAGGCCCAGTATTGCGGATACATCAGCATCGCGGCGGCCCTGGCGAAATCCGCTGGAAAGCGCTTCTGCTGCCAGAACAACTGCGCGCCGAGATTGAGGCCGGCCGGCAGGCGCGGCGTGCCGGTCTCGGTGAAAGGCGGGCGGATCGCGTCGTAGTCCTTGGCGAAGGCATCCGGACCGTCGAACTCGTAATCGAGCACCGGCAGCGCCAGTTCGCCTGATGCGTCGGCCAGCACCGCCGTTGCGCCATGGGTGGTGATCGATATCGCGTCGATGCGCTGCTCGCGATCGATCTCGGCCAGGCTGCCGAGGATGAACGCCCATAACCGCTCGACGTCGTGGTGCGGATACGGGCGTTGCCGAACCGGCTCGTTGACCATCCTGCGCAGCGCCACTTCGCTTGCTGCGGCGAGATCGACCAGCGCCACCTTGGCGTTGGTCTTGCCGATATCGATGACGGCGACGTGGCGGGTCATTCCATATGGAACATTGTTTCCAGCGGCACCGCCACCGGCTCGTTGTTCGGCTTGGTTTCCATGATGTCTGCCATCTCGGCCCACCAGCGCTGCATCGCCGGATGCTTAGGCAATTCGTCCATGCCATGGTCGTCACGGCGCCACAGCACGCCGAACAAGGTGTTGGTCTCCTCGTCGAGATGGATCGAGTAATCGGAGATACCAGCCTGTTTTAGCAACGCGACGAGTGACGGCCAGATGTCGTCGTGGCGCCTCTTGTATTCGGCCTTCATGCCGGGATTGAGCTTCATCTTGAACGCATATTTTTCGGGCATCAGGCAAAGCGCTCCCGCCGCACGCGCTGCCACAGGATCGGCAGCGCGATGACGATGATCAGCAGCAGGCCGATGAAGATCGACATGACGATCCCCGGCACGTTGAGCAGGCCAAGACCGAAGGTCACCAGCCCCATGATGAAGGCCGCCAGCACGACGCCCAGAATGCTGCCGGCGCCGCCGAGAATGCTGACGCCGCCGAGCACCACCATGGTGATGACTTCGAGTTCGTAGCCCTGCGCGATCGACGGCCGGGTCGAGCCGAGCCGTGACGTAATCAGCACCGAGGCGATGCCCGCCATCAGGCCGGTCAGGCAAAACAGGATGAACTTGATGCGGCCGACACGCACGCCGGAAAACTGCGCCGCAACCGGGTTGTTGCCGATGGCAAAGACCCGGCGGCCGAAGCTCGTCCGATGCAGAAGGAACCAGTAGACGACGGCCGCGACCAGGAAAAGCGTCAGTTCGAACGACACCACCCACCAGACATAACCTTGGCCGAAGAAGGCGAAGCTCGCGGGATAGCCCTTGTAGGCCTGGTCGCCGAGGATGATGAAGGCAACGCCGCGAAACAGGCTCATCGTGCCGATGGTGACGACGATCGACGGCAGCCCCAGCCTGGTGACGAGCAGCCCGTTGAAGGCGCCGCAGCCGAGCCCGACGACGATGCCGATTGCCACCAGGACAGGCGTGCCGGCGCCGGCCTGCACCGCCATGCCCATCATCGTCGAGGCGAGTGCGATGATAGCGGCGACCGACAGGTCGATTTCGCCGGAGATGATCAGCAGTGCCATGGCCAGCGCGATCAGCGCCTTTTCGGTGAAGTTGAAAGTCAGGTCCGACAGCGACCACGCGTCGAGGAAATAGGGCGAGGCAAAACTGTTGACGGCAAAGATGGCGACCGCCACGACGACCAGCAGCGCCTCCCATGAGAAGATCGCCGCAGTGAACGGCTTGTCGAGTCGGTTCGGAACATGGCGCGGGGCAGGGGTATTGGTCATGCCACTTCCGCCTTTTTGAGGATGATGCGGCCTTGCCGGCGTTCGCCGCGCGCGTTGAGCACCACGGCCAGGATGATGGCGCTGCCCGAAATCGCCATTTGCCAGAAGGGCGAGATATTGATCACCGGCAGCGCGTTGGAGATGATACCGAGGAACAGCGCGCCGAGCACCGCGCCGCCGACCGAGCCGATGCCGCCGGCGATGGAGATGCCGCCGATGACGCAGGCGGCGATGATGTTGAGCTCATAGCCGTTGGCGACCTCGACCGAGGCGATGACGTAGCGCGAGATCCAGAGATAGCCGCAGAGGCCGCCGATCATCCCCGAAATGCAGAAGACGATGAATTTCGTCCGGCCGACGTCGATGCCGGCATAGACCGATGCGGTCGGGTTGACACCGATGGCGTAGATCGAGCGGCCGAGCGCCGTGCGCGTCATCACAAGGAAGAACAAGGCGATGACCAGCAGGGCAATCCATGACAGCACCGGTATGCCGAGGAACGTCGCGCGCTGCAGGCCGATGAAATCGGGGCTCATCTGGTCGGCGTTGACCCAGGCGCCGCCTGAAATAACGAAGGTGGCGCCGCGGTAGATGGTGAGAGTGCCGAGCGTTACCACGATCGAGGGAATGTTCAGCCGCCACACCAACAGGCCATTGATGGCGCCGAGCACCAGGCCGACCAGAAGTGCGATGACGATCAGCAGCGGGATCGGGATTGCCGGATGCGCGGCGTTCAGCATCGCCACCACCATGCCGGTGAAGCAGAGATTGGAAGCCATCGACAGGTCGATCGAGCGGGTCAGGATGACGACCATCTGGCCGAGCGCCAGGATCATCAGGATAGACGTGTCGTTGAACACCTGGCGCAGATTGGCCGGATCGGCAAAACCTGGAAAACGCGTCGAGATCAGCCCGATCAGCACGACGATTGCCGCCAGTAGCCAGACCTCGCGATATCTGAGAAAAGCCTTCATGCCGCGATCCCCGCTGCCGTCCTGACCAAGGTTTCGGCGTCGAGCCCCTTATTGTCGTAGACCGCGGCAATGCGGCCCTCGCGCATGACGACGACGCGGTCGGACATGCCGAGGATTTCCGGCAATTCGGACGACACCATAATCACCGACAGGCCTTGCGCGACGAGCTCGGCCATGAAGCCGTGCACGGCCGCCTTCGAGCCGATGTCGATGCCCTTGGTCGGCTCGTCCAGGATGATCACCTTTGGCGCGGTCGCCAGCCATTTGGCGATGACGATCTTCTGCTGGTTGCCGCCCGACAGCGTGCCGACGTCCTGGCTGAGCGAGGAGGCGCGCAGGTCGAGCCGCTCGGTATAGGCACGGGCCAGCGCGAACTCTTCCGCCAGCCGCAACATGCCGGACTTGGATGTCCGTTTGAGCGAAGGCAGCGAGACATTCTGGAAGATCGGCAGGCCGATCACCACGCCTTGCTTGCCGCGTTCCTCCGGCACATAGACGATGCCGGCATCGATCGAATCCGCCGCCGATTTCGGCGCGATCGCCTTGCCTTCCAGCGTGATCGTGCCGCCGCTGGTGCGGGTGATGCCTGATATCGCCTGCATCACCTCGCTGCGCCCGGCGCCGACAAGGCCGTAGAAGCCGAGGATTTCGCCCCTGTGCAGCTCGAAGCCGATGTCGTCGAACTCGGTCGGATGCGACAGGCCGGAGACGGCCAGCACCGGCGCGCCGATCTCGGCCTTGCGCTGCGGAAAGATGTGATCGACCGAGCGGCCGACCATCATGCGCACGATCTGGCTCTGGCCGGCGTCCTTGATCAGGCCTTCGCCGACCATCTCGCCGTCGCGGAACACGGTATAGCGGTCGGCGATGCGGTAGATCTCATCGAATTTGTGGCTGATGAACAGGATCGCCTTGCCGTCGCTCTTGAGGAATTCGATCAGCAGGAAAAGCTCTTCGATCTCCTTCATCGAAAGCGCTGCCGTCGGCTCGTCCATGATGACGATCCGCGCGTCGATCGACATGGCGCGGGCAACCGCGACAAGGTGCTTGTTGGCTATGCCGAGATCCTTCAGCCTGGCGTCGGCGTCGATATGGCCGGCGCCCATCGTGTCGAGCACCTCGCGGGCATTCTTGCGCATGGTGCGCCAGTCGATGGTTTTGAAACGCGTGCGCGGCGCATGGCCGAGGAAGATGTTCTCGGCCACCGTCAGGTCGTCGAACAGCACGGTTTCCTGGTGGATGGCGGTGATGCCATGCCCGAACGCGGTGTGGGCGCTGGGCAGTGTGACCGGCTGGCCGTCGATGCTGATCGTGCCAGCATCCGGCTGGTAGATGCCGGTCATGATCTTGACCAGCGTCGACTTTCCGGCACCGTTTTCGCCGATCAGCGCGGTTACCTGCCCGGGATAGAGCGACAGGCCGACATCGTGCAGCGCGCGCACGCCGGGAAAGCTTTTCGAGATGCCGGACAGCGTCAGGCGCGGTCCGGAAGACAAAGGCGCTTCCTTCGCCACTTCGTGTTGGGCTGTCGTGTCCATAATCGTATCAAGCCCTGAAACAAGGTTCGTTTGAAAGCGCGGCGGAACCTGGGCCCCGCCGCACCAGTTCGAAGGCTCCAGGATCAATAGATCTTGGAGAATTTTTCGATGTTCGACTTGTCGAACTGGAAGGGCGGAGCCATCGCAGCCGAGTTGGTGTCGTCGAGCGTGACCTTGCCGACGCGGCCGATCGACAGCGTAGCACCGGGCTTGGCTTCTTCCTTCTTCACCGCCAGGTCGTGGGCGAGGTAGACGGCGGAGTAGCCGAGGTCGATCGGGTTCCACAGCGCAACCGCCTGGCTGGCGCCATTGTCGATGAACTTCTTGAACTCCGACGGCAGCGCCAGGCCGGTGACGTTAACCTTGCCGATCAGGCCTTCATCGGTCACCACCTGCGCGGCGGCAACGACGCCGACCGTGGTCGGTGCGATGATCGCCTTGAGGTTCGGATAGGACTTCAAAAGACCCTTGGCCTCGTCCGTGCTCTTGGCCGAGTCGTCGTCGCCGTAGACGGTGGCGACGAGCTTGATCTTGGGGAACTTCTCCGGCAGGACCTTCTTGGCCGCGTCGATCCAGGCATTCTGGTTGGTCGCGGTCGAAGAAGCCGACAGGATGGCGACATCGCCGCCTTCCGGCAGGTAGTCGGCGGCCAGCTTGATGATGGTCTCGCCGATCAGGTTGGTGTCGGAGGGGTTGAGGTGAAGCTGACGTCCTTCCGGTGCGACGCCTGAATCCCACGAAATGACGGTGATGCCGCGCTGCATCGCTTTCTTCAGTACCGGCACCAGCGCGTCGGCGTCGTTCGCCGAAATGGCGATGGCGTTGACCTTCTGGGCGATCAGCGAATTGACCACTTCGATCTGAGCTTCGGCGGTCGCCTTGGTCGGGCCGGTGTAGATGATGTCGACATCGCCGAGCTCCTTCGCCGCCTCTTCGGCGCCCTTGTTGGCGGCGTCGAAGAAGCCGTTGCCGAGCGACTTCACTACCAGCGCGATCTTGACGTTTTCGGCGTAGGCGGCATTCACGAACATGGCGGCGGAGAACGCCGCCGTAACCATCAATTTCTTCAGAAAGCTCATCGAATATCCTCCCTTGAGCGTTGCATTCCATCACCGCTGCGGGCGTGAGTTTTTCTCAGGCCTGCAGCGAAGATTCTTCCTTGTTGGTTGCCGTTGTGCGGGCGATGATCAACGTCACGCCGGCGGTCTCCAGCATCTTGGCTTCGCGATCCTCGACGCCGTCGTCGGTGATCACAGTGGCGATGCGCGACAGGCCGCACAGGATCAGGCTCGAGCGTTTGCGGAACTTCGAGGAATCGACCAGCACCACCAATTCGTCTGCCTGGTCGATCAGTTTCTGCTCGGCCTGGATCAGCAGCGGGTCGCCTTCCATAAGACCGAGCGGCCCCAGCCCTTGCGCGCCCATGAACATGCGGCGCGCGTAGAAATTGCGCGTCACGTCATTGTCGAACGGCGACAGGATGATGTTCTGCTCGCGGTAGATGGTGCCGCCCGACAGCATCACCGTGTTCTTGGAGTGCCTGAGCAAGTGCTCCGCGATCGGGAAGGAATTGGTGAAGATCGGCATGCGGCGGCCGGTCAGGAAATGCACCATCTGGAAGGTGGTGGTGCCGCCATTGATGATGATCGGCTCGCCGTCCTTGCACAGATCCACGGCTTCCCGCGCGATTGCCCGCTTCTGCGAAGCGTTGATGGTTTCGTTGACGGAAAAGGGCCGGCCGGCAAGGCCGATGAACTGCGGCGGCGAAAGCGCCTCGGCCCCGCCGCGCACCCGGCGCAGCCGCTTTTGCACATGCAATGCCGCGATGTCGCGCCGGATCGTCGCCTCCGACGACTCCGTCAGGTCGACCATCTCCTGCACCGTCACCACAGGTTTTTCCTGGACGGCGGACAGAATGATCCTGTGGCGCTCTTTTTCGTGCATGGTTCCTCCCTGCCTGAGCATCTAGGCACCCAAAGCGCGCAGTGTCAATCATTTCCGATCAGATAATTTCATTGTGCAATGCAATATGACTGATATTGATCGTTTGTGATTGACAAGACCGCCGCTTGCGTAGAAATTCGGACAAAAGGGACCGGCGCCGTTTGCGTGTCCCAAAGGGAGGATACCTATGCTCGACAAGCGCTCCGGCACGCGCCTCGCCAATCTTTGGGATGACGCAAAAGCGCAAGCAATGAGCGAGCCCGAACGCCTGGTCTATCGCTCGAACGTCCTTGGCTCCGACAAGCGCGTCACCAACTATGGCGGCGGCAACACCTCCTCCAAGATCTGGCAAAAGGATCCGCTCACCGGCGAGAGCGTGGAAGTGCTGTGGGTCAAGGGCTCGGGCGGCGACAGCGCCTCGATTAAAACAGACGGCTTCGCCACGCTCTACATGGACAAATTGCGTGCGCTGAAAGGTCTTTATCGCGGCCTCGAATATGAAGACGAGATGGTCGGCTATCTGCCTCACTGCACCTTCAATCTCAATCCGCGAGCGGCCTCGATCGACACGCCGCTGCATGCCTTCGTGCCGAAGCCTTATGTCGACCATATGCATCCCGATGCCATCATCGCCATTGCCGCCGCCAAGGATTCGCAGGCGCTGACCAAGGAGATCTTCGGCGACACGATCGGCTGGCTGCCATGGAAACGTCCGGGCTTCGAGCTCGGCCTGTGGCTGGAGAAATTCTGCCTCGAGAACCCCGACGCCAAGGGTGTCGTGCTGGCCAGCCATGGCCTGTTCAGCTGGGGCGACACGCCGAAGGAATGCTACGAGACGACGATCTCGGTGATCAACCAGGCGATCGACTGGTTCGAGCGCAAGAGCCAGGGCAAGCCGATCTTCGGCGGCGAAGTCGTCAAATCGCTCGATGCGCCGGCGCGTCGCGCCGTCGCCGCAAAACTGATGCCGAGGATCCGTGGCCTGATCTCGGAGAACAGCCACAAGCTCGGCCATTTCGACGATTCTCCTGCCGTGCTCGAATTCGTCAATTCCAGGGATTTGCGGCCGCTGGCGGCACTCGGCACGTCCTGCCCGGACCACTTCCTGCGCACCAAGATCCGGCCGCTGGTTATCGAGTTCGACCCCAAAAATCCCGACGTCGATGCCGTCATTGCCCGTCTAGCCGACGACGTGGCTGAGTATCGCGTCGGCTATCAGGCTTATTATGATCGCTGCAAGCACGCGGATTCGCCGCCCGTGCGCGATCCGAACGCCGTCGTCTATCTGATGCCCGGCGTCGGCATGTTCACCTTCGCCGGCGACAAGGCGACGGCGCGCATTTCAGGCGAATTCTACGTCAACGCCATCAACGTCATGCACGGCGCCTCGACGGTGTCGACCTATGTCGGCCTGCCCGACCAGGAAGCCTTCGATATCGAATACTGGCTGCTCGAAGAGGCAAAGCTGCGGCGCCTGCCGAAGCCAAAAGCCCTTGCCGGCCAGATCGCGCTGGTCACCGGCGGCGCCGGCGGCATTGGCCGCGCGACCGCCAACCGGCTGCTGCGCGAGGGCGCCTGCGTCGTGGTGGCCGACATCGACGAGGCAGCTCTTGCCAGCGCCAATGACGAGCTTGCGAAAGCCTATGGCAAGGATTTCGTGCGGCCCGTCGTTATCAACGTCACATCCGAGGATCAGGTGGTCTCCGGCTTCGCCGAGACGGCGGTCGAATTTGGCGGCATCGACATCCTCGTGTCCAACGCTGGCCTGGCCTCCTCGGCGCCGATCGAGGACACCACGCTGGCGCTGTGGAACAAGAACATGGACATCCTGTCGACGGGATATTTCCTGGTTTCGCGGGAGGCGTTCCGGCTGTTTCGGGCGCAGAAGATCGGCGGCAATGTCGTCTTCGTCGCTTCCAAGAACGGTCTTGCCGCATCGCCCAACGCCGCCGCCTATTGCACAGCCAAGGCCGCCGAAATCCATCTGGCACGCTGCCTGGCACTGGAAGGCGCGGAAGCGCAGATCAGGGTCAATGTCGTCAACCCCGACGCCGTGCTGCGCGGCTCGAAGATCTGGACCGGCGAGTGGAAGGAACAGCGCGCCGCCGCCTACAAGATGTCGACCGACGATCTCGAGGAGCACTACCGCTCGCGTTCGATGCTGAAGCGCTCGGTGTTCCCCGAAGACATCGCCGAGGCGATCTATTTCTTCGCCTCCGATATGTCGGCCAAATCGACCGGCAACATCATCAACGTCGACGCCGGCAACGCACAGAGTTTTACGCGATAATAGTTTGAAGGCGGCGCTGCCCCCTCACCCTTACCCTCTCCCCGTAAGGACGGGGAGAGGGGGTCGCCAATGCCGGAGCGCTTCCCTTCTCTCCGTCTCTATACGGGGAGAAGGTGCCGGCAGGCGGATGAGGGGCAGCGTCAACCGAACGCATTTGGGAGGAAACCACCATGTCCGAAACCATCATCTCCGCCGAGCTCGTCGACAGGCACAATGCCGCGCGCAATGCCGACCTCAGACGCGACTACGAGTCTCTCGGCGAGCGCCTCGACCGCCGGGGCATCACCATCGACGCCATCCGCGACAAGGTCGAGAAATTCGCCGTCGCCATCCCGTCCTGGGGCGTCGGCACCGGCGGCACCCGCTTTGCCCGCTTTCCCGGCGCCGGCGAGCCGCGCGACATTTTCGACAAGATCGAGGACTGCGCCGTCATCCGGCAATTGACGCAGGCGACGCCGACCGTCTCGCTGCACATTCCCTGGGACAAGGCCGATCCAAACCGGCTGAAGCAGGCGGCATCCCGCTTCGGCATCGGCTTCGACGCGATCAACTCCAACACCTTCTCCGACGCCAGAGACCAGAAGCTTTCCTATAAGTTCGGCTCGCTGTCGCACGCCGACGCGGCGACGCGCCGGCAGGCGGTCGAGCACAATCTCGAATGCATCGAGATCGGCAGGACGCTGGGCTCGAAAGCGCTGACGGTGTGGATCGGCGACGGCTCGAACTTTCCCGGCCAGGTCAATTTCGCCAAGGCGTTCGAGCGCTATCTCGACGCGATGAAGGAGATCTATGCCGCGCTGCCGGGCGACTGGAAGCTGTTCACCGAGCACAAGATGTACGAGCCGGCCTTCTATTCGACGGTCGTGCAGGATTGGGGCACCAACTACATCATCGCCAAAGAGCTTGGCGACAAGGCGTTCTGCCTTGTCGACCTCGGCCATCACGCCCCCAACGTCAACATCGAGATGATCGTGTCGCGGCTGATCCAGTTCAAGAAACTCGGCGGCTTCCATTTCAACGATTCGAAATACGGCGACGACGACCTCGACGCCGGCTCGATCGATCCCTACCGCCTGTTCCTCGTCTTCAACGAGCTGGTCGATGCCGAGCTTGCCGGTGCCGAAGGTTTCGATCCCGCCCACATGCTCGACCAGAGCCATAACGTTACCGATCCGATCGAAAGCCTGATGCTGTCGGCAGTCGAGGTGCAGCGCGCCTATGCCCAGGCACTGCTGGTCGACCGCAAGGCGCTCGAAGGTTTTCAGGACGCCAATGACGCGCTGATGGCGACGCAGACGCTGAAGACAGCCTATCGTACCGACGTCGAGCCGATCCTTGCCATGGCGCGGCTGAAGACCGGTGGCGCCATCGATCCGGTCGCCGCCTACCGCGCCTCCGGCTACCGGGCGAAGGTCGCAGCGGAACGGCCGGCGGTGGCGAGCGTCGGCGGCGGGATTGTTTGATGTTGGGGTGAAAATGAAAAACCCGCCACGAAGGGCGGGTCGTTGGAGCCAATTGGCACCTTACCCAAATTAATAGCATAGCTGCCGGCGCAAAGCAAGAACAAAATTGCCTGTCAGCGTTGAATGTTGGCGAAAACCAAAGGCGAAATCCGATCTCCCCCCTTGCGGGGGAGATGTCCGGCAGGACAGAGGGGGGTGGGACGGATCTCCAACGTCGAACCGTGCAACCTGCAAAATAGCCAGAGGATGTGCCCGCGCATTGCTGGAGAGGTCGGAGGGACAGCACCCCCCTCTGGCCTGCCGGCCATCTCCCCCGCAAGGGGGGAGATCGGCAGTTCCGCCGGCCTGAACCCTCGCCAATCCCATTAATGTCAGTAGACTCGACCTCGCCAAGCGCGTTTCCTAGGCCTACCCCACGCCTCGGAGAACGGCCATGCACAACACCCGCCGAACCCTAATCGCCGTCAGCCTTTCCCTCACCCTGACCTTCGTACCCTTCCTCGCCTTTGCCGCCTCGCCGCAGCCGGCGAAGGGCGAGCACGGCATGGTGGTGAGCGCCCAGCATCTGGCCTCGGAAGTCGGCGTCGAGGTGCTGAAGAAGGGGGGCAATGCCGTCGATGCCGCGGTCGCCGTCGGCTATGCGCTGGCCGTGGTCTATCCGACCGCCGGCAATATCGGCGGTGGCGGCTTCATGACCATCCGCTTCAAGGACGGCCGCTCGACCTTCCTCGATTTCCGCGAGCGCGCGCCGCTGGCCGCGACCAAAACCATGTATCTCGACAAGGACGGCAAGCCGGTGAAGGGCGCCAGCCTCGACGGCTATCTGGCGGTCGGCGTGCCGGGCTCGGTTGCCGGTTTCGAGACGGCGCGGGAGAAATACGGCACGCTGTCGCGGCAGGACTTGCTGGCGCCGGCCATCCGCTTTGCCAAGGAGGGCTTCGTGCTGGAGCAGGGCGATGCGGCCTCGCTCCGGGGCGGCGCGGAGCGGTTGGCGAGGGACCCAGCGGCGGCGGCCATTTTCCTCAAGCCGGACGGCAAGCCTTATGCTGTCGGCGAGCGCCTCGTTCAGCCCGATCTCGCGGCTTCGCTTGCCGCCGTTTCCGAACGCGGGGCGGATGCCTTCTACAAAGGCGCGATCGCCGACGCTATCGTCAGGGCAAGCGGCGAGAAGGGCGGCATTCTGGCCAGGGCTGATTTCGAAAACTACGCGGTGCGCGAGCTGAAGCCGGCGACCTGCAATTATCGCGGCTACGAGATCATTTCCTCGCCGCCGCCGAGCTCCGGCGGCGTCATCATCTGCGAGATCCTCAACGTGCTTGAGTTCTATCCGTTGTCCTATCTCGGCGCCGGTTCGGCCGAGACGGTTCACGTCATGGTCGAGGCGATGCGCCACGCCTATGTCGACCGGAATTCGGCGCTCGGCGATCCCGGCTTCGTCGACAATCCGGTCGCAAAACTGCTCGACAAGAATTACGCCAGGGAAATCCGTGAAAAGATCGATCCGTTCCGGGCCGGCGTCTCGCAGGAACTGATGCCGAAGGGCTTTGGCGAAAGCAGCGAGACGACGCATTATTCGATCATCGACAATGACGGCAACGCCGTCGCGGTAACCTACACGCTGAACGGCTCCTTCGGCGCCGGCGTCGTCGCCGGCAGCACCGGTATCCTGCTCAACAACGAGATGGACGATTTCACCCAGAAACCCGGCGTGCCCAATCTCTATGGCCTGGTCCAGGGCGAGGCCAACGCGATCGCGCCGAAAAAGACGCCGCTGTCGTCGATGAGCCCGACCATCCTCGCCAAAGACGGCAAGCCGTTCATGGTCATCGGCAGCCCCGGCGGTTCACGCATCATCACCATCACGCTGGAGGCGATCGTCAACGTCATCGACCACGGCATGAACATCCAGGAGGCGATCGACGCACCGCGCATCCATCACCAGTGGTTGCCCGACACGGTCTATATCGAACCTTTCGGCCTGTCGCCCGATACCGAAAAGCTGCTCACCGGCATGGGCTACCACCTCGATCTTGCCGACACGACCTGGGGCCAGGCGGCCGGCATCCTGGTCGGCGGCAAGAGCCTGGCGGAAATCGAGAAGGGTGGCGGCGCCCGCTACAATGGCGCCATCGACAGCCGCGCCGCATCCGGCGAGGCTATCGGGTATTAGACCATGGTCTCAAAAGGGGGAACCGGTTTTCGGATCAGGTCACGGTCAATAGGAAGATTCGCCTTGCTTCAGGTGACCAGCGCGATGGCCGACGCAATCAGCATCAACGCCGCGACGCCGACGAACAGCGCGTAGATGCGGGGCCGGTCGAGTAGAAGCGCATTGCCGGATATCCATGCCGCGGTGGCGCCGCCAAGCGCGAAAAAGAAGGTGCTGCGGCGCCCGAAGCTCAAGCCGGCAGCCATCAGCCCGCCGATGATCAGAGCGCCGAACACGATGATCACGGCGACTGCGTATTTCTCGAAATCGTTGCTGCCGGCGCTCGGGCCGATCGCGTTCAACCTCGACAGATCGTCCGGATCGAACGGGCTGGTCGACCCATATTCGTCTTGACCGACAGGCTCATGCATCATTCGTTCTCCGCAAACCGACAGCAAATCATCAAGCCTCGCCGAGCGCAACCGCTCGCCGAATGTGATCGGCACGGTGTTCAACACTTTCTGGCCGCGGCTTGCCAGAGATTTTTGGATTTGCGCTTTGATCGCCCCGCTGCGCGGCCTGCTCAAGCGCTTTGCCCGAGCTGAATCTTCAAGCCGCCCTGGCCAAAGACTGCGTCGCCTGAATGGAAGCCCCAAGCACCGCCTGTGCGGTGTCGGCCTGCCTTTCATCGACATGCGCCAGCACCAGGATCACACCTTGTGCCGCATCCGGCTTGCCCGGCTGCTTGCCGATATCGGATAATGTGCCGAAAAGTCTGCCGGCAACGCAGCCCAGGGCTGCACCGACGAGGGCCGATGCCAGCCATCCCGCGCCGACGGGATCGACGCCTGGGATATCAAAGGCGCCGAGGCCGGCCAACAAACCCGCCGCCGCGCCGAGGGCGGCACCCTTGCCTGGACCGCGCAGGACGGCGCCGATTTCGTCATCGTAGGGTCCGATGACACTGATCTGGCGGCGCGCAATTCCTGCCGCCTGAAGTGCTTCGACGGCTCGCGCCGCTTGGTCATGGGAATCAAAAAGTCTGCTGATTGTTCGCATTGAAACTGCCTGTGAGGCCCCCCGGCCCTCAATGCTACGGCGGGTTCCTGCCGAGCGACGGCACGAGGAACCGCCTAACGCAAACGTCACCCGCCGCTCAGTTCTGAGCGGCGGGTGACGGCTGCCCGAGTTTTCATGTCACTCGATAACCTTGACGATCTTGCGCGTGCCTGGGTCGACGACAACGGTACGGTTGTCAATCACGACATAACGATATTTGACGCTCGGCACCTCATGAAGCTCGACGGTGTCAGGGAGCGTCGAGCCGATATTGAGCTCCACCCCAGGGATTTTCACCGAGGCCAGCGGCTGCTTCTTCACATACTCCTTGATGACCGTTTCCTGCTCCGGCTCGATGACAACGTCTTGCGCCGCAGCGGCGCCGACGCCTGCCAGCAGCAACAGTCCCGCCACCGCGGTGGAAAAATGCATTCTCATGGTCGTCTCCTTTGCGAACTCGGTCCGCTCTTCGCGCCAAGGCTCACTCGAACGGAAGGCAGCTGAAAACGTTCCGTCGACGGGGCTTCGGTCCCGCCCGGCAGGGACCAACCGACGTGTTGCCGCAGGACCTAAGTCTGATCCTTGCGCGCAAAGGGTGGGTTTGCCGCGTGACCCGGAACCGTGGCGGCGCGTGGCCGTTGCTGGCTGCACGTTCCGGGAGGATCCCATGGAAAACTCGACGGTTGCTCGCACCGATCTTGGCTGTTCCATTCCGATCGAACCCGGCATCTGCGCAGCCTGTCCCTTCCTGCGCCGATAGGATTCGCGTGTCACTTTGTGGCGGGCGAACCCTCAAATTGCTGCGTGCATCAAAGTTGACCCCCTTAAGCGAAGAGAAGGGGCGAGGAGAACAGAAATGGCCGACGACAAGACCAAGCGAGACTTCAGCGACCGCAATCGCGTTTCGGCGGATGAGTATTACGAGGTCGAATATTTCGCGCGGGAAAATGGTGTTTCGCCCAGCCAAGTGAGCAAGCTTATCAAAAGGACCGGCGGCGACCGGATGATCCTCTCGCAGGCGGTGAAGGCATTGCGCGAGCGCAAGTGAGATGGCGGCGAAGCCAACGGTGGAGAGGCACTGATCGCGATTGGCCGAGATCGCGGCCAGCTATCGACAACGTGCCCGGATGCCGCGCTTCGGCCAAGCGCAATGCCCCGCTACTTCTTCGATTCCAATGAAGACGGAATCGTCTATTCCGACGATCAGGGAATGTTATATGACGATTTCCCGCTGGTCAGGAAAGAAGCCCTTCGCACATTGGGCGAGATGGCCAGGGATGGCCTTCCTCACCGTAGGATCACAGTCAAGGTCCGGAACGACCATGACGGTCTGGTGCTTGAAGTGGCTTTGACCTTTGCCGTCGAAACGCAGCATTTCGACGAACGGATTTTCCAGATCAACATGCGCATGAGTTGACGGCCCGATCGTTATCGTGCCGACCATGAGATTTCTGGTGCAGCCGGCATCTTCCCCAAGGGAACATTAGAAGTCTCTAATTGTTATCTTAAGCAGCGGGAACCTCCCGGGTTTCTGCTGCAGATCGGGGTGCAACCCGGTCGGCCCGCGCCCTCCGCCAGAGGCGCGGGCTTCGTTTGTTTAGCCGATGCGCAACGCCATGCGGCGGCAGCATATTGGAAACCTGCGGGAGCATAAGTAGCAGAAGTCGCTACCGCGGCGCCCTGGCGCCCAGGCAACGGAGCCCGTCGTCCGACAGGGCGGCGGGCTTTTTGATGCGGGCCGGGTCATCGCGCAACCGGTGGAAATCCAATGCATGTCGCGCAAAAGTGTGAAGCGGTTTTGCGTTAACGACATGCATCAAGACAAGAACCTTAAGCGCCTCGCATGAGGCCGGTCGAACGCGACGCGCATTAGCTGGGAGAGATGGCCGGCGCTGCTTCGTGAGGCGTGGGGTAAGGTGCCTAATGCAGCGCCGGCCAAGCGGAAATCAGGTCCGCCGCAGCCAGATAGTAGCTGCGTTGGCGCGGCGGGTAATTGCGTGATCGCGGAAGCCACACCATTGCAGACCACTCGCACGAGCCCGGCCTGTGCAGCGGCTGACCCGAAGCATTCATTCATTCTGACGATGCACCGGACGCCCGGACGGCGGAAATTGGACGCCGCGCTCGCTCTCGATTCAGCGGCCAGCGGTGTTCCCTGCCGATTTCGGACGAAAGGCCATTTCACCCTTGTTGCGCCTGGATTCTTATCAGATCGTGGCAAGGATTGCTTTTCCCTCCGCGTTTGCCGGCGTTCTGCTGTTCGCCCTTTTGCCGGAGCAGCTCCTGCAGGGTCTTGGCCTGGCTTTCACGTTTGGTCACGACAAGCTCAATCACGCCGCCGCCTTCGTCGTGCTGGCGGCTCTCGGAAGTCTCGGCTGGCCGGAACACAAGGCGAAGCTGATCGTCCTCCTCGTGCTCACGGGCGCGGCGATCGAGGGCCTTCAGGCCGTGCAGCTGATAGGGCGCCACCCGGATCTATTCGACTGGGTGGCAGACTGCGCCGGAATGGCCTTCGGGCTGACAATTGCAGGCTGGACAAAGCGGCTCGCCGGCGGATTGCCATAGCTCGAAAGCGCATAACGGAATCGGCGCGCCCGTGCTGCAATATGGGGAAAATGGCCGGCGTCACTTGGGGGGCGCGTTGGGGTAAGTTGCCTGACGGACGCCGGCCAGGCGGAAAAATCAGGTCCGCCGCAAAGTAATGTAGCAGCGATGGCAAAGCGCGGCAGTAGCGTGATCGCGGAAGGTCCGCCTTCTCGCCTCCGATGCGGTGACCCGTTTTGGGTCAATAATTCTGGCACCTGAATTGCGCTGTAAGCAATGCCGGGGAACACTCCGGCGATCGTCCCCGAATATGGGGCCTCGCCGCTTCGCAAATGGAGCGGCGGGCCTTTTTGCCGGAAGTCGCCAAGCCTTCGCTGGCCCCATGGTTTCACGCCAGATAATACTTGCAGATCATCGACAATCCGCTCGGCACGAGATCGTCATCCGGCCGACCGAGCAGCCGTAAACGCTGCCGAAGATTCGCCGACGGCCAAGCGGGGAGATCTCGGCATGGGCCGTCACGGACCGGGCGCCAATCGAAGCTTGCTCAGTGGTAGGAGCCGGGCCGGCCCCGATCATGAATCCCGAGGCTGAGCTCGCCAATCATGCTCTTGCTGGAACCCTAGAAGCTCACGCAGCTTGCGATTTGAGATTGGCCCCTCAAATTGCTCTATCGAGCGTGTAATCGGCGTGCCTGGTGCATGCTTCTTGAGAAACTCTGCCGTTGGCGCATCGGCAACGATATTGTCGTTGACGGCATTGAATATCTGGAACCCCAAACCGTCCTTCTCGATGCAAAGATGCACGATCTGGCCCAGATCGCGCGCGTCCATATAGGTCCAGCCATCGCGCCGCCGTTTTGAAGCGTCCGCCAAAAACTCCGGAAAGCGGGCATAGTCTTGCGGCTCGACAACGCCACCTATTCGGAGCGCGTAAATGTCGTATCCGGTGCGGGAAGCGAAGGAGCGTGCGATCTTCTCGCCCAAGACCTTGGAAAGACCGTAGCTGTCGGTCGGATCGGTATCGTAGTCCTCTTCCACCGGAAACGATGTGAAATCGCGTTCGCCTTCGGCAAAACACACGCCATAGACCGTCTCGCTGGACGCGGTGATGATCTTGCGGATGCCGAGCTTGGTGGCGGCCTCGATTACATTGTAGGTCGACAGCACATTGGCGGCGAACATGGCGTTGTCCGGTCGCAGGAATATTCTCGGGATGGCCGCGAAATGGACCATGGCGTCGACTGGGCCACGGCCTTTCCCGCCAAAATATTCGCCGAAACCGAAATGCAGCGTCAGTGCATTGTAGGTCTCGCCGGCATCGGCAAGGTTGGTGATGATGGTGTCGACGCCTGGCACATCAAGTGGCGTCAGGTCGAGGTTCAGGACCTGATGCCCACGCTTGAGCAGGTAAGGTATGACGTGACGGCCGATCTTGCCGCTGCCACCGGTGAAAATGATCCGCTTGCCCATGATTCCTCCAACGGACTTCTATCGGCGAGCGGAAATCTGGCCAAAAGGCATTTCCGCCCGGTCAAGAGCTATTCAGTCGCGCGCTATTCAAAGATGCCGTAGCCGGGCACGGCGTATTTGTGGACGCCATCCATGTCGAGATCGACGCCGATGCCGGGCACGTCGGGCACCACGATGTGGCCGTCTTCAACGATCGACCTGGCGCCGTCTGGCAGGCGCACATAACTGTCCCACACTTCCCGTTCTTCCAGGGCATGCCACTCCAGCACCAGGAAGTTCGGAACGCTCGCGCAGACATGGCACGTCGCCATTGTGCCGAGCGGCGTCGACACGAGATGCGGCGCGAACGGCACATAATACATCTCGGCGAGATTCGCGATCTTGCGGCTTTCCGCGAGGCCGCCGCATTTCGGCACGTCGGGCATGATGACGTCGGCGCCATAATTCTGGAACAACTCACGAAAACCCCAGCGCAGGTAGAGATTCTCGCCGACACAGATCGGGGTCTTGGTCCGCATGCGGATCTGCTTCAGTGCCTCAACATTTTCTGCCGGAATAGGTTCTTCCAGCCACAGAAGGTTGAACCGCTCCATCTCCCCTGCAATGCGGCTGGCGCTGAGCACGTCGTAGCGCGCGTGCAGGTCGATACAGAGATCGATGTCAGGGCCGATCGCCTCGCGCACCGCGGCCACGCGTTCCACCATGAAGCGCAGCTCCGCGCCGTTGATGGTGTGGTTTGCCGCGTCGAACTTTGCCGGATGGCGCAAATTGTCGATGTCGAATTTTAGCGCCGTAAAGCCCTCGTCCACCATGCGGCGCGCGCGCGCCGCGCATCCTTCCGGCGAACCGGTTTCTTCATCGCCGTCGCCGCAATCGGCATAGAGCCTGATCCGGTCGCGGAACTTGCCGCCGAACATGCGATAGAGCGGCTGGCCAGCAGCCTTCGCCGCTACATCCCACAGCGCCATCTCAAGCCCGGTCAGGGCAATGAGAAAGACGCCGGCCTGGGCGCCGGAGAACACATGGTCGCGGCGGATCTTGTCCCAGCAATATTCGACGTTGCGTGGATCCTGACCGATGAGCTCCGACTTGAGCTCCGAAATTAGCCCGACGATCGCGGCCGCGCCCGCATCGGGGTTCGCCTCGCCGTAACCGGAGATGCCGGCGTCCGTGTCGATACGGATCAGAGTCGCCTTGCCATGATAGGCGACGACCGCCGTCTTGATGTCCACGATCTTCATCGAACCCATCCTCCAATGATGGCGCCGCGCTTCAAACGCACCGTACGGGCGAATTGAACTTGTCCGATGAGCATATAAGATGAGAAGATGTGGCGTAAACCCCCTTTGAGCGATTACGCAGAAATGCACTTTGAAAGCACTGGAACCGTAGATCGCCGGGAATTCAGCCAAGCTAAAACCTACTTGTTAGACGAGCATATAAGCGTATAAATGAGTGGCAGCAAGGCGACAAGCACAGCCATGCATGCCGCAAACCGGAGGAACAGGATGCAACAGCGACAGCTAGGATCGTCGCCGGTCAAGGTGTCGGAGATCGGCCTGGGGACTTGGGGTATGTCCGGCGCGTTTTGGGGCGCGGCCGATGACGAGGAATCGATCCGGGTGATTCGCCGCGCCCTGGAGCTTGGCATTACGCTGATCGACACAGCCGAAGCCTATGGACATGGCCATGCCGAGGAGGTCGTCGGCAAGGCGCTGGCCGGCCGCCGGGACAAGGCGATCATCGCGACCAAGGTTGCGCCCAACCATCTCGAACCTGCAGCGATAGAGACGGCGCTTGATGGCTCGCTGAAGCGGATGCAGACGGACTATGTCGACGTCTATTTTGTCCACTGGCCGAATTCGGATTTTCCCATCGGCCCTACCATGACGATGATGGAGAGGCTTCGGTCGTCAGGGCGGATCAAAGCGGTTGGCGTCTCGAATTTCAGCACAGCTGATATGGGCAGCGCCCGCCAGCATGGCGTCATCGACGTGCTCCAGCCTCCTTACAACATGCTGTGGCGCGAGGTTGAGGGGCAAACTCTTCCCTATTGCCGCAAGCACAATATCGGCGTCATGCCTTACAGCGGTCTGGCCCAAGGGCTGCTCACGGGCTTGCTCTCGCCGGATACCAAATTCGTCGAGGGAGACGAGCGGCGCACCACCGTGCTGTTCCAACCGGGCACCTACGAGCGCGCCGTCGGAGCCGTCGATGCCCTCAAGCCGATAGCGGCCAAATACGGCAAGACGCTGCCGCAGCTTGCGATCCAATGGCTCACCAGCAGGCCGGGTGTGAGTTCGCCCCTTGTGGGCGCGCGGACGGTCAGGGAGCTTGAGGAAAACGTCGAGAGTGTCGGTTGGAAGATTTCCGACGTGGACGTCGCGGCCATCGACAAACTCACCGCCCCCATCTGGGCGGAAATCAAGGACAAAGGCGACATGTTCGGATATCGCGCAAGGCAGCGTCAGGAACAGGAAGCCAGAAGAGCTTAGTTCGGTCGTGTCCTCCCGACACGCAGGCGGCGCGGTCAGCCACGACAGCTGGCCGCGCCTGTAGAACGTTGCTTAGCTCGCCATTTCCTTGTCGGGCATGGCGACGGCAATGGTTGCCTTCAGGTGTCGGCGCATCGCCTCTTCGGCGCGCTTGGCGTCGCGTGCGACCAGCGCCTCGTAGATCGCTCTGTGCATTTCTGTGGCGGAAGGAAGAGCATGCGGCATCTGGTTGCTGATGCGTCTGCTCGCCGCTTGCCACCACCGTGACGAATACATGAAGCGGTCAAGGATTCTGTTCCGGGAAGCGCGGCAAATTTCCATATGGAAATCCAGGTCGAGCTTCAGATACGCGTCCGGATTGTCTTCGGTCGCGGACATCGCCGCGAGCAGCGTGCCGAGACGTTCGAGGTTTTCCTTGGTCATGTGTTTGGCCGCGATGGCGGCGATGGCGGGTTCGATGATTATTCGCGTCGCGTGCGCTTCCGCCAGCAGTTCGCGGACCTGTTCGGGCGGCAGCCAGTCGATCAGCAATGGACTGAGATAATCCCATTCTTCGGCAGGACGCAGCACCACGCGCCTTCCCTGTGCGATCTCGATCATGTCGAGAGAAGCTAGGATCTTGAGCGCTTCCCGCGCGACCGCGCGCGAAACCCCGAACTCCTGAAGGATCTGCTGTTCCGACGGCCCCTGGCTGCCGGCGACGCCGCCGGTGGCGATGCGACGCGCGAGTACGCCCGCCACCTGCTTGGGCAAAGTTTGAAGCTTGACCTCCATGGAATCGACCATTAATATCCACTTGTCTGATAAGCTTATAGGCTGATGGTTGGATATGCAGTCAACTTATCTCATGAATGCTCACTAACCCATAACTCGGCCCGCGGGAAGGGACGTTGGACTCTCAACTTCAATATCCCCGCCCACGACGTTCGAGATCAGGACCATTGCGCGTCGGCTGACCGCGCTCATCGCATTGTGTCCGGCCGTCTCGACGGCTCGCGACGCACCGATTGCGTGGTTTGCGGGTCGCAGAGCCCGCCGAAAGGAAGGCAGGACGAAAGGAAAGGCTACCGCCGGAAGCCTCAGAGGCCATCGGGCCTCGGCAGGGCAAGGCAGCATGTGGACGGGCGTGATCTGGGCTGTGTCGCTGTGGGAGGAGCAAAGCCACACTGCGGCTCAAGGGAAAACCTGGCCGTCGTCGCTCGACCCCGAAAGGGGGCCGACCAATTACAAACAAGGAGGAAATTGTGATGTCCGGAAACCTATCGAGACGCAAATTCCTGGCCGCGAGTGCCGCGGTGACGGCCGGCTCGCTTGCTACGCCGTGGATCGCTAGAGCAGAGGCGAACGAGATCACCGCGCTGCTGATCACCGGCGGCCCGCTCTATCCCAAATACTGGGAGAAAATCGTTCAGGATTTCACCGCCAAGACTGGCATCAAGGTTCGCTACGATCTGCTGGAATTCACTCCGCTGACATCGAAAGTCGTCACACTCAGCGCCGCGAAATCGAGCCAGTACGACGTCTACAGCACGCACACCGCCCAGATCGATTCCTATTTCAACCATTTTGCGCCGCTGAACAGCTATTTCAGCGACTCCGAACTGGCTGACTTCTATCCGGTTGCGGTCAAATACCTACGCGATCCCAAGACCGGCAATCTGGCCGCTATCCCGCGCAACATGGATGCGCGCGTTCAATATTACCGCAGCGACATCTACCAGGAGAAAGGCCTGAAGCCGGCCGAAACCTGGAATGATCTGGTGGACGTCGGCCTGAAACTTACCGGCAATGGCCACTATGGGCTGGTCGTGCCGGGGCAGGGTGACCCCGCGCAGCGCACCTTCAGCGATCTCCTGTGGCAAGCCGGCGGGGACTGGGTCGATCAGGCCAACAAGCCAGCTTTCAATTCCGAAGCCGGCATCAAAGCCCTCACCTTCTACCGCGACCTCATCCAGAAGCACAAAATCGTGCCGCCGGACGCGGTCGGCTATCAGTGGAATGAAAATTCGACCGAATTCTCGTCCGGTACGGTCTACGCCAATTTCGACTGGCCAGGTGCCTTCGCAACCTTATCCAATCCGGAAACTTCGCGGGTCGTCAGCAAGTGGTCGACTGCACCCTACATCAGGGACAAGGCAGCGATTTCGTGCGCCATCTCCCATGCCATGGCTCTCAATGGACAATCAGGACGCAAGGAACCTGCCGTCGAATTCATCAGATATACGGTCGGTCCGGAGGCGCAGCGGCTGCAGTTCGATCAGTTCACCAACTTCCCCAGCAGTCAGGCGATCGCCAAGGAAGTGATTGCAGCGGCAAAAGGTCCCCAGGCCGTGTGGCTGCAGCAACTCGAGACGACGATAGCGAACGGCAAGGAATGGCCGAAGCTGGCTGGATTCTCGAAAGTCTGCACCTTGATGTTTTCGGCTATCGAACAGGCCCTGACCGACCAGGTCTCGCCGAGCGACTCGCTCAACCAGGCGGCGACTGAGGCGGAGGAGATCATGCGTCGGGCCGGAGCATACGACTGAGGATGCCGCCCGTCGCGCAGCACCAGGTCCCGGGGCGTCGGCGACGTTCGCCGCTGCCCTACACTTGGCAGAGGGGGTACCTCCTGGCCAGCCCCGCGCTCCTCGTCATGCTCGCCATCCTTATCTATCCGCTCGGATATTCTTTCATAATGAGTTTCTTTCGCTGGGATCTGAGCGGCTCAGCGCCATTCGCCGGAACAGGGAATTACACCGACGAACTCTTCGGCCGCCAGTTCAATCAGGCTCTGCGAAATCAGATCATCTTCAGCGTCGTTTCCATCACGGTGGAAGTGGTGGCTGGAATGGCGATCGCTGTGCTCGTCAACGGCAAATTGCGCGGAATGCGGCTCGCGCGCACCTTGCTGCTGGTGCCGCCGATGATCGCGCCCGCCGTCGTGGGGCTGAATTTCCGTTGGCTTTTCAACACCCAGTACGGGCTCGTGGACGCGCTGCTGCGCATGTTCAACCTGCCCGACATCCCCTGGCTCAATCATCCGACCTGGGCTCTTGTCTCGGTGATTGTCGCCGATGTCTGGCAGAATACGCCGCTGATGGTGCTGCTCTTTCTTGCCGGTCTGCAATCCTTGCCGCAGGAGCCGCTCGAGGCCGCCACGGTGGACGGCGCCACGCCATGGCAGCGCTTCTGGCACATCGTGCTGCCACTGATGCGTCCGGTCATCATGATAGCGCTGATGCTTCGCATCATCGACACGTTCCGGACCTTCGACGTCGTATGGCTGATGACGCAGGGCGGGCCGGGAGGCGCCACAAACCTACTCACCGTCTATTCCTATCTGCTGGCGTTTCAGGCGGTGGATTTCGGACACGCGGCGGCGGTTTCCTACATCGCGCTGGGAATGTCGCTGTTCGTGCTCGGCCTCCTCTACGGGGTGCCGTGGCTGATTGCGAAACGGAGAGCGATATGACCGAAGCCGCGATCGTCAGCGCGCGTCCCAAGCCACGGCGCCGTCGCCGCCGGTTCACGGCAGGCGCCGCCGGCCAATATCTAGCGCTGGTTCTGACCATCGCCCTCACCGTCTTTCCGCTGGCATGGCTGTTCCTGACCTCGATCCGCAGTTCAGCCGACATCTTCTCCGTCCCGGTGCACATCATCCCCGAGACCGCGACGATGACGCAGTACGTCTCCGTCTTCACCGAGTACGACACGATGGGTTATGTGTGGAACACCGTCATCGTCTCGGTCGCGACGGTCATCTTGGTCCATCTGCTGGCCATACCCTGCGCATACGCCCTGTCGCGCTTCAGGATGCCGGGCGTCATGCTGATTTTTGGCCTGCTTTTGATCATGCGCATGATTCCGGTCATCGCGCTCGCCATCCCGCTCTTCGCCGTGTTCGCCGCGCTCGGCCTGCTGGATACCATTTGGGCGCTGATCCTGAGCCATACGGCGGCTAAACTGCCCGTCGCCATCTGGCTGCTGCTGGGCTTCATCCAGGATGTGCCCAAAGAGATCGAGGAGGCTGCCCAGTCGGACGGCGCCGGCACGGTGCGCACCCTGGTCCAGATCGTGGCGCCGCTGATTGCGCCTGGCATCGGGGCCAGCGCGGTCATCACCTTCCTTTTCACCTGGAATGACCTGCTGCTCGCATTGACGCTGACTTCCAGCAAGGCCGCACAGACGCTGCCAGTCGGGCTGACCAACTTCGTCTCGCAGTTCGGCATCGACTGGGGAGCGATGTCGGCGGCGGGCGTCCTCATGGTCATCCCGACCTTGGCGTTTGTCTGGTTTGCTCAAGGCCTGTTGGTCAAGGGTCTCACGACCGGTGCAGTTCGCGGCTGAATTGAGATCATGAAAAACTTGATCGAAGGGAGGATGAAACGTGGAAGTAGGCCAGGCAGCGGCAATAAAGGACATTTCTCGGCCACCGAGGCAGCTGGTCGACGCACTTGCAGCGATCGGTTCAGCGACCTTGGCCAGCGAGCTTTATCACAAGATGGATGGGTATTCGCGATCCGCACATCCGAGGGCCGCGGCCGCTAACGCCCGGCCGCACGGCGGCCGGGCCGGCTCTCACCCTCCAGTGCATGCCGAAGCGCGAGGATCTCTACAACGAGACTGAGTATGAGGAGCCCGAACGCCAACTTCACCGTCACGTCCTGTACCCCACGCAGCCGGGCGACATGGTGGTCGTCGATGCGCGCGGCGACCTTGGCAGCGGTATCTTCGGTGAGATGATGTTGACCTATTTCGCCGGGCGTGGCGGGGCCGGCGTGGTTGTCGACGGGTGTATCCGAGATTCTGCCCAGGCGACTGCCTTGGACATCGGCATCTGGGTGAGGGATGTCACGCCGAATTTCCACGCCCAGACCAACATCGTCCCCTTTGCCGTTAACGTCCCCATTGCCTGCTCGAACGTACTCGTCATACCGGGAGACATCATCGTCGCCGACGATGATGGCGTCGTCGTGGTACCGGTAGCCCTTGCCCCAAAACTAGTTGAGCTCGCCGGCGAACATATCGAGTGGGAGGAATTTTCCCGCACGCGCTTGGCCGAGGGAGGCGACCTGCGGAAATACTACCCGTTGAGCCCCGAAGGCGAGGCCGAATACCGCGCCTGGCGGCATGCTCAACGAAAATGAGTAGTGCCCGGACGGGAGGAAAATAGGTGTCTGCAATCCAGATAGATCAGCTCGGCAAGAGCTTTGGCGCCGTGGAAGTTCTGCGCGATGTGACGATCGAGATCGCCAGCGGCGAGTTTGTCGTCCTTGTCGGTCCCTCAGGCTGCGGCAAGTCAACCCTTCTGCGCATGATCGCCGGCTTGGAAGAACAGACGACAGGCGAGATCCGCATCGGCGGGCGGGTCGTCGACGAGATGCCGGCCAAATCGCGCGACATTGCGATGGTGTTCCAGAGCTACGCGCTTTATCCGCACATGAGTGTCGCGGACAATATGAGCTTTGCGCTTCGATTGGCGAAGGTCCCCAGAGAAGAGATTGTCGCGAGGGTGAAAGCGGCCGCTGAAATCCTCGGCCTGCAGGATCTGCTTGGCCGCATGCCACGCCAGCTGTCCGGCGGTCAGCGCCAGCGCGTCGCCATGGGCCGGGCGATCGTGCGCGATCCAGCCGCCTTCCTGTTTGACGAGCCGCTGAGCAACCTCGATGCCAAGCTGCGTGTCAAGATGCGCGCCGAGATCAAGAAGCTTCACCAGCGGCTGGGCCGAACGAGCATCTACGTCACTCACGATCAGACCGAAGCGATGACCCTTGCCGACCGTATCGTAGTGCTGAACCGGGGCCGCATCGAACAGATCGGCACACCTTCAGAGCTCTATGAGCAACCCGCCAACCTGTTCGTCGCCGGTTTTATCGGATCCCCGGAAATGAACCTGATCCCGGGCCGGATCGACAACGGCGCATTCGTCGCCGAGCAGGGTCTCCGCTTACCCTTACCGGAGGACGGCCGGATGGGGGACAGGGAAGAGGTGGTATACGGAATTCGTCCGCAGCACATTGCAATCGGCGGGAACCACGCTCGGGCGGAGGTTCAGGTGGTCGAGCCGACCGGCGAGGCCCAGGAACTTACCTTGAATGCAGGTGGCGTCGACCTCATGGCCGAGGTGCGGGATCAGCCCCCGTTCAGACCTGATCAGGAGATTGGCTTGGAGATCATGGTCTCCAAGGTGCATCTGTTCGATGCTCGAAGCGGCATCAGGATTGTTTAGGGGCGGGCGCTGACGGGCTTCCGGCGAATCTCGGCATCGACCTTGGCCGGCATTGTCGAAGAGGTCGGTGAGGCGTCGAAGGTTTCCGACGCGTAGGCACCGAAAAGCACGCCGATCAGCGGCGTAGCTGATGACGGTGTGCTTGCCCCATTTTCCCCCCAAGTGTTTATTCTCACAAGAGAAATTCAAACGCGCACAAGCTTCGGTGCTTGACACAGGTCGCGACAACTGGATAAGTGGATACACAGATACGCTCTGATTGGACCAAGGACATGGCAGCAGACGCAATCGAGCCGCTGGGCATCACGACCGCCGAGGAGGAGGCTTATCGCCACATTCAGCGTGCCTTGAGGATGGGGCGCTACCGCGCCGGGGACCGGCTTATCCCGGAAGAGATCGCGACGGAAATCGGCATGAGCCGCATGCCGGTTCGCGAAGCATTCCGCCAGCTGGCCGCGGAAGGTCTTGTGGTCATTCGCCCGAACCGTGGCTGTATCGTCGCTGGCCTTACCCTCGATGAGATATACGAAACGTTTGAAATGCGCTCGGTGCTCGAAGGGCTGGCGGTGAGGCTTGCCATGCCGCACATCGATATCGAAGTGCTTGAAGAACTGGAACGCCAGCTCGACCGCATGGAGCGCGCCAGCCAGACCGGCAGCAGCGACTGGGTCGTGCGCCATCAGGCCTTCCATTTGCAGATTTGCCAATTGAGCAACCGACCCAAGCTGGTCCGGCAGATTGCCAGCCTGCACGTCGTGATCGAACCCTACCTGCGCATCTGGTTCGACTATGTCGACAAGCCCGCCAGCGCGCGCGCCGAGCACGAGATCCTGATTGAGGTGTTGCGGTCAGGTGATGCCGGCAAGGCAGAGATCGTCATGCGGGATCATATCGTCGAGACAGCGCCCCTTCTGGCCAACTTCGCAAGTCCCGGCCGCCGCTAGAAAACGCCATCTAACTCGTTGAAGCCGGAAGATAATCCGGCACGACGAAAGGGAACTGCCATACCGGCAAAAAAGAGGAGAATGACATGAAAATTAGCCGCATCGCAGCCATTGCGTCGGTCTTGTTCGGCCTGGTCCAGGCCGCCGCCGCACAAGAAACACCAAAGGCAATTACCATTGCCACCGAAGGAGCCTACGCGCCCTGGAATTTCACAACAGCCGACGGCAAATTGGACGGCTTCGAAGTCGATCTCGCCAATGATCTGTGCGGGCGAATGAAGATCGAGTGCAAGATCGTCGCACAGGACTGGGACGGCATGATCCCCGCGCTGACCGTTGGCAAGTTCGACGTGATCATGGCGAGCATGTTCATCACTGAAAAACGTCTGAAGATCATTGACTTTACCCAGCCATATGCGGTGGATCCCTCAGGTTTCGCGGTCGCAAAGGATAGCGAACTGGGCAAGGTCGGCATTTCCAACGAGCGGTTCAAGCTGGAGAATGAAGCCTCTGCGCAGGCGGCAATCGACAAGCTCAAGCCATTGCTGAAGGGAAAGATCATTGGAGTTCAGGCCGCAACGGCGAACCTGGAATTTGTGAAAAAATACTTCTCGGACGTCGCTGAGATTCGCGAATACAAGACCACCGAGCAACACGATCTCGATCTTGCCGCGGGTCGCATCGACGCGCTCTTCGCACAGCAGACAGCGCTGGCCGCCACGCTGGGCAAACCGGAGTTCAGCGACTATACGCTTGCCGGGCCGGGATTTGTCGGGGGGCTCTTCGGTCTTGGCTCCGGTGCCGGTATCCGCAAAGAGGACATCAAGCTGAAAGATATGCTCAACGGGGCCATCGACGCCGCGATCGCCGATGGCACGATCAAAACCCTGTCGCTTAAATGGCTCAAGAGCGACGTCACTCCAGTCAAGTAGGCGCTTGTCGGCGAACGGCCATTCCTGACCCGTTCCGGAGCTGAGCCGTTCGCCCTGCCGGGGGTATCGATGGTTGACGCATTCCGGCTACTTGGTTTCCAGCACGGAGGTTGGGGGGCTGCTCTTCTCATGGCGGCCTCGGTTACAGTGCTTCTGTCTGTGCTGGGCTTTGCGCTTGGCGCTGTATTCGGTGGGCTGGCAGCGGCCGGCCGTCTCCGCAACTCCAAGGTATTGAGGTTCTTGGCCCTTGGCTATTGCACGGTTTTCCGAGGCGTGCCCGACCTTCTGACCATTTATCTGCTTTACTATGGAGGAAGTGTCGCCCTGACCTCGCTTGGTCATAGCCTGGGCGGGTCCGGATTCGTCGGCGTTCCGGCCTTTGCCACTGGAACCTTGGCCATCGCAATCATCTCGGGCGCCTATCAAGCCGAGGTCTATCGAGGGGCTTACCTCGCCATCGACCAAGGACAGCACGATGCCGCTTGCGCGCTTGGTCTCAACCGGCTGCAGCGGCTGCGACAGGTTATTTTTCCCCAGCTCCTGAGCTACGCGCTGCCAGGTCTCGGCAACGTGTGGCAGTTGGTTCTGAAGGACTCGTCGCTGATATCGGTAATCGGCCTCGTTGAACTGATGCGCCAGGCACAGATCGCTGCCGGTTCGACCCGTGAACCATTCATCTTCTACATTGCTGCAGCCTTGCTCTATCTGGCTATCGCTTCCGTCACCGGCCATGCCTTTTACCGTCTGGAACGAAAGGCGCCGTGGCGCGTCCGGTCGGCATGATAGATTTCAGTTTTTTCCTCGAAATCCTGCCGAAGCTCCTCGCCGGCCTGCCGCTTACGATAGAATTGGCCCTGACTTCCATTGTTGCCGGCTTCGTCCTTGCCGTCACATTGGCGCTTGCCCAGCAATCGGAATCGCCCTTCGTCGTTTTGCCGATCCGTGGCTTCGTTGCCGTCTTCAGGGGCACGCCCCTGCTGGTGCAGATTTTTCTGACCTATTATGGCCTCGGTCAGTTCCGGCACCAACTGTCGGCAATTGGATTATGGGCCGTTTTCCGCGAACCTTACTGGTGCGCAATCATCGCGCTGACACTCAACACCACCGCCTACGGCAGTGAAATCCTCCGCGGCGCGATTCAATCGGTGCCGCGCGGCCTTGTCGAGGCGGCCCGGTCTGTCGGCCTGTCCACCTGTCTGACCTATCGGCATGTTATCCTGCCGCTGGCCTTTCGCCAGGCTCTGCCGAGTTACGGCAACGAAATCATCCTGATGATCAAGGGCACGTCTCTGGCCTCCATCGTGACCTTGATGGAGGTGACTGGAATTGCCCAGGGATTGATCTCCCAGACTTACCGCGCCTTTGAAGTCTTCATCTGCGCGGGCGCCATTTATCTCACTTTGAATTTCGCGATCATCCGTGCCTTGGCGGCACTCGAATACTGGATGTCGCGGCATCTGCGGCACCGCCCCTCGACGATGAGGGACGCCGCCTCTTGAGCACGATCAGAAGGGCATAGCATGCGAAATTTTGAGAAACCAACGCGCTCGGTCGTCGTTTCACGCGAGGCCATGGCCGCCACCTCTCATCCGTCGGCGACCCTGACGGCGGTGGAGATCATGGCGACCGGCGGCAACGCCATGGATGCCGCCATCGCAGCCTGCGCGGTGCAATGTGTCGTCGAACCAGCCTCGACAGGCATTGGAGGCGATTGCTTCGCTCTTCTGTCGCGAAACGGATCCGGCGAGGTCATCGCCTACAACGGATCGGGCAGGACACCCGCCGCCCTCACAATTGACTGGTTCCTCGAACGTGGCATGGCGGAGGTAGCTCGCAATTCTCCTGGCTCCGTCACCATCCCGGGAGCGATCGATGCCTGGACCAGATTGCACGCTGATCACGGGCACATGCCCTTCGATCAAATTCTGGCCCCTGCTATACGCTTCGCCGAGGAAGGCTACGCCATTTCACCGCGGGTCCATCGTGACTGGGCGTTGGAGGAAGAACTTCTGGCCTCCGATGTTACTGCGAAACGGATTTTCCTGCCAAACGGTCGCGCGCCAAGCGTTGGCCAAGTGCATCGCCAGCCTGAGTTGGCTGCAACGCTGCGGCTGATCGCAAGAAAAGGACGAGAGGCTTTCTACGCTGGCCCTGTGGCCGAAGACATGGTCGCCTATCTTCGTGGGCTCGGCGGATTGCACACACTCGAAGATTTCGCCTCGGCAACAGGCGAGTACGTGACCCCGATCAGCACGGCGTTTCGAGGCTGCGATGTGTTCGAATGTCCGCCGAATGGCCAGGGTGTGATCGCGTTGCTGATTCTAAACATCCTCTCGCGCTTCGAAGCCAACGGCGACCCGCAATCCGCGGACCGGCTTCACCTGGAAATCGAAGCGACACGCCTCGCTTACGCCGCGCGTGACCTGCTCGTCGCCGATCCTGATGCGTCCGAGGTCCCGGTGGCCGACATGTTGTCGAATGCTTGGGCCGATCGTCTGGCCGGCATGATTGACCTAAAGCGCGCCCGCGCGGACCTGCCGGCGTTCGATATGCCGCTGCACAGCGACACGGTCTATATTTCCGTTGTCGACAAGGATCGCAATGCGGTCAGTTTCATCAACTCGGTCTTCGACAGCTTTGGCTCGGGCCTGGTCTCGCCACGCTCCGGTGTCGTCTTGCACAATCGCGGGCAAAGCTTTTCCCTTGACCCCAGGCACCCCAATGCAGTGGCGCCGAACAAGCGGCCTCTGCATACCATCATACCCGGGATGCTTGCGAGAGGCGACCGGGCAGAGATGCCTTTCGGCGTTATGGGTGGCTACTACCAGGCAATGGGCCACGCGCACCTGCTGACGAAGGTGCTCGACTTCGGGATGGACCTGCAGGAGGCGATCGATCTGCCGCGGGTCGCCCCCGTCAGCGGCACGATGAAGGTCCAGGCCGAACACGGGCTCGCTCGCGAAACCGTAGCTGAACTTAGCCGGCGCGGTTTCGAAATCATTCCTGCCACGGACCCGATCGGCGGTGCGCAGGCTATTCGCATCGATTGGGCAAACGGGACGCTGCTGGGCGGTTCTGAACCGCGCAAGGACGGCTGCGCCCTCGGTCTGTAGGGCGGTTGTGGCCAGAGCGGAATCCAAGATGCTGAAGGCGTTCTTCATCGCCATTGGTCGGCGAGCAGGAGCCTCTGGCGCCATGGTCCAGATAATTCTTGCACGCCATCGACAATCCGCTCGGCGCGAGATTGTCACCCATGTCTAGGTATAAACTGTTACCTATGTCTCCGGGCCGTACAGGGAAAAAAATGGTGCCCAGAGGCGGATTCGAACCACCGACACGCGGATTTTCAGTCCGCTGTCGGTGATTGATATTGTTCAGATTTTAGGCCGAATGTCGCGTTTGTGTCGCGTCAAGCCAAAACCGCCCGCTCGGCCTGAACTCGTTGCCCTGTTCAGCGCCCAAACGCGCGTGCCGTGGTGCCGACAGTCATTCAGATGGATGATGGTATGGTTCGGCACTCATAGTAAGCACTGATCCCCAGGCAATTTAGAGACTTTCTGAGGTCCATGTTCCCTATGGGCGCAAGCGGCGCGACGACGGAGGTGTTGGCGCAGGCGGCGGGGTCGGCGTCGTCGAGGCTCGCACGCCTGGAAGCCACGACGACCGACGTCGACCAACGGGCAACCGTGGGGCGCTCGATCGATCAGGAGATGGCACGGGCGACGAGCCAGTTCGACAGCGACAGGCGTGTCAACCAGCCGCAAGCGCAGGCGATCGAGAAGCAATTGCAAGTTCTCAAGTCAACCGGCAACGCTGTCGCGGCTCAACAGGCGGGACTGCACGCCATGGAAAGGCAGTCTTCCACCGCATCGCATCTCCTCCAAAGCTTTTTGCGGCGTCAGCAGGATGCCAGCGAGCGGGGTCAACTCGGCCAGGCGGATGCCAGAGTGTTTACGCTCGCCACACCGCCGGAGCGGGCGAGCTCGCTTCATCCGATCTTTCTGCTTCCTGTTCGGGAGATCCCTACATGATTATCGAGTTGTTCGGTCCGCCTGGTGCAGGCAAGACGACCCTTCTCCGCGCCCTTTGCCGTGAGCTGGCGAAACACGACATCCGTGTGAAGACAGTCAATGGCTATCGCCGGATTGATTTTGTGTCTGTCGGCAGCGAAGTCGATTCGGTCGAGGATGAAAGCCCGGAGACACGCCATGGTATCCAGCGTCTGGTGCACAAGCTCGCCACCGCGAGTCCGGTCTTGTTCTCGACCCCGCCGAGCGAGGGGGCCGCTGCGCGGCTTTTGGCATCGATCCCTCCAAAAAGCCGAATATGGGCGTTGCGTCTGAAGATCGACGTCGTTTTGCTCTTCGAAGCCTGGAATACGGCGAAGGCCTCAGAAGGGTACTTCATTTTCGAAGAGGGCATCGTTCAGGCGTTGTGTGCGCTCGTCCTGTTGGGACGAAATCCAAGTATCGACATGGTTCGTAATTGCCTGACGTTCCTGCCGCGACCGGATCTCCTCATTCAAGTCGACGCGCCCGGGGAAACGCTGCGCCACCGCCTCATTGAGCGGTATGCGCGGCAGCCGTACCTCGAGCGCCTTCTCGAAGTCGGAGTGGTCAGGGGCCTGAAGCAAGCGGATATCGCGAGGGAGATCGGCCAATGCCTGCAAGACAAATGGCCGCTGATGCGTGTCGACGGCCTCGACCCACGCAATTTCGAACAGGTCGTCGCGCGCATCGTGGGGCACGGATTGCCCGCGACGGCATGCGTCGGGCCAGACTAGAGGCGCGAGTTGCATGGTGTTCACGGTGAGATCGTTCGTTGGCATTCGCAGATTTCTGCGGGCGCAGCGGCGACCGTTCGGGAGCGTCCATGAGAACCGTGCACCCGCTCGTCGGGATTACCGAGCAAGCCACCAGACGGCTGGGTACGGTGCCCATTACTCCGACACGTACCGGTCCGGCTACTATGCAGCTCTGTGGTCGGGTATCGAAAAGCCTTTGGTCGAACGTATTCTCCTGCCTGTCGGCGGGCCGAACCGGAAATGCCTGGACTTCGCATGCGGCACAGGCCGCATAGCAAATATCGCAGCTCCATTTTTTGGTGAAGTCGTCGGCGTTGACATCTCCCAATCTATGCTGGCTAGCGCACGGGTTCCGAAGAACGTGAAATTGGTCCGCGCTGATCTTACGTTCTCTCCGCTTGCCGAAAGGTTCGACGTGGTCACGGCATTCAGATTCTTCCTCAATGCTGAAGATGAGCTCAGGAAGGATGCACTGTCGGCCATCAGCGCGCATTTGAACGAAGGTGGATTGCTAATCTCGAATATCCACATGAATGCGACCTCCCCAATAGGGCTGGTCTGCCGCATTCTGAACCGTTATGCAGGAGGGACAGTCCGCCACACTTTGAGCATTAAAGGATACGAGCAGACGCTCATTGCAAATGGCTTTATTGTCGAGCGGATAGTTGGGTACGGTTTTTTGCCGCGACCCGGGAAATTGCTGCCAAGACTGTGCGAAATATTGATGGTGCCGTTTGAAAGGACCTGCGCAAGTGCCAGGATTCCGGCGGAGCTTGCGCAGAATTTCCTGGTGGTTGCCAGAAAGCGGTAAAGCCGGCGGGCACATGAAATTTGAAACCGAGCATTTGCCATGAGGCTGGTCTTTGTTGAAGTTCATGTCGCGTGGAGTTGCCGACAGTCGCAGGAAACCCTTGAAACTCAACGGTAACAGTTCGCAACACGGCGCGACATGAAATGCCGTAAGTCGCCAAGCTGGCGACACCGCAAGCCATTGACTTTATACGAGGAAGTAGTGGTGCCCAGAGGCGGATTCGAACCACCGACACGCGGATTTTCAGTCCGCTGCTCTACCAACTGAGCTATCTGGGCCTGCTCCGGCGGGCGGCAATCTGCACACCGGGTTCATGAAAGCGCCGTCGGCACCCCTTGAAAGCGCGTGGGTTATAGCACGGGAATCCGGCCTGTCCAGCGCTTAGAGCATGATCCCGAAAAGTGGAATCCGGTTTTCGGAAAAGATCATGCTCAAACAAAAAGCATGATCCCGAAAAGTGGAATCCGGTTTTCGGAAAAGATCATGCTCAGGCAAAACGCCAGAACCTGTTCCATCCGACTCTACCCGGATGGAACAGCTTCTGGACATTGAGTTCAGGCGGGAAGCGACAGGCAGTCGGCAAGGCCGATCATCGGTCACAATCGCGGCCGCGAAACCGTCCCGAGCTTGTGGAAAACTGCAGGCGGACGGCGCTATTTCTGGTGGTCGTCGTCGTCCTCGTCGTCGCGGCCCGGGATGACGTAGACGCCCTTCAGCCAGCGGTTGAGGTCGATGTCCTTGCAGCGCTTCGAGCAGAACGGGTAGGTTTCGCGCGCCGATGGCTTGCCGCATTCGGGGCAGGGCCGCTTGGGTCGCAGCGGCGTGACCTTGTCGTCCGGGCTCATATCCGCGCACCCGCCAGCCAGTTGACGTGCACCTTGAAGCCTTCGCCGCTCAGCAGCGCCACCGTCTCGTAGAGCGGCAGGCCGACGACGTTGGTGTAGGAGCCGACGAGCTTGACGACGAAGGCGCCGGCAAGCCCCTGGACGGCATAGCCGCCGGCCTTGCCGCGCCATTCTCCCGACGCGATATAGGCGTCGATCTCCTCGCGCGGCAGCCGCTTGAAGCGCACCCTGGTCTCGACCAGCCGCAAGCGCTGCTTGCCGCCCGGCGTGATCAGGCAGATGCCGGAATAGACCCGGTGCGAACGGCCGGACAGCAGCCCGAGGCAGTTGGCGGCATCGTCGAGCGTCTCGGCCTTGGGCAGGATGCGCCGCCCGACGGCAACCACCGTGTCGGCGGCCAGCACGAAGCTCGGCAGGTAGTCCGTCTCGGTTTTCAGCGAGACCAGCGCCTTCTCGGCCTTCTGCGTCGCTAGCCGCTTGGCCAGCGACCGCGGATGCTCCGCGCGCAGCGGCGTCTCGTCGACATCGGCCGGCAGCACGCGATCCGGCTCGATGCCGGCCTGCTGCAACAGCTCGATCCGGCGCGGCGAACCCGAGGCAAGCACGAGCTTCTGCAAAATGCCCATCGCGATCCCGGCCGGGTCCTTGAACTTACTTGAAGCGGTAGGTGATGCGGCCCTTGGTCAGGTCGTAGGGCGTCATCTCGACCAGGACCTTGTCGCCGGTCAAAACGCGGATGCGATTCTTGCGCATGCGGCCGGCCGTATGGGCGATGATTTCATGTTCGTTTTCGAGCTTGACCCTGAACATCGCGTTGGGCAGCAATTCCGTCACGACACCCGGAAACTCGAGGACTTCTTCCTTCGGCATTCGATACCTTTGCTTGGATGGGTACTTCCAGCGCCCCGGCCGGAAAGTTGCGCGGAACCTATATGATAAACGTCCGCTTGTGAACACGCTTAATCCGCGGCGTTTTCAGCCTCGTTGCCGAGAAAACGGCGGCCGATCCGCGCCTTCAGCCGCTCGCGCACGTCGCGATAGGCAGCCATGATCTGTTCGCGCGTGCCGCTGACGCCGGTCGGGTCGGGCATCGGCCAATATTCGACTTCGACGGCCAGCGAGCGGGTGAGTTCGAGCGCGGTGTGGTGGGCTTCCGGCGCCAGCGTCACGATCAGATCGAAATAATCGTCTTCGAGGTCGTCCATCGTTCTCGGGTGCCGTTCGCCGAGCGACAGCCCCTCTTCGGCCAGCACGGCATCGACGAACGGATCGCGTTCGCCGCCGCGCACCCCGGCCGAGGCGACGAAAGTGGTAGGCGGGAGCACCTTGCGCGCCAGCAATTCGGCCATCGGCGAGCGCACGGCGTTCATGCCGCAAACAAACAGGATCGAGCGGGGCAGGATCGAGCGGGGCAGCGGGGCGGCCAGTTTAACCTCGCCAGTGCAGCACGCAAACCAGCGTGAACAGCCGGCGCGCCGTGTCGAAATCGATGTCGATCTTGCCGGCAAGCCGGTCCATCAGCGTCTGCGAGCCTTCATTGTGCAGGCCGCGCCGGCCCATGTCGATCGCCTCGATATGGCTGGGCGTCGCGGTGCGGATGGCGTCGTAATAGCTTTCACAGATCATGTAGTAATCCTTGACGATGCGCCTAAGCGGCGTCAGCGACAGGATATGGGTGACCACGGCTGCGCCGTCCTCGCGCGCCACCGCGAACACCAGCCGGGATTCGGCCAGCGACAGTTTCAGTCGGTATGGCCCGGCACCGTCGTCATTGACCGGCTGGAAACGGTTCTCCTCGATCAGGTCGAAGATCGCCACCGCCCGCTCATGCTCGACATCGGGCGTCGATCGGCCGATCGTCTCGTCGAGCTCGACATCGATCAGCCTGGCGCGGGTTTCGTCGTAGTCGGACATTTCTACATGTTCAGCCGGATGGCGACGGAGCGTCCATGCGCATCGAGTCCTTCCGCCTTGGCCAGCGTGATCGCCGCCGGCGCCAGCGCCCGCAACTGTTCCGGCCCGAGCTTCAGGATCGAGGTACGCTTGACGAAATCGAGCACCGAAAGCCCGGACGAAAAGCGCGCCGAGCGCGCCGTCGGCAGCACGTGGTTGGAGCCGGCGACATAGTCGCCGATGGCCTCCGGCGTATGCCGGCCGAGAAACACCGCACCGGCATTGCGCATCCGCGCCAGGAAAGGCTCTGGGTCGTCGATGGCAAGCTCGACATGTTCGGCCGCGATGCGGTCGACCAGCGGCAGTGCTGCCTCGATCGTCGGCACCAGGACTATGGCGCCGAAATCGCGCCAACTCGCCGCCGCCGTCGCGGCGCGCGGCAGGTTCTGCAATTGGCGTTCAACCGCCTGTTCGACCGCGTCGCCGAAGGCAGGGTCGTTGGTGATCAGGATCGATTGCGACGACACGTCGTGCTCGGCCTGGGCCAGCAGGTCGGCTGCGATCCAGTCGGGGTCGTTGCTGCCGTCGGCGACGACCAGCACTTCCGAAGGCCCGGCGATCATGTCGATGCCGACCGTGCCGAACACCTGGCGTTTGGCCGCCGCGACATAGGCATTGCCGGGGCCGACGATCTTGGCGACGGGCTTTATCGTCTCGGTGCCATAGGCAAGGGCTGCGATCGCCTGGGCGCCGCCGACGCGGTAGATTTCGGAAACGCCGGCAAGGTCGGCCGCGACCAGCACCAGCGGCGGCACGTCGCCGCCGGAGGCTGGCACCACCATGGCAATGCGCTCGACGCCGGCGACCTTGGCCGGCACGGCGTTCATCAGCACCGAGCTCGGATAGCTCGCCGTGCCGCCCGGCACATAGAGCCCGACGGCCTCGATCGCCGTCCAGCGCGAGCCGAGCTCGACGCCGGCGGCGTCGGTATAGCGATCGTCTTTAGGCAGCTGCCGCTGGTGATGGGAGCGGATGCGCTCGCGGGCGAATTTCAGCGCCTCGACCGTCTGCGGATCGGCTGCATCGTAAGCCTTGGCAATGTCATCCTTGGACACCGCAATGCCGAGCCTTGTCAGGTCGCCGCCGCCGAATTTCTGCGTGTAGGCGACGAGCGCCGCGTCGCCGTCGGCGCGCACCTTGGCGATGATCTCGCGCACCACGGCGTCGACGTCGGCCGAGACTTCCCGCTTGGTCAGCAGGAACGCGGCAAAGCGCTGCTCGAAATCGGCGTCGGACTGGCGAAGCGTGATGGCCATCGGCTCAGGCCCTGTGGACCGGGCGCGAGGTCGCTTCCCAGGCACCGCCGACATCGGCAAGCCGCGCCTCGATGCATTCGACATCGAGCATGATGGCGCCGCCTCCCGCAAAGATCAGCTCGACGATGCCGGCCGGCTTGTCTAGCGCGAGAAAGCTGATCGCCAGCAGCGACAGCACCTCGTCCGGTTTGTCGCGGGCAATGCCGCTGGTCTTGGCGGCGAGCACCCGGTCGAAATGCAGCACCGCTTGCCGCCGCTCATTGTGCTGGCGCAAGAAGCCCGATTTCGCCTCCCAGACGAAGCGGTTCATGGTCAGCACGAAGCGCTTGACCGAAGGCAGGTATTCGAGATCGCTGACCTTCATCACGGCATCCTGGACATGCGCCGAGATGATGCTCAGATCCTGATCGTCGAGCGCGACAAGCTTAAGGCCATTCATGCGGAATTCGCACCTGCGAGTTGACTATTCGACCTTCTGTTAGGCGGTCTTTCCGGCTCGTGCAACCGCACCGGAGGTCTTGGCCAGGCAATCGCCCCGGTCAGCGCCGCCCCTCGTCTGCCTGCCGGGACCTTCTCCCCGTATAGGGACGGGAGAAGAGGCTGGCCGCAACCTCGGCACCCTCTCCGCAACGCTGGAGATTGGCGAAATCCTTCGCCAGACGGTCCTTCTCCCGTCCCTATACGGGGAGAAGATGCCGGCAGGCAGATGAGGGGCGGCGCTGACCTGAGCCTGCTATCGTTACCCCGAAATGCGCTCGATCTCCGCGCCGCAGCCGGACAGCTTTTCTTCCAGCCGCTCGAAGCCGCGGTCGAGATGATAGACGCGGTTGACCGTGGTCTCGCCTTCTGCCGCAAGGCCGGCGATGACCAGCGACACCGAGGCGCGAAGGTCGGTTGCCATGACAGGCGCGCCCTTCAGCTTCGCCACGCCGTCGACGATCCCCGTCTGGCCGGACAGCGTGATGTGGGCGCCGAGCCGGGCGAGCTCCTGGACGTGCATGAAGCGGTTTTCGAAGATCGTCTCGGTGATGCGCGACTTACCCTTGGCCATCGTCATCAGGCCCATGAACTGCGCCTGCAGATCGGTCGGGAACGCCGGGAACGGCGCCGTCGTCACGTCGACCGGCGAAATGCCGGCGCCGTTGCGCCTGACGCGGATGCCGGAATTGGTCTGCGTGATCTCAGCACCGGTCTGCGAAATGATGTCCAGCGCCGTCTGCAACAAGTCGGGCCGCGCGCCTTCCAGCACGACGTCGCCGCCGGTCATCGCCACCGCCATCGCATAGGTGCCGGTCTCGATACGGTCGGGGATCACCCTGACGCGGGCGCCCGACAGCGCCTCGACGCCGTCGATGGTGATGGTCGCGGTGCCAGCGCCGGAGATCTTCGCACCCATGGCGTTGAGGCAGTCGGCAAGGTTGACGATCTCGGGCTCGCGGGCTGCGTTTTCGAGCACCGTCTCGCCCTTGGCCAGCGAGGCCGCCATCATCAGCACATGGGTGGCGCCGACCGAGACTTTCGGGAACACGTAGCGGTTGCCGACCAGCCGGCCGTTCCTGGTCTTGGCGATGACATAGCCGGTGTCGACGTCGATATCGGCGCCCAGCGCCTGCAGGCCTTCCAGGAAGAGGTCGACCGGCCGCGTGCCGATGGCGCAGCCGCCGGGCAGCGACACCTTGGCCTCGCCCATGCGGGCCAGCAGAGGGCCGATCACCCAGAACGACGCCCGCATCTTCGACACCAGCTCGTAAGGCGCCGTCGTGTCGACGATGTTGCGGGCGGAGAAATTGATGGTGCGCGAATAGCCCTCATGCTGCTTTTCGCGGCGGCCATTGACCGAATAGTCGACGCCGTGATTGCCGAGGATGCGGATCAGCTGCTCGACGTCGGCCAGATGCGGCACGTTTTCCAGCGTCAGCGTGTCGTCGGTCAAAAGCGCGGCGATCATCAGCGGCAGCGCGGCGTTTTTCGCGCCCGAGATCGGGATGCTTCCGGCAAGCTTGTTGCCGCCGACAATTCTGATGCGATCCATGAAGAGCGTCCCCTCGGCCGAAAAGCCGGTTTAAATCGGTTGAGTCAGTTGCGGCCCATCTAGACCATTGGCCGGCTTGGTTCAAGAAACAGGCTATTTCCCCGCGTTGGCCCACGATACCTTGGCCAAAATACCGGCGACCAACATAGCCGATTCGCGTTAATCCTTCTGCTTTGCCGCCTGCAGCCCGTCCGGCCGCTGGTCGGCCCCGCCGGTTCGCCGTGAGCGCGATTGCGCCTTGCGCTTCTGCAGATTGGCACGCAACTGCTCGGCCAGCCGGTCCTTCCGGCCAGCCTTTTTTGGTAGACCATCCTTGTTCGGAGAAATTGTCTTGTCGTTCATCGTCCCGTCCCCGGCCGGCGACCCGCCCGTGCGGATCAAGGGATAGCCAACATTGTGGCATGGCCATGTCCGGAACAATCGCCTGGTGCGGCCTTTCAACCCGTCTTTGTCTTGGCCTTGCGCTTGCCGGTTCGATATGGCAGAAGCCCCGCCATCGGCGGCTGCGGTAGCTCAGTGGTAGAGCACTCCCTTGGTAAGGGAGAGGTCGAGAGTTCAATCCTCTCTCGCAGCACCAGATCGTTTTCGCTAGCGCACCTTCCAAGGCCGCTTGACCTGCTCGATGATGATTGTGCACGGTTGGCGAGGTTGCCGAAAAATAGGCGCCCCGCGACCTGCCGAGTGCCACGCGCGCAGGCTTGTCAAAAATGATCGTCTTGCACGCTCACCTCCCGAGTCTCGAACGCGACTCAATCCTCTGTGATGTGATAGCTTACCGCCATGTCGGATCATATTCTGCCTGGCCAGAAGCAGCCCAAGCTGATCGTCGTCGTGGCGTTCGATCGTGGCGAGGACGGCGAACTGTTTCCCACCTTTGGTCCGGCTGATCAGCAAAGCGAGGAACGCGCCATCCGCACCGCTAAGACGCTCGCAGGGAAGCACGTTGGCGTAATCGCATGGAGCCGTGACGCGAACCCGGCGCTTGGTGACTACGGCCCGCCGACCGTGCTATTCACCAGCGGTGACGTGCCGGATATGGAGTAAATTCAGTCGGGGTCTATCTCACGGTGCTCGATGGGACGTGCTTTACAAGGACGATGAGCCTTTTTGCTCGATTCATCCTCGCCCTTTCAGTCTGCTTGATCTGTCTGCCTTTGGAATCCAAAGCGGCTCCAGGCTCCACAGCATCCCGCGATGTGCAGGAGGCCGAGGCGTGCAGTCCTCTAAACAAAGCCAACGAAAGAGTATTAAGGACGCCCGCCATTCAGGTTACGGACCACTTAATTAGGTATGGTGACCAACCTGGGTTTCTGCATCAAGAAGAGATCTACATAGGCGATATGGTATACTCACGACGCCAGCCTTTTGGGCGCTGGATCGCGACGGCACGTCCTCCGGGCAGCGACTTGAATCCGGACGGGACGCCGATAAACCGAACTTGCAGCCGCGTCGGTGAAGAGAAGTTGGACGGCATAAATACCGTGGTCATCAGATATGATAAAATGATCAACGACCAACACCAGTCGTACCGCTGCACCACTTGGCTTGAAACTCCAAAATACAGACCCCTAAAGATGGTGTGTAAAGGACCCTTTGAGTGGACAAGATATTGGTTCTACCGGACCGACATTAAGCCGCCGATGCCACCACCGAAGTGAGCGCCTCTCGCCGTTTCACCTCTCAAGTTCCGTTCATGCCGCATCATCGCATCCGCGATGACCTCGCGGTGGCGTGTATAGATGCCGGGGCTCGACACAATTGATGCAGGCGTGCCGAAGACGCACGGTTGATCGTTCCAAGCGATTGTGGCGGGACGGTCCATGTGCCAATTAATTGCGGTACACTGACGTGCCCGATTTGGAGAGCCTCATTTGAAATGCGCCGGCAAATTGATCGTCGCAACAGCACTGCTGATTGCTGGCTGTCAAAGCGATGGTAGAACCCAGTTTGAAGCAGGCAGAGCGAAACTGCAGAGTCCGGAACAGAGGCGCGCTGCAATTCAGCACTGCCTCAAAGGCGTAACATCGAAAAAGAGATGGGTTCGAGGACGACCTCCTCCCGGAGGCGTGAAGTGGTGCACCGACTTTGTCAATGCTTGGGCCACCGGCCGCTGGACCTATAACGACTATCGCAACGGAACTCCGAAGACCGGCTATGACTACAGAAGAGACAAGATCGTGAAACTTCCCGCCCCATGAAGGCCTGGACCGTCGTTGTCAGGCCTCGCTGGAAATATGAGCCCCGAGCGGGAAATGGACGGCTATGCAGGTCAGGCGAACCCAATCCGATGGCGTTGGGGTCAAAACCCACCACGCTGAACGACCCGAGTTCGACCCAGGGCAGACATTCACAGCTCGTTGACCGACTGTCTGCAACAGGTGGAGAGCGGAAGTACCACCCCGGGAAATGTCGCCTCAGTCGAGGCTGGCCGGCGACGAGAACGGCTGCTTGGCGTCGACCACGAAGATGGCCAGCTCATCGAGATCGGTTGTGCCGGCGCTGAACACCTCCATCGGCGTGTTGGCCCCGTGTCCGATCATGGCTGTGCCAGCTTCAGCATAGGTCACTCCGTGGGGCGTCCTCTGGCCGACCTTGCCGGCCAGCACATAGAAGGCCTCCGGTCCCGGATGCGTATGGATCTTCGTCTTGACGCCGGGCGCTCCACCGGCGCGGTTGACGCGCAGCAAATACTCGCTTGCACTGATCGGAGGGATCGGTCCGATCTCGATGACCTTGGTTCCGCCGGTTGTCGAGCCATCCTTCGGTCCAAGCGTGAACAGCCAGACCTTGCCTGCGATCTCCGCCGCAAGCGAGGTCGGGCCCGCCGCGCTTTGGGCCTGCGCCAGCGTTGGCAGATTATCCAGCCGCCAGTACAACGGTCCGGAGGGCAGTTCCGTCACCTTTTTCTCAACCACCGGCTCGACGGCGAATTTGCTGTCTGCGGGCATTGAGACTGACGTCATCAGCCCGAAAGCACACACCGAGAATATAAGCAGGCTAATACGGCGGGCGCTGAGGGAATGCGGCTTCATGGTTGGTCCTCCCTTTTCATGGTCGCCCCCTCGACCCAATATTAGCTATTAGCATATGTACCGCCTTACGGCGCGGACCAATTTCGGGCCACCCTAGTGCGCCTGCCGCCAAAGAAGACTGTTCATGATGCCAAACCGTCTCGGGAGAGTTTTCAAGTATTGGAACTAGGTCGTCGCGGTGGCATTGGCTGCGATGACGAGTGCCAGCAGCGAAACGCGTGGCTCCTCCGCGTCGTCAAATGGGTAGCCGGCCCCGTTTATGGTTTGAAGCGGTCTTGCCCCCAGGCTACTGTGTCTGACGTGAGTCCAACGGTCCAGCCGTCCAAAATCGGTCCGCGCATGGTAGCCAGAGCCGTTCAGGCGGGCGCTCGAAAATGTCTGAGATGCCAAGGTCGGCGCACAGCTCCGTTCGCATGCGCCATGATGCGTGCGGGGAAAGGCTTCTGGTCTGCCCCTGCTGCAGGCGGCTTAGCAAAGCTTGCAGCCGGGAACAACCACTCAACGACTCGCGTTTCTTGCCAGGGCCCGCTTCTTTTGCAACAGGGCGGCGGGCGTCGAAGGCTCGCAAATGTCGCGCCGGCGTTTCAATAGCACTCGCCTCAGCCCTCACGATTTGGCTATTTGTGAACGCGTGTTTGATCAGGTTTGCGCAGATGAACACATTGACCTTTTAAGCCTGGATGCCGAAGCCTTAGCGGTGATGATTGTCGCAATCTTCCGAAACTTGACTACCAATGAGCGCGAACTGCTGGAGGAAGTTAGGTCTCTTCGTCGCTCAAAGGGCACAGAGAAGGCGCACTAGCTTTGCGGCGTTCCGAGGTGAATTGGTCTAATCCCGCTTTGGCACAGCCGTTTGGCATCTGAATTGCCCATTGAGAATCGCCAGAGTGTAGCCACCGAGCTTGCGAAGGGGATGGAAATGGGCTTAGCCAAAGACTTATCGGATGTCGCGCTCACATTCGAATGTCCGGATTGCTCGCATCCGGCGGTAAGAAAGGGCTCTGCACTAAGAACAATCGCGCACTTCAAATGCGACGGGTGCAACGCAAAGGTGCGGATCACCTATCCGCAGAAGCTAGCGATCTTTGAAAAGCACAGGCTATTGGCCGCAGGCGACCGCCGCCAGCGAGGCCAGGAACACTACGGTGCCCGCAACATCGATCGGGCCGCCGATGCGGCCGAAGTGGCTTCGCGACCTCTGCCGCGTGCAGCGACGCGTGCTTAAGCCTTCCTCATCCGCGCGGCCTTCGCCCTTTTTACGCATGTTGACCGTGAGAATGCCGTCCATCGGAATAATTCGGGCGAAGGGCTCGTTAGTTCCTTAGACGATGCTAAAATATGACAAAGTGTGTCCGAATGTCACTTCATGAAGCCCGCCAGACAGGCTGCGGCTTGCTCTGGCCTAACCTCGAAGGGAACCAGGGATGAAAACGGCCGTTTCGACCTCTTTGACAAGACGAAGTGTTGTTGCCGCGCTGGCGCTGGCCGCCGCGTCGACGGCGGTATTGCCTGCCGACAACGCACTCGCCCAGGCCAAGAAAACCACAGCTGAAGAAAGTCTGTATGAGAGGCTGGGGGGTGTGTTCGCCATCGCAGCGGTGATCGATCATTTCAGCGACGCCGTCGTGAAGAACCCGATCGTCGGCAAGAAGTCGAAGAACCCACAATTGCGCAAATGGCACACCAAGAACCTTGAAAGGTTGCCCGGCCTCAAGTTCATGCGCACGCTGTGGGTCTGCGACGTTTCTGGTGGGCCCTTCAAGTTCGTCGCCACCAAGCCCGGCACGACGCCGCTCGGCCTCGAGGAGGCGCATCGCGACCTGCGGATTTCCCCGGCGGAATTCGATGAGGTCGCAGCGGAACTCGGGCGAACCCTGGATCATTTCAAAATTCCGAAGCCTGAGAAAACCGAAGTCTTGGAAGCTTTCGCCGCCCACAAAGACGAGGTCACCGCCGGCTACGTCAAGCGGGGCTGAAGCGCTTATATCGTGCGGGCATTCGTTCTGAGCATGGCGCGCGTCGCCGTGACTATGCGGCGCGGCCCTGACCTCGAGGTCAGAGGGGCCTCGGGACATCGTCGACCCACCTCTACGAACCTTGCAGCTCAAGGTGAGAACGCGGAATTTTCGACAGACGCCAGGGAAGGTTCGGCCTGGACCTCCTCCGTCACGACTTCGAAACGGGTAAGCCGCGAAAAACCGAAACTGGTTGAGATGGCGACGTCGGTCGCGTCGCGCCCGGTTGCCATCAATATCCGCCCGATGCGCGGGCGGTTGTGGCGAGGATCGAATGTGAACCAGGTGGCGGCGAGATAGGCCTGGAACCAGGCGCTGAAATCCATCGGATACGGCGCCGGCGGTACCCCGATGTCACCGAGATAGCCGGTGCAGTACCGCGCGGGAATATTCATGCAACGGCATAGCGCGATCGCCAAATGGGTAAAGTCACGACAAACGCCGGCCTGGTCGGTGAAGCTGTCGTGAGCCGTCCGCAGCGGGTCAGCTTTCTGGTAATCGAAGACGATGTGATTGTGAACGAAATCACAGATCGCCTGGACACGCGCGCATCCAGGCGCGGTATTGCCGAATTTCGCCCAGGCAAAATCTCCAAGACGATCGGTATCGCAGTAGCGGCTGCCGAGAAGAAAGACGAGCACCTCGTCCGGCAGGTCCTTGATCTTGTGCTGCACAGCCTGCTCGGCGACCGCATCGGGCTCGCCGCTATCGTAGATATCGAAGGTGGTTGAGATCGTCGTCTGGCCCGAGGGCGCCTCGATCCTCGTGCAGGCGTTGCCGAAACCGTCGACGTAGCCGCGTGCTTCGACGGGACGATCGAAATCGATGACCTGTTCCGTCAACAGATCGACCCGGCGCGATGGATGGATTTCGAGCGCCAACAGCATCGGCGTTGGCTGCGGACATTCGTAGGTGAGGGTGTAACCTGCGCGGATCCGCATCGACGCTCCGATTGTTGTCATTCAGCAACCGGGCAAACTCCGCGTCGGCCAAACAGTTCCGGGAAAACATCAGCGGATGCTAATTTTCCTACGCACCGATCTCCTTCGCCACATTCACCTCGACGGTCATTGCAAGAAAGCTCGACGCGCTTCCCGAATAACTCCCGGAAAGCGGAATGGCTTGACGAGGATGCCGGGCCACGGCCACCCTGATCAAATCCCGATTGCCGACAATGCCAGCGGTGGGGTCGAACTCGACCCAGCCGGCACCCGGCAGATAGACCTGGCACCAGGCATGCGTCGACCCGCCGCCAAGAACCGTCGCGCTGTCGCGGCTCGGCACATAGACGTAACCAGTCACAAAACGGGCGGCAAAGCCGAGCGAACGAACCGCCTCCATCATGAACAGCGCAAAGTCCCGGCATGTGCCGCGACGCAGGTGCAACGTCATCAGCGGCGGCTGCGTCCCTGGCTCGCTTCGACGGGAATACACAAAGCTCTCGTGGATGGCATAGCAAAGCGTCATCAACAGATTGCCGGTCCCGGTGTGCCCTGCGGCACTGAGGAACTGTCGTGCCCACTTGCCAACCTCGTCACTGTCATCCTCGTATTGACGTTCCATCGTCTGGGAGAGATCGGCGGCTTCGTCGGGATCGTAGGAAAACGGATAGTGAAGCGCAGCTTCGTCGATACGGAAATCGGGCGCATGCTGCGGCGTGTGGTCCAGCCGAATGTCTGTCGCAAAGCGCAGCTCTTTCGCGGGGTTCTCGAAATCGATCACCGCCACGCAGTTTCCGAAAACGTCATGGATCCAGCGAACCTCTTTCGGCTCGGGATCGACAGACAAGGCGTGGTCCAGGAGTCTTTGATCGAAGCTGTCGCGCGGTCTGAACATCAGCCGATGCTCGCCGAACCTCACCGGCCGGCTATAGCGATAGACCGTCGTATGCTGGACTGAGAAGATCGGCATCAGTTTTGGTCGACAAGTTTACCTGCGATGTTGGCGCAATCATATAATCTTTTCCACGCTCTTCCGATGGTTCCTACTCGGAACCTGCGCGAACTGTTTCCGCTCTGAGCGACCCTTCCGGCAGCGGCCGCATGAGTTCAGCCTCGGACTTCCTCAGATGGATCCATGCCGCCCAGTCCGATGGCCGCAGCACAACCACTTGCCGATTGTGATACGGCGCGACATCCGGGCTTGGATCGGTCGTCAGCATCGTGAACGTCGGCGGCTTGTTGCCGACAGCCTCGCGCCAAAGCCCGGCAATCGCCATGAACGGATGGCCATTCAGCGTGAACCTGTGCTTGGCTTTCGGATATTTCGTTCCCGTGAATTCGAAGAATGCCGACGCCGGGACAAGGCAGCGTTTGCTGTTGCCGAACTGTCGTCCCTCCGAGCGAAAGTTGAATACAGGTCCGCCTTTTGGTCCGGCCGGAGGAAAGCCGAACGTCATCGACGCCAGTTCGATTGTGTTGCCGGCAGCCCGCATTACAGGCGCGGGGTCGTTGATGTGGATGTCATCCGCCTGCGGCAGATCCAGTTCGGTTTGATGGCTGGGAATATTGAGCGTCAGCAAAGCCATCATCCGGCAATACTCGGCCCAGGCGATGTGCTGCTCGTAGTCATTGCACATTAATATGGCTCCGGACGCTCGATCGAGATCAGTTTCAATATAGCGTTATCGGTTCGCGCCGATTGCTGCCGGATTTGCCCTATTTGGGCCGGCGTGCGGCGGCGATGGCCTGCAACAGATTGATGCTGTTCATGTCGGGTTCGCTGGATGCGGCAACGGCAAGTGCGGCGGCCTCGGCTATTTTCGCGACGTCGTCGCTGCTGATTGTTCCGCGCTTTTCCAGCAGATTTATAAGTTCGACAACGAGAAGAAAGGCGTTCACGCCATATCGTTCGGCTTTGAGCTCGAACTCGCCTCGAGCCAATCTCTCCGCGTCTCCTTCAGCCCGTTTGTCCATCTCGGCGTCCTCTCCTATGGCGACAAGCTGTGAACGCTTAGCACGAATGGTTTAATCCTTCGAACTGGCCGCACCTTTCGCCAGTTGCCGATTGCCGGAGCTTGGCACCGTGTCGCCGGCGGCAAGGGCACGGCTTCAGCCAAGGATGAGACCTGCCAATAGAACCGTAAGGATAAGGGACAGCACGACGGCAAGCAGCCCGCATGCCTCCAAGGTGTTGGTTTGCCAAACTTTCGTCGCGCGCCTCCGGTTTGAATTCCCATTTCGCGAAACAAACTTCATCGGGCACCAGATTGGACGCGGAGCCGGCTTGAATTTGTGTAAGCGCTCGTCTTCATCTGTCCGGAACGGCAGATGCGCCGCGGCATCTCCACGGAACTCCGAAGCACTGCCTGCGCGGCGCCGGCCTGCTTTTCATCGACGCGGGCCATCACCAGAACGACACCCTCTGCGATCTTCGGCTTGCCCGGCTTCTGGGCAAAATTGGCGAAGGTTCCAAGAAGCCCGCCGCCAAAGCCGCCCCACGCCGCACCGACCAGAGCCATGCCGGTCATCCCCGCGGGATCAATGCCCTGAGCTCCAAAAGCGCTAAAACCGGCCAGCAGACCAGCCGTCGCGCCAAGTGCGGCGCCTGCGCCCGCACCTCGCCAGAGAGCGCTCATCTCATCGTTGTAATATCCAGCAACGCTGATCGGTTCATCGTTGTCATTGTAAGATCCGACCACGCTGATCTGCCGGCGACGAATCCCGCCGGCCTGAAGCCTGGCAACAGCACGTGCTGCCTGGGCATGGGAATCGAATAGTCGGCTGATCGTTTGCATTTGCGTCCAAACCCGACGCTCGTTCGGAGCGTCGGGCTTCTCCTCTCTGGCTTGAACTCTTCCGCCCAGACGCATCTTGGTCGCGCCAAAGCTCACTACAACGTGAGCCAGCCGGCTACGTTCCTCAGCCGGGGCTTCGGTCCATTCCTGGAGCGTCTTGCTTGGGACCTAAGTCTGACCAGCTTGGGTGTGCTGAGGCCATGCCGACCGGGCCGCCGGCTCGAAGAGAGGGCTCAGATGCTATCGCAGACCCAAAAAGCTCAAAATAGCGATTACGATCACGATGGCGCCGACCAGCCAGATAATGTTGTTCATGATTGCACTCCTTCGCCTCCGGGCTGGGCGCACGCCGGGGCGAAGCCCGCCACGCAAGTAGAACATTAGATACGGCTAAAGGTTCCTCGCGGGCCTCGCTGTCGAAAGAGCCCACCGCACCAGTCGGCACGGCGGGCGACGCAGAGTTCACCCCGGTGGTGGGCAGCAGACGGCGTTGCGTCCAAGGCTCAGCTGATGCTTCTGGACCAGTTATCTACCTGGCGCTCTGCCTCTTCCTTGGCGATGCCATATCGCTCCTGGATACGCCCCAAGAGCTGGTCTCGGTTGCCCTCGATCCGATCAAGATCATCGTCGGTGAGGTCACCCCACTGCTCCTTCGCCTTGCCCTTGAACTGCGTCCATTTTCCCTTGATTTGATCCCAGTTCATATGTTCCTCCTTTGCTTCCTGGGCCCGCACTGAAGCGGAGCGCGGACCGATCGGCATTTCAATGTCGGTGACGAATGAAGATCAGCGGCCGCTAAAAGTTCCGGTGCCGGCGCAAAAAGCCCGCCGTGCCCGTGCCGGACTGCGAACTGATGTTGATGATGCCCGGAGCTTGATGCTCTCTCGCAGCGCCAACCTATCCCGTTGAAGTCGCCGAGCTTCTCGCTGGTTGGCTTTGGCTGGCGAGCCTCGAAAGGCTGCCCAGCAGCATTGTTCTGTCCTTGCCGATCATCAGCACGCCGCTGTCGGGCGCCAACAGTGCCGAGAACGGCAGCATCGCCGCGCCGATCGGCGAGGCCTCGGGGCCGAATTGTCCAGATACGATTTCCGGCGCCACGATGCCGATGGCGCTGATCCTGTTGAACTGGGTCTGCACCTTTGCCAACAGCTCGAGATGGATCGGCCGCGGCAGGATGCTGTCGAGGACGATCGCCTCGATGTCGATGACGGAGGTGATGGCGATAATCGCCTCGACCAGCGCATTGGCACAATCGTCGATCCATTCGGACAGCGGCTCGCGCGCACCCGGCGGCAAGGGATCGAGTTCGCGCACACGGTTGATTTCGATGCCGCGCGATTTGAGATGATTGACCAGCACATAGATCGAAGCGCGATGCAGCAGGCTCTGGTAGCGCGCCGGCTTGGCCGCCACCGAATCGAGGCTTGAAGGCGAGACCGGCAAAGGACCGAGCGCGGCACTGTTGCCGTGCGGCCCGGTGTGGACCTTGCCGCCTTGCACCAGTCCGCCGCCGACAAAGGTGTCGATCGAAATATGCATGAAGTCGCGGAACCGCGCGCCAGTCCCCTGGATGAGCTCGGCCAGTGCGGCCGATGACGCGTCGTTTTCCACGAAGACCGGGGTCTTCGGCTTTGTGGCGAAGAAAGTCGTCAGATCGATTGCTTCCCACCGGCTACCGAGGTCGTCGGGAAAGCCGAGCTCCTCGCTCCAGCCGCCGAGGAAATATGGCGACGCGATGCCGACGCCGACGATGCTGGCATCGCCAAGCCCCTCGACCAGTTTGTCGAAATTGGCCAGCGACATGTTGCCGGCCTTGAGCACCATGTCGGGATCCGGGAAGCGATATTCGTGCGACTCGCGCGAGCGGACCTCGCCGGCGAAGTCGACGAGCACGGCCTCCAGCGCGCGCCGGCCGATCTTGATGCCGGCGCTGTAGATGCGCTCCGGTGTAAGCCGGTAGAGGGTGGACGGCGATCCGCGTTGCCCGAACCTTTTTCCCACTTGCTTTACGAATCCGGACGACTCCAGCCCGTCGACAATGGTGGCGACCGCGGCCGGCGTCAGATTTGCGGCGCGCGCCAGATCGGACTTGGATGCCTCCTTCAGACGGCGGATGGCATCAAGCACGAAGCGCTCGTTGTAATGCCGAACCTTGACCGAATTGCTGCCTTTTCCGGACAAAACCGGCGCCTCCCCATTCATTCTCGCGGAGCCACTCTGGCCGCCTGCAGCTTTTAGGCTGCTGGGTCGAGCACTCCAGCTGCACCCGTGCGCGACGCGACAGTGCCCTTCGGGGTCATGGAAGTCAATTTTCCAGTTGCGGCGTCAAACCATTTAATATAGCAAATTGAAAAAACAGGACCAGGGAGGAAGGGTGCTGCACTTGGGCGCATTAGGCGAAGCCGATGCCGTGGTGAAGAGCGACGTGGCTGTCCCCGTTGCCCTGGTTCAGGCGACAAAGGCCTTCGGCGGCACGATTGCCCTCAAGGACGCGTCCTTCGAATTGCGCTCAGGCGAGGTGCTGGCTCTGCTTGGCGAAAACGGTGCCGGCAAGAGCACCTGCGTGAAGCTGCTGGCCGGCGTGTACCTCTCTACCGGCGGCCATATCGAAGTCGACGGCAAGCCTGTGGTCTTCCATTCGCCGCACGATGCCCAGGCTGCCGGCATCTCGGTCATGCACCAGCATCCTGGTCTTTTCCCGGATCTTTCGGTGGCGGAAAACATCTATCTCGGCCATATGCCGCGCGATCGCTTCGGCGGCATCGACAACGCTGCCGTGCTTGCCGGCGCGCGCAAGGTGCTGGCGACAGTCGGCCTCGACGTGCCGGCCGAAACCCGGCTCGGAACGTTGCGCACCTCCGAACAGCAACTGGTCGAGATCGCCCGCGCCCTGTCGCTCGACGCGCGGGTGCTGATCATGGACGAGCCGACGGCCGCCCTGTCGCAGCGCGAGGTCGAGCGGCTGTTCACCGTCGTCGCCGACCTGCGGCTGCATGGCGTGGCGATGATGTTCGTCGGCCATCGCATGGACGAGATCTTCCGCATCGCCGACCGCATCGCGGTGCTGCGCGACGGCCGCCTCATTGGCATCAAGCCGAAGGCCGAGCTTGGTCGCGCCGCCGCCATCGGCATGATGGTCGGCCGCGAAGTGACCGACCTCTATCCGGAACGAAACCACGCCACCGGCGCGCTGGTGCTGGAGGCGAGGGGGCTTTCGCATGCCGGCGGCTTTTCCAACATCGACCTCAAGCTCCACGCCGGAGAGGTGCTCGGGCTCGGCGGCCTGGTCGGCAGCGGGCGGACCGAGATCGCGCGCGTGCTGTTCGGCATCGACCAGCCGGATGCCGGCGAAATCCTGATCGACGGCGAGGCTGTGCGCTTCGCATCGGCACGCGACGCCATGGATGCGCGCATCGCCTATGTTTCGGAAGACCGCATGGGCCAGAGCCTGGTGATGGATTTTTCCATCCTCGACAACGCCGTGCTGCCCGTCCTCGACAAGGCAGCCCGCTCCGGCTTCTACGGCACGGACCGCGCGATCGATCTGGTTTCGGACTGGCTGAAGCGCATGAAGCTTCGCTTTTCCGGCTACGCGCAGCCGGTGAAGGAACTGTCCGGCGGCAACCAGCAGAAGGTGGTGTTGGCCAAATGGCTGCGCACCGAGCCGCGCGTCCTCATCCTCGACGAGCCGACGCAAGGCATCGATGTCGGCACCAAGGCGGAAGTGCATGCGATGATCGCCGACCTTGCCGCGCAGGGCATGGCCATCATCCTGATCTCCTCCGAAATGCCCGAGCTCATCGGCATGTGCGACCGCATCATCGTGCTGCGCGAAGGCCATCGGACGGCCGAATTTACCAGGGGCGAAGCCACCCAGGAAAAGGTGCTGGAAGCAGCGACGAAGGCCGGTGAAAGCGCCGACCCGGCAGCACAGCCTGCCAGCGAGGAGAAGAGAAAAGGACCGCTCGACATACTGAAGCGGCGGGAGTTCGGCCTGCTCGCCGCGATGCTGGCGGTCGCTATCCCGGTCACCATCATCAACCCGCGCATGGTGAGCGCGGCAAACCTGACCGCCGTGTCGATGGATGCCGCCCTGCTCGTGGTTGCAGCGCTCGCGCAGATGCTGGTGCTGATCACCCGCAACATCGACCTTTCGATCGCCGCGGTGATCGGCTTGTCGGCTTACATGGCGGCGAGCATGGTCCAGGCCTATCCAGGGCTCGACATCGGCATCGGCCTGATGACCGCATGCGCGGTCGGTGGTGTCGCTGGCCTGATCAACGGCCTTGTCGTTACCAGGGGAAAGATCCCGGCGATCGTCGTCACGCTGGCCTCGATGTCGATCTTCCGCGGCTTCAACTCGATCTGGGCAGCCGGCGACCAGATCAGCGCCGACGAAGTCACGCAAGCCTGGCTCGACATGACCGGCCTGAAGATCGCCGGCGTGCCGCTGATCGTCATTATCGCGATCGTCATCCTGTGCCTGGGTTATGTGCTGCTCTATCGCACCGCCATCGGGCGCGAACTGTTTGCCGCCGGCTCCAATCCCGACGGCGCACGTCTTATCGGCATCCCCGTCGACCGGCGGATTCTGCTGGCCTTTGGCATGGCCGGCCTGCTCGGCGGCCTGTGCGGTGCGCTGTGGGCATCCCGCTATGCGACCATCGATGCCCGCGTCGCGCTCGGTTTCGAACTCACCGTGATCGCGTCGGCGGTGGTCGGCGGCGTCGCCATCCGCGGTGGTTCGGGCACGCTGCTCGGCATCATCCTCGGCGCGCTCACGCTGCTCGTCATCAAGAACGGGCTGACGCTGGTGCGCGTCGACCCGCTGTGGCTGCAGGGCGTCTACGGCCTGGTGATCCTGGTCGCCATCGGCATCGACACGTTCATCGTGCGGCGTGCCGAGCAGGCAAGACAGGCGAGGGCGCGGTGAGAAAGTTCCTCCGTTCGATCGACTTCTGGGATCTGCTGCTGGCGACCTCCTGCGTGGCCATCTTCCTCTACGCGGCGATCTTCGTGCCGAATTTCGTCTCCGGCTTCAATCTCTCGCAACTGGCCGCCAGCGCCTCGGAAAAGGCGCTGCTGATCCTGCCGATGACGCTGCTCATCATCACCCGCGAAATCGACCTGTCGATCGCCTCGGTGCTGGCGCTGACGTCCGTCGTCTTTGGCTTGCTGGTACAGGCCGGCGTGCCAACGCTTGCCGCAATCCCGCTGACGCTCGTCGCCGGCGGCCTGCTCGGCGCTTTCAACGGCTACCTGGTCTCGGGCCTTGGACTGCAGTCGCTGGTGGTGACGCTCGGCACGATGGCGCTCTATCGAGGTATTGGCTACATCCTGCTCGGCACCGGTTCGGTCAACATCCTGCCGCCCGCGGTCGTGGATTTCGGCATCAACAACCTGCCGAGCACCGAGATACCGTGGACCATCGTCCCCTTCCTGCTGCTGGCGCCGGTGTTTGCGGTCGTGCTGCAGAAGACGCCGACCGGCAAGCGCATCTACGCGCTCGGTGGCAGCCCCGAAGTGGCGCGCTATTCCGGCATAAACACGCGCCGGATGGTCCTGAACCTGTTCGTCGTCTCGGGCGTCGTCGCCGCCATCGCCGGCATCGTCTATACCGCGCGCCTCTCCAACGCCCGCGCCAACAATGCGCTCGGCATGGAGCTCGACGTCATCACCATCGTGCTGCTCGGCGGCGTCAGCGTCTTTGGCGGCAAGGGCCGCCTGACCGGCGTCATGCTGGCGCTGGTCCTGATCGCCATCATCCGCAATGTGCTGGCGCTCAACCAGATCGGTGGCGACGCGCAGGGGATGATCATCGGCCTGCTTCTGATCGGCTCGCTGCTGGTCGGCAATTACTGGCGCTCCACACAGGAGATGCTCAGCAGATCCCGCGCAATGCGCGAGACCAAGGGGTGATCTCGGGCCCCTTCCTTTAAGCCCGAATTTTGACGGAGGAGTCACAATGAAAGCGTTTAGATTAGCCCTGCTCGCATCCGCGGTTCTGCTCGCGCCAACCTCGCTGGCCTTCAGCCAGGAATGCGCCAAGGAACCCGTAACGGTCGGTTTCCTGCCCAAGCTCGACACAGACCCCTACTTCAAAGTGGCTTTTGGAGGCGCACAAGAGGCAGCCAAGGAAATTGGCGGCACCGCTACCCAGGTCGCCCCATCGCAGGCGACCGCCGAGGCGCAAATCGAATTCATCAACAGCCTAGTGTCGCAGAAGGTCGGGGTCATCGCAATCGCCAGCAACGACGCCAATGCCGTCGCGCCGGCGCTGAAGCGCGCCGTTCAGCAGGGCGTCAGGGTGATTTCGTATGACTCCGATGTGGCCGCCGATGCCCGCGCGGCATTTGTCAATCAGGTCAAGGGCGACAGTCTCGCCGAGATGATGCTGGAAAGTGCATTCGCCCTCAGCGGCGGTGAAGGCGAATTCGCGATCCTGTCGTCGACGCCGACGGCGACCAACCAGAACGCCTGGATCGACTTCATGAAGGCGAAGATGGCTGCCGAGCCGAAGTTCTCCAAAATGAAGCTGGTGCAGGTGGCCTATGGCGAAGAAAGCGAACAAATCAACCAGCAGCAGGCGCTGGCGCTGGTCCAGGCGTTTCCCGATCTCAAGGTGATCATCGTCCCGGCAGGCATCGGCCTTCCGGCGGCCGCGCGTGCGCTCGAGGAGGCGGGCATGATCGGCAAGGTCAAGCTGACCGGCCTCGCGCCGGCTACTCTGATCTCGAAATACATCAAGGACGGGGCGGCCCAGGATATCTGGTGGAACGTCACCGATCTTGGCTATCTTACCTACCAGACGGCCCAGGCGCTTGCGCAGTGCAAGATCACCGGAAAGGAGGGTGAGAAGTTCACGGCAGGCAGGCTCGGCGAATACACGATTGGCGCCGGCGGCGAACTGATCCTTGGTCCAGCCAAGATCGTGACCCCCGAAAATCTGGCCGAGTTCAAGTTCTGATCCTTTGGAGTTCGAACTCCGCGGGGCGCCGGTCCAACCGGCGCCCTTCCTAAACCTCTCGAATGAAAACAGTGCGGGGGCGGCAATGAAGATATTGCTTGCGGGCGAAACCTTTGCGGCGACGACGTCGGTCGCCGTCGGTAGCGATGTGCTTACAAGTGCGACCTCGACAAATGGCGCGACGGCCTTCAATGCCGCGCTGGCCACTGAGGGCATCGCCGTCACGCAGATCGGCGGTGAGCGTTGCAGCGCGGAGTTTCCCTATGACCTCGATGGGCTCGCCCAATATCAGGCGGTGGTGATCTCCGACGTCGGCGCCCTGACATTGCTGGTGACGCCGGATGCCCGCGCCGGGCGTGTCGGCGTCAACCGCCTCGATCTGCTCAAGGCCTATGTCGAACGTGGGGGCGGGCTGATGCTGGCCGGCGGCTATATGGGTTTTCAGGGCATGTTCGGGACGGCGCGTTTCCACGACACCCCGGTCGAGGACGTGCTGCCGGTCCGTTGCCTCCCCTACAGCGACGGCATGGAGGTCCCGCAAGGCCTGCAGACCTCCATCCTGCAGTCATCCCACCCGATTTTTTCCGGGGTGGAGGGGCCGTTGCCGCCGATCCTCGGCATGAACAAGCTGGAATTCAGGCACGACGGTTCGTCCCGGCTTCTGGCGACCTGCCACCACCGCGGCACCGACTGGCCGCTCCTTGCCGTCGGTAGCCATGGCCGCGGCCGCACGATTGCCTGGGCAACAGATATCGGCCCGCATTGGCTCTCGCAGAATTTCCTCGGATGGCCGTTCTACGGAAAACTGATGGCGAACATGGTCCGTTGGCTCGCCGGCAATGAATGAGAAAGCTGGACACCAGGTTTGACCGATGCAGTTCGCCTGCCGGCGCGGCCGATGCCGCGCGAGGCGCCGGTGACAGGCACCACCTTGCCGGCCAAGTCGAATTTCGGCGTGAACTCATTTGTCATGCGATTCCACCTTGTTCTTCAAATCGGACCGGCTGCCGTGCCGAACCGAATAGGCTCGCGTGAATTCGGCGCCCAGCAGAAATATCTCGGCCGAATAGTAGACCCACAACAGCACGACGAGCAGGGCGCCGGCCGCGCCGTACGACGATGCGAAAGCGCTGGTTCCGATATACCAGCCAATCAGCGACTTGCCGATGGTGAACAGAAACCCGGTGACGACGGCGCCAAGGCCGACATCGCGCCATTGCAGACTGCGGTCGGGCAGCACCTTGTAGATCGCGGCAAACAGCAGCGCGATCAGGGCAAACGAGACAATCCCGTTGACCGCGCTCAGGATGATGGTGCCGAACGGCAGATAGGCGTTGATGACGTCTCCGAGCGCCGAAATCGCGGCGCTTACAACCAAGGACACCAGGAGCAGGAAACCGAGAGCGGCGACCAGGCCCAGGCTTGCAATGCGTGCCCGCACCAGCCGTGAGATCGTTGCTGCCCTCGGTTTGACTTTCCAGATTTCGTTCAGCGCCAGCTGCATTTCGCCGAACACGCCGGATGCGGCGACGAACAGCGTGACCAGCCCCAGAATGCTGGCAAGGGTTCCCGCTTCCTTCTGCGAAGCGTTTTCGATCGTCGCCTGCAGCAGCTCGGCACTTTGCGGTCCCATCAGGCCGGCGATCTGTGCCGAAAGGGCGAGTTGTGCCGCCTCGTGCCCGAAGGCCATGCCGGCGATAGCGACGACGATCAGCAGGATCGGCGCAAGCGAGGTCGTGGCATAAAAAGCTATCGCCGCCCCATGGCTCAGCGCATTGTCATCGATGAAGCCGAGGACGCTCTGCTTGAGGAGCCTCCAGCTCTCTGCTGCCAAATTCCACATGTGGGCCTCGCATGCTGTCAACAAACAAGTAGCGGCGGCGCAGCGCTGGGCGAGGGAGGGGCGCGAAGATCGCAACGGAGCGGCACGACAGGCCACGACAAGAACACCTCTTGCCCGAACACTTGCCAAGCGCCGGCCATCATGATGCCATGGCGCTGTGGAAGATTGCACGCTGGGTTGGGGTGGGCGATGTTGTTTCCAGGTGCAACAGGGCGCATAGGCGTGGCGTTTGCCGCGCTGCTTTTGTGCGCGCTGGTTCCTGCTCGGGGCGAGGAGCCGAAGGCGCTAAAAGGCGTCGCGCTCGTCATCGGGCAGTCCGACTATGAGCATGTCGGCAAGCTGCCCAATGCGGAAAACGACGCCCGCGCCATCGAGGAGATGTTCGACAGGCTCGGCTTCGAAACCGATGTCGCGACCAATCGCGACGCACGCAAATTGCGGCGCGACCTCGAAGGCTTCGTCGACGATGCCGAGGGTGCCGACGTCGCCAGGTACTGGCCGAGCAGGCGACGCTGAAGAGCCAGGATCCGGAAATCGTCCGGTTTTCAAAACTGGCCGAACAAGCGGTGCAGGAAGGCGCGCTGGAAGCAGCGCAGAAAATCCATGAACAGGCCAAGGCCCGCGTTGGCGAACTGTCGAAGACCGTCGACCAGGCTGAAGCCGACCTCAAGGCGCGTCGTTTCGAGTTTGCCGAGGTTTTCGGCGACAGCGCCAAAACCTACGAAATCTCCTTCAGCTATCAGGCGGCAGCCCAGGACTATGCCAAGGCCTATGAGCAGGTCGAGAAATGGGACGACCATGAAGCCTGGTTCTACAAGGCAGCCGAGGCCCAGGCGCTCTCCGCGCATGGTTCTTTCTCGGGCGACAACGCCTTTCTGGTGCAGGCGGTCGCTGCCTATGAAAAGGCGCTGACCTATGTGTCGCGCGAAAACAGCCCGCGGCAATGGGCGGCCACGCAAAACAATCTCGCCACCACACTGTCGACGCTGGGCGAGCGCGAGGCCGGCCGCGAAGACCTCGACAAAGCGGCAGCCGCCTTCGATCAGGCGCTGAGCGTCTACACGCGCGACGCCAATCCGGACGACTGGGCCTCGACGCTAGGCAATCTCGGCACCGTCTATTGGCGGCTCGGCCAGCGCGAGAACGGCACGACGTTGCTCGACAATGCCGTTGCCTCGTTCCGCGCGGCGCTCGAGGTGCAAGTGTCGAAAAAGCTGCCGCTCGAATGGGCGGCGACTGAGAATAATCTCGGCATCGTGCTCTCCGAACTGGGTGAGCGCCAAGCCACCAGCGACAGCTTTCGCGCCGCCATCGAAGCGCATCGCGCCGCGCTGACCGAATACCGCAGGGAGCGCGGGCCGCTCGACTGGGCGTTGAGCCAGGTCAATCTCGGCGCGGCCTTGTTCCGCCTCGGGGAGCGTGAACAAGACGTACCGACGCTTGAGCAGGCCGTTGCCGCCTATCAGGCGGCGACGGAGGAAATGACGCGCGAGCGCGCGCCGGCGCAATGGGCGACGATCCAGAACAATTTGAGTTCGGCGCTGGAATCGATCGGCCAGATCAATGGCGACATTGCTACGCTTCAGCGTGCTCGGGAGGCGGCAGAGGCCGCACTGACGGTGTGGACGCGCGACCATGCGCCGGCCAGCTGGGCAAACGGCCAGTTGACGCTTGGCAATGCCTAGCAGCGTCTCGGCGCCAGGCAGGCCGGCAATGACGCGCTGCTCAAGGCGGTCGCTGCCTATGAGGCCGCACTTTCTGAATATCCGCGCGAAAAGCTGCCGCTCGACTGGGCTTCGTTGAACCAGAATCTGGGCTCGGTCTATGCGACGCTTGGCGATCGGGACACCGGCATCGACTATCTCCGGAAGTCGGCGTCCGCCTATCGCGAGGCCTCGCAGGTCTATACCGTCGCCGCCGCGCCGCTCGAATTCGCCTCAATAGAGCACAGTCTCGGCAACTCGCTGTCGACCTGGGGCGACCGTGCTCGCGACAAAGCGGTCCTTGAAGAAGCGGTCGCCGCCTATGATGCAGCGCTCACCGTGCGAACCAAGGAGAGCGCCCCGAAGGACTGGGCGAAGACGCAGTACCGGCTGGGCGCAGCACTTTCCATGCTCGGCAAGGCCGATGGCGGTTCGGACGAGGCGCTCCAGCGCTCGGCGGTGGCCTATCGCGCGGCGCTCGAAATGCAGAGCCGTGACAGCGACCCCGACGCTTGGGCGGCAACGCAATGGGGTCTCGGCCATGTGCTCCTGGTTCTGGGCGACCGCACGCAGGACGGCGAAGCGTTCAACCAGTCGGCGACGGCGCTTGAAGCGGCGCTGCCCTTCTACGACCTCGCCACGGTGCCGGAAGATCACGCCCAGCTGCAGAACGAACTCGGCAGCGCCTATTACTACCTTGCCGGCAGCGCCAATGACCCGTCGCTCTACCAGAAGGCGGCGGCCGCGCATGAAAAGGCACTGGCCGTCTATGCCACGCTGCCCGACCGCTCGCTCTGGGCTTCGGTCGAAGGCGACCTCGGCAATGTCCGCATGATGCAGGCAAACGCCAGTTCCGACCCGGACGCCATGGCCAAGTCTGTCCAGGCCTATGAGGCGGCACTGACAGTGATAAGCCGCGACAGGGATGCCGACGAATGGCTGCGCAACCAGACCAATCTGGCCACCGCGCTTTCGACGCTGGGCTACTGGCGCGACGACGTTGCCCTGCTGAAGCGTTCGGCCGGCATCTATCGTTCGATCCAGAGCGTGCGCACGCGCGACCGCGCCCCCGAACGTTGGGCCAGCACGCAGGCAAGCCTGGCCAATGTGCTTGGCATGATCGGCGCGAAAGAGCCTTCGCCGGCTTTGTTCCACGAGGCGGTCGCCGTCAATCGGGCGTTGGCAGACCAGGTCGACCGCGACCGCGACCCCGAGCGCTGGGCGAGCCTGCAAAACGAGATCGGCTATCAGCTGACGCTCGCCGGCCGCGCCGAAAACGACGTCGCCAAAATCGAGGAGGCGGTGCCGATCCTGCGCGAGGCCATCGCCGTGCAGAAGAAGATCGGTTCGGTGCCGGGCATTGCGTTCACCGAGGACAGCCTGTGCGACGTGCTTACCGATCTGGGTGCTGCTCGCAAGCAGAAGGCAATGGCCGAGGAAGCGATAGCCGCCTGCCAGCATGCGCTCGTCATCTTTCGGGATGGCAAGATGGACGACCTTGCCGCCGGCTCCGCAAAGAACCTTGCCGAGGCACAAGCGTTGCTGGCCGAATTGCAATAGCGCACAGGAAAAGGTGGCCGCGACCGGTTTCGATTGGCAAAGGGTTGCCGTTCCCTGCTATTCCCGCTTCAAATCAAAAAAGCAGTGGACGTTTTCAGCATGACCAATGTCGCCTTGACTGGGCTTGCCCGGGATCTTGCCAAGCGCGCGGCGGAAGGCCGCCCGGTGCGCATCGGTGTCATCGGTTCGGGCGAGATGGGCACCGATCTGGTGACACAAGGCATGCTGATGCCGGGCATTTCGGTTTGCGCGATTTCGACCCGCCGGCCGCATACAGCGCGTGACGCCATCCGCATCGCCTATGGCGACGAGGCAATGGCAGCCGAAGCGGACAGCGCTTCGAAGGTCAGCCAGGCGATCGAGAGCGGCAAGATCGCAATCACCTCGAACGAGATGCTGGTCACCAATCCGCTCATCGATGTTGTCATCGATGCCACCGGCAAGCCCGGCGTCGCCGCCGATTTCGACCTGATGGCGATGCAGCACGGCAAGCATCTGGTGATGATGAATGTCGAGGCCGACGTCACTATTGGCTGCTACCTCAAGCAGCAGGCCGACCGGCTCGGCGTCGTCTATTCGGTCGGCGCCGGCGACGAGCCGTCGAGCTGCATGGAGCTGATCGAGTTCGCCTCGGCGCTCGGCTACACCATCGTCTCCGCCGGCAAGGGCAAGAACAACCCTCTCAACCACGACGCCGTTCCCGACGACTACCGCGCGGAAGCGCTGCGCCGCAACATGAATCCGCGCATGCTGGTCGAGTTCGTCGACGGCTCGAAAACCATGGTCGAGATGTGCGCCATCGCCAACGCCACTGGGCTGGTACCCGACGTTCCCGGCATGCACGGCCCCAAGGCCGACCGTGACGAGCTGGTCAAGGTGCTGATCCCGCGCGAGCAGGGCGGCATCCTGTCGAAGAAGGGCGTTGTCGACTATACCGTCGGCAAGGGCGTGGCGCCCGGTGTCTTCGTCATCGTCGAGGCGACTCATCCGCGGATCATCGAGCGCATGGACGATCTGCATATCGGCCACGGCCCCTATTACAGCTTCTTCAGGCCCTACCATCTGACCTCGCTGGAAGTGCCGCTGACGGCCGCCCGTATCGCGCTTTACGGCAAGCCCGACATGGTGCCGCTGCCGAGGCCGGTGGCCGAGGTCTGCGCCGTGGCCAAGCGCGATCTGGCGGCAGGCGAGACGTTCGACGCGATCGGCGAGACCTGCTACCGCTCCTGGACCATGACCGTCGAGGAGGCTCGCGCCCACCACGCCGTGCCCGTCGGCCTGCTCGAAGGCGGCAAGGTGCTGAAACCGGTGAGGAAAGGCGAATTGCTCACCGCCGACAATGCCGCGCCCGACCCGACGACCAGGCTATTCGCCTTGCGCCGGCTGCAGGACGAGATGCTGTATGGGGCGGGTTAGGTGCGGTGCAGAAACTTTGACGTCGGCGGGACAGCGCCCCTCTCTGTCCTGCCGGACATCTCCCCCACATGGGGGGAGATCGGACGTCACGCCGGCTTTCGCCAATCTCCAACATCGCAGTTCGTGAGCGGAGCGCCCAAACTGCCAATCTCCCCCCTTGTTGTGGGGGAGATGTCCGGCAGGACAGAGGGGGGCGCGAAGGATCGCTACAGAGCGTTTGCTATTGCCCCTGAAATGCACGGCAGATCATCGCCGCCGACCGGCTTCCCCTGAAAGCCCTACTTCCCCAGCTCTATCGACCGCAGCCGCGCCGCTTCCACCGCCTCGGTGAGCAGGCGTGTCAGCCGGTCCTCGCCCATCAGTACTGCAAGGGCCGCAGCCGTGGTGCCGTTGGGGCTGGTCACCTGCTGCCTGAGCACGCCGGGCTCCTCGCCGCTTTCGGCGGCCAGCGATGCGGCGCCGTAGACCGTCTGCATGGCCAAGAGCTTGGCAGTCCCGGTCGGCAGGCCAGCCTTCTCGGCGGCCACGGTCAGCGCTTCGATGAAATGGAAGATATAGGCTGGACCGGATCCGGAGACTGCCGTCACCGTATCCATCAGGCCCTCGTCATCGATATCGGCCACTTGCCCGCTTGCCGAAAGCAGGTCGGCGACAAGGCGTTTGGTGTCCTCGGAAACCAGCCTGTTGGAAAACACCACCATCATGCCCTTGCCGATAGCCGCCGGCGTGTTGGGCATGCAGCGCACGATCGGCGCGCGGTCGCCGAGAATGCCTTCGAACGTGGCGACCGGCGTCCCCGCGGCGATGCTGAGGAAAGTGGTTCGGCCATCGTTGAAGCGGATGTAGCCAGCCGTCACGTCGCGGATCACCTGCGGCTTGACCGCAATGACGACGAGGGCCGGAACGGCGTTGGCCGGTATGGCGCCGATATCCGCGGCAGCAGCGCAGCCCAGTGCTTCGGCACGCTTGCGCAACTCGGCATTGGGCTCGACCACGAACACCGCAGCCGGAGCCAGCTTGCCGGCTTTCAGCCAGCCGGAGAGCATGGCGTAGCCCATATTGCCGCAACCGGCGAGAACAAGCCTGATCGTCATCGAAGCTCTCCATTCGAAATGGTTGGCTTTGCCATAGACGTTCGTGGACGGACGGGGAAGCCCCTCTCGGACCTTGATCAGGGGCCGGGTTATGTCGCCGCTTTCGCCGCCTGATCGGGCTCGGTCAGTCCTGACCCGATCACTCTGGACGGCCAGGTTCGGCCCATCCCAGACTAAAAACAGGGATTGCAGACGAGGTGGGAGCGATAGCCTGGATTCTCCAACAGCGCACCAAAGCCGACAAGAAATCCTCCCCAACCAAGCACAACTGCCACGGCCACGACGCCGACTCCCATAGCCATCTTGCAAGCCGCCACGGCCCCTGAAGAAAAGCGCCATCGGCGTATCAAAGCAAGGATTGCGGTCCCTGCCAGCAGACTAAGCACCGGAACTCCGAAGAGCACAGCGTGCATCTCCAGCATCAGCGCAAACGGAGTGTCTGGCGTTATCATACGGATAGCCTCCCCCGAATTCTGACGGTGTTCAAGAGGGCGACTTCATGAACCCTTAACCGACATCCCGCCATTTTTCGAGTGATCGACCAATCGTGGGCGACGAACTCGATGGCATTGTCTTAAGGCGGGAAACGAGGTCTCTCAGCCGACCAAATTAACCTTTTATTTCCTATGCCTGTTTAGCATGGCTTAACCAGTGGACGGTCGCTACGTCCCAGCCCTAGGGGAAAGCTCCAGGAACCATGGCTTACAGGGATAATCGTCAACACTGGAGGAACGAGCGGTCTTTGCTGTCGCTCGTCGAGGCAGTGCGCGACGAGGACGAAGCATCGCTGGTTTCGCTAGAGGACCGTGCAGGCCCGTCATGGCGCGAGGATGCCGCCACACGCCATCGTCTCGCCCGGTCGCGCCGCGAGGCGCGTGCCAGTCCGATCCTGTTGGCAGCCGCCGGCACAAGCCAGCTCCATCCTGATGGGCCGGAGGCCGCCACCATACTGACGGAAGAGCCTGCAGCTGCCGATGTATTGTTCGACCCCGCTGGCTCCGTTGGCGGCCGCGATGCCGGTCCCGCTGAGGACAAAGCGTACCGGGCAGCGCGTCGGGGTCCGATCGGTACCGTGTTGTCAGCGCTGCGCAGGCTCATGCCCGGCAGAGCGCCGGAGGAGATGGCGTCCGGCGAGACTTCCGCCGCGACAAATTCCGGCGCAGCGATGCCGCCTGCCTTCGATCTACAGCCGCTCTATGCCGGACAGCCACCTTATCCGCAGCAACCCACGCCGCAGCATTCGGCCTATACTCAGGCCTGGTCGAAGGAGGCAAATCAGGTTTCGGAAGCCGCCGATCAGCAAAGCCAGATCGAGGAAATCCGTGCCAGCCTGCGTGAATTCCGCGAAGCGGTTCGCGAGCTCACCGAAAACCGCACGCGCCGCTATTTCTAAGCGTCGAATAAAACATGCCGGTTTCGAGTTAGCGGCATGGGACGGCGCATTGACGGGATTGCCCGGCTCGATTTTCGTGAAAATGCCGCGCTGCATGTCCGCCCGGCTGCGCATGGTTCTGGGCAACGACATGCATAAAAGGTATCTGGAGTACGCCGCGGGATGCTTTAACGCGGCAGGCTTAGGCGATCGGGCGTCGAGGGTGGTTCATGGCTGAGTTGATTGACGGAAAAAGCGTCGCCGAAGACGTGGTGCGGCGGGTCAAGGCCCTGGTCGCCGAACTGGCGGAAAAGGGCGGACGGCAGCCCGGCCTCGCGGTGGTCATCGTCGGCGAGGATCCGGCGAGCCAGGTCTATGTCGCCTCCAAATCCCGCACCGCCAAGGAATGCGGCTTCCATTCGGTTCAGCACACGCTGCCGGCCGAGACCTCCGAGCCGGACCTGTTGAAGATCATCGGCCAGCTCAACGCCGATCCGGCCATCAACGGCATCCTGGTGCAGCTTCCGCTTCCCGGCCATATCGATGCCGGCAAAGTCATCCAGACCATCGCGCCGGAGAAGGATGTCGACGGCTTCCACTTCATCAATGTCGGCAAGCTCGGCACCGGCGAGTTCGAGACCGCCTTCGTGCCTTGCACGCCGGCCGGCTCGATGCTGCTGATCGAACGGGTGCGCGGCAAGGATCTGTCCGGCCTCAATGCGGTCGTCGTCGGGCGCTCGAACATCGTCGGCAAACCGATGGCGAATCTACTGCTTGCCGCCAACTGCACGGTCACCATCGCACACAGCCGCACCAGGGACCTGCCGGCGCTTGCCCGCACCGCCGATATTCTGGTCGCAGCCGTCGGCCGGCCTGAAATGGTCCGCGGCGACTGGGTCAAGCCTGGCGCCACCGTCATCGACGTCGGCATCAACCGTATCGCCGCACCTGAAAAGGGCGAAGGCAAGACCCGCCTCGTCGGCGATGTCGCCTTTGCCGAAGCAGCGAAGGCGGCCGGCGCCATCACGCCGGTGCCTGGCGGCGTCGGGCCGATGACCATTGCCATGCTGATGGCCAACACGCTAGCTTCCGCCTACCTCGCAGCCGGGTTGAAACGGCCTTCCTTCTGACCAGAGAGCAGCGTCCTTGCCGAACCTCACTGTTCCCTTAGAACGGCCGGTCACCAATGATCCCGTTCAGGGCGGCCGGCAGTTCGGGTTTCTGCTGGTCGACAAGTTCTCCATGTTCTCGCTGGCCGCGGCAATCGACACGTTCCGGTCGGCGAACCGGCTGCTCGGCCGCGATTTCTATGGCTGGACGACGGTGTCGGCCGACGGCGATGCCGTCATGGCTTCCAACGGCCTGCCGCTCAAGATCGACTACGCCGTTGTCGATCTGCCGCCGGTCGATATCCTTTTCGTCTCGGTCGGGCTGACGACGGAATTTCCCGGCAAGAGCAAGGTGCTGGCGGCGCTGCGCAGCTGGGGCCGGCGCGGCAATGCGCTCGGCGCGCTTTCGGTCGGCTCCTATTTGCTTGCCGAAGCAGGCCAGCTCGATGGCTATCGCTGCACCATCCATTGGGAAAACCGCGCCGGGTTCCTCGAACGCTTTCCGGACATCAACTGCACCGGCAACGTCTTCGAGATCGACCGCAAGCGCTACACCTGCGCCGGCGGCACCACCTCGATCGACCTGATGCTGGAAATCGTGCGCGGCGATTTCGGCTCGAGTCTCGCCAATGGCGTCGCCAACCAGTTCCAGCATGAGCGCATCCGCTCGGCCGGGGACCGCCAGCGCGTCGGCCCGGAACGCGACCTGACCGGCAAGTCGGAGAAGCTGCGCCGCATCGTCGAGCTGATGGCCGACCATCTCGACGAGCCGCTGTCGGCGGTGCAGCTCGCCAAGTCGGCGGGCCTGTCGGTGCGCCAGGTCGAGCGCCTGTTCCTGCGCCATCTCAGTGTGACGCCCGGGCGCTATTACATGCGGCTCAGGCTCGAGCGGGCGCGCGAATTGCTGCGCCAGACCAACATGCCGATCCTCGACGTGGCAATCGCCACCGGCTTCACCTCGCATTCCTATTTTGCCCAGAGCTACCGGCTGCAATTCGGCCGGCCGCCTTCCGAGGAACGCCGCACGACCTATTGAGGGTTTGGCAGAGAGGCGACGCAGCTTCGTACTCCGTCCGGGCTTGTGTCGCGACGCGGCGTCAAATAGCGTTCCGGCGCCGAGCGGCGGCGACTGACGGGGGAGATTTTTGATGGCGGGATTTGTGCGGAGCGTCGCTGCGGCGGCCCTGTTGCTCTGGACGACGGGGTTCGGTTTCGCCGCCGATCGCGTCATCGTCATTCTCGATGCCTCCGGCTCGATGTGGGCGCAGATCGACGGCAAGCCCAAGCTCGAAATCGCCCGTCAATCGCTGCGGAACGTGCTGCAATCGGTCCCGGCCGATGAGGAAATCGGCCTCATGGCCTATGGCCATCGCGAGAAGGCCAGTTGCGACGACATCGAACTCATCGTGCCGCCGCAGGCAGGCTCGGCAAGTGCGATCTCAGCCGCGGCCGACAGCTTGAAATTTCAGGGCAAGACGCCGCTGACCGCCGCTGTCAAGCAAGCGGCGGAAGCATTGAAATACACCGAGGACAAGGCGACGGTCGTTCTCATCACCGATGGCATCGAGACATGCAGCGGCGATCCCTGTGCGCTCGGCAAGGAGCTTGAGGCTGCCGGCATCGACTTCACCGTCGATGTCGTCGGCTTTGGCCTGACGGCTGCCGAAGGCAAGCAGGTCGCCTGCCTGGCCGATAACACCGGCGGCAAATATATCGAAGCATCGGATGAAAAGGCATTGCAGGACGCCCTCGTCGAGACCGTTGCGCCGCCGCCATCCGCTCCTGAACCGGCTGCCGCCCCGGAGCCTGCTCCCCAGCCGGCGCCTGCCCAGCCGGCGGAGTCCAATTTCGTGCCCACCGTCGTGCTTGCCGAAGGTGGCGATCCCGTCACCGACGGCAATGCCTGGGAGATCTATAAGGCGAATTCCGACGGCACGCGCGGCGATCCCGTCGCCACCGAATACGGCGCCTACAAGGGCAATCTGGAGGCGGGCGACTATATCGTCGTCGCGCGCGCCGGCGAGGCCAAGGCCGAACAGAAGATCAAGATCGAGCCTGGCCAGGTCGCCAAGCCGCTCTTCACGTTGAATGCCGGCACGCTGGTTATCCACCCGCGGCCAAGCGAAGGGGCGGACGTTGACGGCGGCGCGGCGGTCGTGATCGCCTATCCAGGCGTCGACACCCTGCCGACCTACTATGGCGACACGAAAGTCGTGCTGCCGGCCGGCGACGAGAAGGTGACCGTCACGATCGGCCAGGGCGTGGTTACCGAGACGGTCCCGCTTGCCGCCGGCAGGGTCATCGACAAGGATATCATCGTCGGCGTCGGGCATGTCGTCGCCAACGCCTACTATGCTGCCGGTGGCGACAAGGCCGAGGGTTCTGGCGTCGGCTTCAAGGTGTTCCAGGCGAAAAAGGACATCGGCGGGACCAGGCAGGAGGTGACCTATGCCTACGGCCCCGACAGCAAGTTCGATCTGCCGCCCGACGATTATGTAATGGTCGCGACCGTCGATCTCGCGGTGGCCGAGCAGCCGTTCAGTGTCAAAATTGGCGAACATCAGGATCTGAAGATCGCCATGAACGCCGGCGTGCTGGCGATCACCGCGCCAGGGGCCTCGAAGATCGAGATATTCGAGGCCAAGAAGAACATCGATGGAACCCGCAAGTCGGTCGGCTACGCCTATGACCAGAAGTATCAGGCCACCTTGTCGGTTGGCGACTACGCGGTGGTTTCGGAGAAGTCGGACAGCAGCTCGAAGGAAGGCGCGGTAACGGTCAGGGCCGGCGCGCGAGCCGAGCTGACGGTTCAATAGATCCAAGGGAGAGCGGCCACCAGCCGCTCTTCCTCATGGCCGAAAAAGTCACGCCACGCCGAAGGCGCTCGCGCCATGGTCGGCGCGGCCCACCATCTGCCGGAACCCGGCGAAGAGCTCCCGGCCGAAGCCGAATTCATTGCCTATGAGGTCGCTGTCCGCGGGCCGGCGCAGTGCGAAATCGCCGGCCGGCACCAGCACCTCGAGCGTTCCGGCCTCGGCGTCGAGCCTGATAATATCGCCGTCATGAATCCTGGCGATCGGCCCGTCCTCCGCCGCTTCCGGCGTCACGTGGATCGCCGCCGGCACCTTGCCGGAGGCACCCGACATGCGCCCGTCGGTAACCAGCGCCACATGCTGGCCGCGGTCCTGCAGGATGCCGAGCACGGTGGTCAGCCGGTGCAATTCCGGCATGCCGTTGGCCTTCGGGCCCTGGAACCGAATGACGGCGATGAAGTCGCCGGTCAGCGACCCCGCCTTGAACGCCTCGTTCAGCCCTTGCTGGCTGTCGAACACCTTGGCCGGTGCCTCGATGATGCGCCGCTCCGGCTTGACCGCCGATGTCTTGATGACGGCGTGGCCGAGATTGCCTGAAAGCACTTTCAGCCCGCCGCTCGGCTGGAACGCCTTCTTGAACGGCGCCAGCACCTTCTCGTCGCCGCTCTGGCGCGGCGAGGCCTCGCGCACGACGCCGCCATCGGCGCCGAGCTTGGCCTCGACCGCGTAGGGGCGCAGCCCTTCGCCCCACACCGTCTGCACATCCTCATGTAAAATGCCTGCGTCGAGCAGTTCGCGGATCAGGAAGCCGAGCCCGCCGGCGGCGTGGAAGTGGTTCACATCGGCAAGGCCGTTCGGATAGACCCGCGCCAGCAGCGGCACCGCTTCCGAGATGTCGGAAATATCCTGCCAGGTAATGGCGATGCCGGCCGCCGCCGCCATGGCGATCAAATGGATGGTGTGGTTGGTCGAACCGCCGGTGGCGTGCAGGCCGACGATACCGTTGACGATCGAGCGCTCATCGATCATCCGCCCGGCTGGCGTGTAGGCGTTGCCGAGCGCTGTGATCGCCAGCGCCCGCTTGGTCGCTTCCCTGGTCAGCGCGTCGCGCAGCGGCGTGCCCGGATTGACGAACGAGGCGCCAGGCGTGTGCAGGCCCATGATCTCCATCAGCATCTGGTTGGAATTGGCGGTGCCGTAGAAAGTGCAGGTTCCCGGCCCGTGATAGGATTTGGATTCGGCTTCGAGCAGTTCGGCCCGCCCCGCCTTGCCCTCGGCATAGAGCTGGCGGATCTTGGCCTTTTCGTCGTTCGGAATGCCGGTCGTCATCGGCCCGGCCGGGATGAAGACCGCCGGCAGATGACCAAAGGTCAGCGCCGCGATCACCAGCCCCGGCACGATCTTGTCGCAGACGCCGAGATAGACGGCGGCATCGAACATGTTGTGCGACAGGCCGATCGCCGCGGCCATGGCGATCACGTCGCGCGAGAACAGCGACAGCTCCATTCCGGGCTGGCCCTGGGTTACGCCGTCGCACATCGCGGGCACGCCGCCGGCCACCTGGGCGATGCCGCCGGCCTCGCGGGCCGCGTCCTTGATCAGTGCCGGAAACGTCTCGAAAGGCTGATGCGCCGACAGCATGTCGTTATAGGAGGTGATAATGCCGAGGTTCGGCACCCGGTCGCCGCCAAGCGCCACCTTTTCGGAAGGACTGCACACGGCAAAGCCATGGGCCAGGTTGCCGCAGGACAGCACGGCCCGGTTGGCGGTGCGGTTCGAGGCTTCGCCGATGCGGCCGAGATAAGCCTCGCGACCGGGCCTGGAGCGCTCACGGATGCGCTGGGTGATGGCTTCGATGTCGCGTCTTGCGGTCATGGCGGTCGGTCCTTTCAGGCGAGGTCCCGCAAACACCTTCCGGCTGTTGCCGGGACCTGCAGCCAAGTTGAGATCAGGGTGCCCAGAAAACCTCTACGGGCTTTTGAGTTGCATCGAGCACGGCGCGAATGGGCTTTCGTGTTCCAACTCCAAGCGCGGCCTCGAATGCGGTGCGTTTTTCCGCGCCCTCGATATGCAGCGCGATGAAGGCGGCATTGATGATCCGCGCCAGTGACAGCGTCAGCCGCGGCTCGCCGGCGCTTGCCGCGTGAACCGGAAGCACGATCCTTTGCGACGACGGATCGAGCAATCTTGCCAGGTTGTCGGCATCCGGAAAGAACGAGGCGGTGTGGCCATCAGTTCCCATGCCGAGCACAACAACATCGAGGGGCCAGGGCAGCACTTGCAGCGCCTCACTGTCGGAGACCGCTGCGCCCGCGATAGTTGCCGCAGCGTGGTAGAGCGGCACGAAATTCGCGGCGGCGGCCGCGTTCTGCAGCAGGTTAGCGGCAACCAGACCGGCATTGGAGCGCGGCGACGAGGGCGGCACGAAGCGCTCGTCGACCAATGTTATCGTCACCTTTTCCCAGGCGATAGGAACGGTCGAAAGCGCCGCGAAGAATTTCGCCGGCGTCGTGCCGCCCGAGACTGCAAGCAGTGCCGTGCCGCGCTCGGCGATCGCCTTTGACAGGCGGCCGGCGACGTGGCCGGCAAGCGCTGTCGCCAACTCCTGGCGTCCGGCAAATTCGTGCCAGTTGTAGGCGCCGCCTAATTGCTCTCGTGCCATGTCCGCCCATCGCGTTCGATCAGCGCAATCGAGGCCGAGGGGCCCCATGTGCCTGCGGTGTAGCCTTGCGCCTCTTGCCTTCCGCTTTCCCAGGCGTCCTGGATCGGGTCGATCCATTTCCACGCAGCCTCGACCTCGTCGCGGCGCATGAACAGCGTCTGGTTGCCACGGATGACGTCCATGATCAGCCGCTCATAGGCATCGGGCGCGCGGCCGTCGAAGGATTGCGCAAAACTCATGTCGAGCGGGATCTGGCGCAGCCGCATGCCGCCCGGGCCAGGATCCTTGATCATGATGAACTGCTTGACGCCTTCGTCGGGCTGCAGCCTGATGACCAGTTGGTTGGCGGAGACCGGCCCGGCGCTCTCGCCGAAGATCGAATGCGGGATTGGCTTGAATTCGATAACGATCTCCGAAACGCGGGTCGCCAGCCGCTTGCCGGTGCGGAGGTAGAACGGCACGCTGGCCCAGCGCCAGTTGCCGATCTCGGCCTTGAGCGCAACGAAGGTCTCGGTGTTGCTGTTCTTGCCGAGTTCCTCGACATAGCCCTTCACCGGCCCGCCGGCCGAGGCGCCGGCACGGTATTGCCCACGCACCGTGTGCTTGGGCGCTTCGTTGCCGTTGATGCGTTTCAGCGCCCGCAGCACTTTCAGTTTTTCGTCACGGACGGCATCGGCGTCCATCGACGACGGCGCCTCCATGGCGACGAGGCAGAGCAGCTGCAGCATGTGGTTCTGTACCATGTCGCGCAACGCGCCAGCCTTGTCGTAATAGGTGACGCGGTCTTCCAGGCCGACCGTCTCGGCCACGGTGATCTGCACATGATCGACATTGGCGGAATTCCACAACGGCTCGTAGAGCGCGTTGGCGAAGCGCAGCGCCATCAAATTCTGCACCGTCTCCTTGCCGAGATAGTGGTCGATGCGGAAAATCTGGCTTTCATGGAAGTCGTCGCCGACCAGGTCGTTGAGCGCGCGCGCCGAAGCGAGATCGCGGCCGATCGGCTTTTCCAGCACGATCCGCGAATTCGGCGTGATCAGCCCGTGCTCCTTCAGCTTGTGCGAGATGTCGCCGAATAGCGCCGGCGCCACCGCCAGATAGAAAGCGCGGATGTGTTCGCTGTCGCCGATCGCCTTCTTCAGCCTGTCGAAGCCGGCACCTGTGGTTGCGTCGGCCGGGACATAGGAGAGCCGTGCGAGGAACGTTTTCAGTTCCGTGGCGTCGATATCTTCCGGTTTCACATGATCGGCAATCGCCTGCCGGGCGAAAGACTGGAATTCCTCATCGGTCATCTTCGAACGTGATGTGCCGATTATGCGCGTCGGCTCGGAAAACTGGTGGTCGCGCTGCCGGTGGTACAGTGACGGCAGAAGCTTGCGTTCCGACAGATCGCCGGTGCCGCCGAAAATGATAAAGTCGAAAGGGTCGACGGGGATGATCTGGCTGGTCATGGTCTGTCCGCTCTGACGCCGGTCGCGATAACGCGGCTGATATAATCTAATCGATTTAAACTTGCCAGTGTCATTGCGTCACATCCGCGTGTGCTCTTGACACCGGCTCTGGCCGGAGGCTTGTCGGCAAGCGATGCTTCCGGGAGCGTTCGCAGGTGCAGCATAGAGCGGGATCAAGGCGAAAGCCAAAGGAGAAATCGGCAATGGACACACATCTTTCGATGGCCATGGCCAAACGCGTCGTCGATCGTCTTCAACGATGAGTGAGAAAGGCATGCGCCTCCAAAACAAGGTCGCCATCATCACCGGCGCTGCCTCGGGCTTTGGCGAGGGCATGGCCAGGCGCTTTGCCGAGGAGGGCGCGCGGGTCGTTGTCGCCGATCTGAACGCCAAGGACGCAGAGCGCGTCGCCGGCGAGATCGGCGAAAAGGCGATCTGGACCCAGACCGACGTCTCGCTGCGGTCCGAATTCGACGACATGGTCCATGCTGCAATGAGCGCCTTCGGTCGCATCGACATCATGGTCAACAATGCCGGTTACACCCATCGCAACGGTGACATGCTGGAAGTCGACGAAGCGACCTTCGACCTGATCACGTCAGTCAACATGAAGGCAATCTACAACGCAGCACTTGCCGTGGTGCCGGCCATGGAGCGGCAAGGCGGCGGCGTCATCCTGACGACGGCTTCCACGGCCGGTATCAGGCCGCGGCCTGGTCTCACCTGGTACAACGCATCGAAGGGCTGGGCGATCACCGCGACCAAATCGATGGCGGTGGAACTCGCGCCAAAGAACATCCGTGTCAACTGCCTGTGCCCGGTCGCCGGCGAGACCGGCATGCTTGAGAAATTCATGGGCGCCGACACACCCGAGATCCGCGAGAAGTTCCGCGCATCGATCCCGCTCGGCCGGCTTTCGACGCCGCTTGACGTGGCCAATGCCGCGCTTTGGCTCGCATCGGATGAAGCAGCTTTCATCACCGGCGTGGCGCTGGAAGTCGACGGCGGCCGTTGCATTTGAACCCCTAGGCCATCCGGCGACAGGCGGCTGATGGCGAGCGATCCGAGCCGCGATCGCTCTGTCTGTCCTACGCCCCGGTTTTGACGTAGCTCTTGTAGACCCAGCCGCGCTTGCCGTTGTAGACGATCTGGCACCACTGCTTGCAACTCATCACTTGCACCGAGGTCTTGGCCGGCACGGTGAGAATGGCGGCCGCATTCTTCTTTGGGCCGGTGCGCATGGTGACGGATCTCAGGATGCGTCCGGTACCGGCAGTATTGGTTTTTCCGGATTTTGCCTTGGTGCTGTTGTCGTCTTCGCTCGCGGACTGCGTCGGCAGTTGCGGCTTGGGTGTGGGGATGGCAGCGGTCTGCGCACCGTCGGGCCCTGTGTTTTTCGTCGAGCTGCCGGGAGCCGCCACCTTGGCAAACAATGCCGCAGCGTCGGGTTTCGCTGCCGGATCGGCGAATGCCACCGAAGCAGACGATTTATCGGCCGCCTGATCGGTCTGGCTTGCCAGTTGGTCGGATGCTGCTGTGGCGGCGGCCGATGCCGTCTTTGGTCCCGTCCAGCGGGGATCGTTGGGAGCCAGCGCCGGTATGTCGGCTTCCGCCGCGGCCACCGCCGGGGAAACCGCGTCGGCCTTGCCCGTCGTCCGCGGCGCCGCAGCGACCTTGGAAGGCATGATCTTCGTCGTCTTGACCGGAATGGTCGGAACGGTCTGCTCAGGGCTCGCCGCCGCCTGTCGTTCATTGGCCGGCAAGGCCAGCCACAGCGCCACTGCGGCAACGCCGAGCAGTGCTGCCGTGCCAAGCGCAGCGATCACGAGATGCGCGTTCGACCGGACCCCGTGCCAGAACGTCGGCCGCATATCGTAACCGAATTGCATCGCAAGGCGCCGTCGTTCCGGCGCACCGAAACTGAAGGGCTCTCTCACACTTGCCACCTCCATTTGCGGGCCGATGTTCTCACGACGATGCCGGAGTGCCGGCATTTCGATCGGCATCGTTCCCAAACCAAAAGCGGGCAGGCCCGCAAAAATTCCCCGTTCAGCTGCCCACGAGCATCATCTTTCGCCCGCGATTGTGGCATCACTGCGCCCTTGGCGGGGATTCTGCGCCCTGGTTAAGGATTCTGCAACGCCTGGTTAAATCCTGTCCCGCAACGCGTACCAGTTGAGCGCAAGAAAGAGCAGTGGCGCGCGGAAACGCCGGCCGCCGGGGAAAGGCGGAATCTTCAGATCCTCGATCAGCTTCAGCCGGTCGCGGTTGCCGGCGACCGTCTCGGCATAAAGCTTGCCGAAAAAATTGGACAGCATGACGCCGTGGCCGGAATAACCACCGACCGAGATCACATTGGGCATGACTTCGCGCACGAACGGCTTTCTCGGTACGGTGATGCCGACATAGCCGCCCCAGCCATGGGTGATCTCAATGTCCTTCAGTGCCGGATAGATCTCGGCGATCTGCCGGCGGATGTGGATGTGAATGTCCTTGGGATCGTTGACTGCGTAGATCTCGCGCCCGCCAAACAGCAGCCGCCCATCCTTCGATTTGCGGAAATAGCGCACGACGAAGCGCGAATCGTCGACCGCCTCGCCACCCGGCAACACTTTGGAATCGGCGCCCAGCGGTACCGTTGCGCCGATGAATGAGCCGATCGGCATGATATGCGAAGCACTCACCGGCTCGAGCGTGCCGCCATAGGCGTTGACCCCGATCAAGCACTTCCCGGCGATGATCGTGCCCTTCGGCGTCGTCACCCTCACTTTGCCGCCGCCGGAGGTGATGCCGGTCGACGGTGTCTGCTCGAAAAGCTTTGCGCCGGCCTGTGCCGCGACTTTTGCGGTGCCGATCACCAGCTTCAGCGGATGGATGTGGCCGGTGCCCGTGTCGCGGGTGCCGCCGAAATAATGCGTCGAGCCGAGCCGCTCGGCTGTCTCCGCGGCATCCATGAATGAGATGTGCGGATAGCCGAACCGGCTTGCCATGATCTCGGCATGTGCCTTGTAGTCGTCGACATAGCGCTTTTTGTGCGCCACCGACATTTGGCCGGGCATATAGTCGATCTCGATCTGGTGCACCGCGGCGAAGTCGAGGAGATGCGCCTTGGCCTCTTCGGCCAGGTCGAACAGCGCCTTGGCGCAGGAAAAGCCGTATTCCGCTTCCAGCTCCTCTGCCCAGGCCCGCTGTCCGGTGCCGAGCTGGCCGCCATTGCGGCCCGATGCGCCGTCACCGAAACGATGCGTTTCGATAAGCACGACATCCGCGCCTGACTTGGCGAGATGAGCCGCAGCCGACAGGCCGGTAAAGCCGCCGCCGACGATCACCACGTCGCATGTCCGGTCGCCGTCGAGCGCCGGATATTCGGGCCTTGGTCCGGCCGTGTCCTCGTACCAGGAGCGGCCGGGGGAGATTGGGGATTGGTAAGTCATGATGCTCGGCTAGGGGAGTAGGGCAGTAGGGCAGTAGGGCAGTAGGGCAGTAGGGATGTGACTGCGATCGGCTGTTCGGCCGATGGAGCGGTCGGGCGTTCGTGAGTATACTGAGTAAAGCTTGGCGATT